>JAFGFO010000089.1 GCA_016931085.1 Thermoflexales bacterium
CGCGTCTCCCAGCCACTCGCTGACGTACGCGGTGATGACCGTGCCAGCCGACACGTAGGCGCGGTACTCCTCAGTCGCCGTCAACGGCTCGCCTGCGCCAACCAACGCTTCAGCCAGCAAAAAATGAACGGCGGGGATAGAGCCGTGTTCGGGGTGAGCGACGAGAAAATCCTGAAATACGCCGATGGCGTTGGCATAGTCGCCATCGCGCAGGTAAGCTGCGCCCAGGTCGAGCCGGGCTTGGGCGGCGATGCCCTCATCGGCCTCGCCCAGGGGCAGAGCGAGCAGACTGCGATAGATTTCGGCGGCGGTCTCCAAGTCGCCGGCCTGCATCGCTTGCGCAGCGTCAGAGAGCCACTCGGCCGGGATGGGCGTAGGCGTGGGGGTTTGAGTAGGTGTGGGCGTGGGTGTAGGCGTCTGAGTGGGTGTGGACGTAGGCGTGGGGGTCAAAGTCACGGTGGGCGTAGCAGTAGGGAGAAACGGCAGCCAGGTCAAATTCGAGGGCGCGTTGCACGCCAGCGTGGCCGCCGCCAGTGCAAAGAAGGCCCACAGGGTCAGCTTGAGTCGGCGCATGGCCCTATTATCGCCAGGGAGGCGGGTTTGTCAATCCCACTGCTCTTGCGCCAGAACCCGCAGAGCCCCCTCCGCTGCCCCCCGTATGCGCTCAATCAGCTCTCGCGGCTCTATGACCCTCGCTGCCGCGCCGTAGCTCAAGACCCAGCCGGTCGTCCAATCCAGATCAGACACGCCAAAGCGGGCGGTGATCGAGCCATCGGCGTGGTCGGTGATTTCCATCCAGTGGCCGTGTCGCTCCCGCGCGTGGAAAGCCACGTGTGCATCGAGACGCACGACCACCGTGTAGATCGGCTCGAAGCGCATGGTGCGCTCCAGGTACTCGCGCACCGAAAAATTGCGCGGGATGACAAAGGGATCTTTCAGCTCGGCGACCTGTTGAATGCGATCCACCCGAAACGTCCGCAAATCCTGTCGCAAACGGCACAGGCCCACCAGATACCAGAGGCCCCATTGGAACGTCAATGCATACGGTTCCACCACCCGCTCGGTGCCATCCTGATCCCCCAAGGCCCGGTATCGCAGGCGCACGCAACACCGCTCCTCGATGCAATGCCGCAGCGTGTGAAGCGCCGGCTCCCAGGGACGGTAGTCCCTCCGGCTCAGGCCCCCAACGACCAGACTTTGCCGCACCCGGTCCACCTCTCGACGTAAATCGTCGGGCAGCACATTGTCCAGCTTGGCAGTGACCGCCGTGACTGCGTCGCCGTAGGTCTGGCCCCACACGTCTCGGATCAGGTTGGCCCCCATGTAGAGCACTGTCGCTTCCTCGGCCGTAAAGACCAGGGGCGGCAGCTTGTACCCCCGCACCAGCGAAAAACCACCGTATGGCCCCCGCTCCGAGTAAATCGGAATGCCCATCTCGTCCAGCATGACCATATAGCGATGGACCGTCCGCTCGGAGACGTTCAGCTCGGTGGCCAGCTCTCCGGCTTTCCAACTGGAGCGCGATTGCAGCAGCATGATCAAAGACAATAAACGTGTGGCAACGGTGCTCATACCATCACTCTCTCCACGTCACTTTCGTCCAGGCAGCCCTATTATACCACGAAATTATGACGAAAAATGTCAGGATTGAGAGAGGCGCCAGCGCCGCCTCGATTTTCGGCCGCGACTTGCTTGACAAGGATATTTTTTGTGATACAATATGCAACAGATTGCATATTGTATGGGGCTACAGTGAAGAACAAAACGCATCAGGAAGCATCCCAGTTGTTCCACATCCTATCTCACCAGGCCCGGCTGCGCATCCTGGACGAGCTGCGGAAAGGCGAGGCGTGCGTCTGCCATCTCCAGACCGTGTTGGGGCGCCCCCAGGCTTACATTTCCCAACAGTTGCGCGTGCTGCGCGAGGCCGGGATAGTGATTGACCGCAAGGACGGCCTGCTCGTATATTATCGTCTGGCCGATCCGGAGGTGGAACGGCTGCTGGAGAATGTGCTGGGGCCGGCGGGGCAATCTGCGTGCATCGCTGAGTGCCCGTGTCCCCGTTGCCAGAGATGAGTTGATTTGGGACAGGCCGTGCTCGTCACGGCCTTTTTTCAGGCGCAAGAATATGCAATCGGGTGCATAAAGTCTATCATCAGGAGGTACGAGTTGAACGTTTTGGAATATATCGCCATGTCGTTACAGACAGGGTTGGGCAACCTGGCGGCCTACCTGGCCGCGCATGTCCTATTGTGCCTGCTCCCGGCCTTTTTCATCGCCGGGGCCATGGCGGCGCTCGTGCCCAAGGAATCCATCACCAAATTCCTGGGGCGCGGCGCGTCCAGGTGGATCTCTTACCCGGCGGCGCTGCTGGCCGGGTCGGTGCTGGCGGTCTGCTCATGCACAATTTTGCCGCTGTTCGCCGGCATCCGCAAGAAGGGCGCAGGGCTGGGCCCGGCGCTCACGTTCATGTTCTTCGCCCCGGCCAGCAACATCCTGGCCATCATGCTCACCGGTGTGCAAATCGGCATGGACATCGCCGTGGCGCGCATCATCCTGTGCATGGTCTTTGGCGTCGCCATCGGCATGATCATGGCCTGGCTCTTCCGCAAGGACGAGGAAGCCGAGGAAAAGGCGCAGGCAGCCGCCGGCAGCCAGATGTTCGCGCAGGGAGCGCGCGTGCCCGGGCGCATCTGGCTCTTTTTCGCACTGTTGGTGGCCGTGCTGATCGCGGGAACGCTGCAAGTGGGGCTGCTCAAGAACAGTTACGCCACCTTCACGCTGCCGGCCGCCTGGCCCGGCGCGTTCCAGGCCTGGCTGGATCGCGTCGTGCCGCCGAATCCGGCGTTGGGCATCGAGGGCGTGAGCGTCCACGGTGTCTTGCTGATCGGGCTGCTCGCGCTCATCGGCGTGACGGCCTGGCGCGGGTTGAACAAAGTGGACGAGGGTTTCAATACCTGGACCTACATCGCCCTGGGGCTGGTCACGCTGACGCTGGTCGTCGCGGCGTTCAAGGTGACGGCCGGCGCGGAAGGCTTTGCCGTCGGCGTCACCGGTAAGCTGATCGCCGAGATCGCGCTGCTGGGGGCGCTGTGGACGCTGGCGCTCAAGGCGATGGAGCCGGGCGAGCTGCAGGAGTGGCTATGGGAGATGTGGCGCTTTGTCAAGCAGATCATGCCGCTGCTCATCACGGGCGTTTTCCTGGCCGGGATTGGGCGGGCGTTGTTGCCGGCCTCGTGGGTGCAGGCCATCTCCGGGCGCAACACGCTGCTGGGCAACCTGGCCCCGGTGATATTTGCCATCTTTATCTACTTCCCGACGCTGGTCGAGGTGCCGGTGGCGCAGACGTTCCTGGCGTTGGGGATGCATCGCGGACCGCTGCTGGCCTACCTGCTGTCCGACCCGGAGCTGAGCTTGCAGTCCATCCTGGTGACCAGCAAGATCATCGGCAAGAAAAAGACGGCGGTCTACGTGATCATGGTGGGGATTTTCAGTACAGTGGCGGGATTGATATTTGGCGCGTTTGTCAATGCCAAGTAAGCAAGTTTGCAGGTTAGCCAAAATTACATAGGGAGGTGACGTATGGAGATCAAGATTTTGGGGTCGGGGTGCCCAAAGTGCCAGCGATTGGAAGAGTTGGCGCGCGAGGCAGCGGC
>JAFGFO010000090.1 GCA_016931085.1 Thermoflexales bacterium
TACTCAACGTCGTCGAGATGCGGGGGATCGTCAAGCGCTTCCCCGGCGTGCTGGCGAATGACCGCGTGGATTTCGACCTGCGCCAGGGCGAGGTTCATGCCTTGCTGGGCGAAAACGGCGCCGGAAAAAGCACGCTGATGAATGTGTTGGCCGGCTTGTATCGGCCCGAAGAGGGTGAGATTTTCGTGGAGGGCAAGCCGGCCAACTTTCATTCGCCGCGGGCCGCCATCGCGCGCGGCATCGGCATGGTTCACCAACACTTTATGCTGGTGCCGTCACAGACGGTCACCGAGAATATCTTGCTCGGCCTGGACTGGCCGCGTTTCTTGCTGCGCCTGCCGGAGCTTGACCGGCGTGTGCTGGCGCTGCAAGAGCAGTACGGGCTGAAAGTAGATCCCAGGGCCAAGATCTGGCAACTGTCGGTTGGCGAACAGCAGCGGGTGGAAATCCTCAAGATGCTCTACCGGGGAGCAAGCGTCCTGATCATGGACGAGCCAACCGCTGTGCTTACCCCACAGGAGGTGGTCGATCTCTTTGACACCTTGCGCTCGATGACACAAAGCGGCCATTCGATCATCTTTATCAGCCACAAGTTGGACGAGGTCTTGCAGATCGCCGACCGCGTCAGCGTGCTGCGCCACGGGCGCGTGACGGCCGCTGGCCTGGAGGTGGGGGCTGTGACCAAGACCGGGCTGGCCCGCTTGATGGTAGGGCGCGAGGTGATCTTTACGACGCACAAAGAGCCGGTCCCGCTTGGGCCAGTGGCCCTGTCGATCGAGAACGTGTACGCCGACAACGATCGTGGACTTCCTGCCCTGCAAGGCCTGGCGCTCAAGGTGCGCGCAGGCGAAATCGTCGGCCTGGCCGGTGTGGCCGGCAATGGGCAAAGCGAGCTGGCCCAACTCATCACCGGCCTGCGCCGCTGCCGCAGCGGGCGCATACTCGTCAATGACCAGGATGTGAGCAATACCCCACCGCGCCGGGCCATCGACCTGGGTGTATCGCATATCCCGGAAGATCGGGCCGGCGTGGGCAGCTCGCCGAACATGAGCCTGGCCGATAACCTGATCATGAAATGTTACCGCCACCCACCCATCGCGGCTGGTTGGGTCTTGAACCGCCCGGCCATCCGCCGCCAGGCTCGGGATCTCAAGCAGGCCTACGACATCGCGGCACCGTCTATCGACACCGAGGCGCGCTTGCTTTCCGGTGGCAACTTGCAAAAACTGATCCTGGCCCGCGAGATGTCGTCTGGCGCCAAGCTCATGATCGCCGTGCAGCCTACACGCGGCCTGGACGTGGGCGCGATCGAGACTGTTCATCGCTTGCTGCTGCAAAAACGCGAAGAGGGCGTGGCCATACTCCTCATTTCCGAGGAACTGGATGAGCTGTTGTCGCTGTCCGATCGCATCCTGGGCATCTATGAGGGGCAAATCATGGGAGAGCTGCGCGCCCAGGCGGCTACTCTGGAAGAGATCGGCCTGATGATGGCCGGCGTGAGACGTGAAACGTAAAACGTGAAACGTGAAACCTTGAAAGCTGAGACCTTGAAACCTGAAACTTTGAACCTGAAACCCCCGTCCCCGCCTTTTCGCGTCGTGCTCGAACCGCGCATGAACGTGCCGCGCTGGCTGCCATTTGCCACGTCGCTGGGGGCGGTGTTCGTCGCCCTGGTGATTGGCGGCGTGATCATCGGGCTGAGCGGCGGACGCCCCCTCGAGTCATACCTGCACATCTTCAAGGCCGCCTTTGGCAGCCCGGGCGTGTTTTCGGATACATTGGTCAAGGCTACCCCGCTGATCTTGACCGGCCTGGCCTGCGCCTTGGCGTTTCGCATGAAGTTGTGGAATATCGGCGCCGAAGGACAGTTCTTCATGGGCGCCTGGGCCGCCAGCGCTGTGGTGCTGGCGCCTCTCTTGCCGGCTGACACGCCAGCCGCGATGATGCTTCTGGCCATGGCCGCCGCCGGGGCCGCCGGCGGCGGCCTGTGGGGTTTGGTCCCCGGCTTTCTCAAGGCCCGCTTCAACGTCAATGAAATCATCACCACACTGATGATGAACTATATCGCTGTGTCGTGGGTCAAGTATTGGGTCTTTGGCGCTTGGAGCGAACGAGGCTTTCAGATGTCGCCCGTTTTCCCCAAAACGGCCTGGCTGCCGCGCCTGTCCGATTACGCCCAGTCCATCCCCGCCTTTTCAGGCCTGACGCTGCACGTGGGGATGGCTTTTGGCTTGCTGGCAGCCGGCGTGGTGTGGTTCATCCTTCATCGCAGCCGGTGGGGCTATGAAATTCGCTTGATTGGCGATAACCCCTCCGCTGCTCGCTATGCTGGCATGGACATTGTGCGCAACGTGACGCTGGTGATGATGCTCTCCGGCGCAATCGCCGGCCTGGGCGGGATGTCCGAAATCTCGGGTGTAGTGCACCGCTTGCAGGACCGTATCTCGCCCGGTTATGGCTTTACGGGCATCATCATCGCCTGGCTGGCCAAGCTCGATCCCTTTGGCGTCATCCTGGTGTCTGTCTTGTTTGGCGGCCTGCTGCTGGCCGGGCGCGAGATCCAGCCCTCGGGCGTCCCCCGCATGCTGCAGGGCATCATCCTGTTCACCGTCATCGCCAGCGACGTGCTGCTGCGCTACCGAGTTCGGATTATTATCCGCGAATAACGCGAATCTTTCGCTAATTTTTATGAGACTTGCGTGATGAGTGGAAGCAACAAGGTAGATTTGCTTTACAAGGACGAGGTATATGCACTTGTGGGTGCAGCAATGCAGGTCTATACTTCACTGGGATCTGGCTTTCTGGAAGCAGTGTACCAGGAGGCCCTTGAGATAGAATTTGCAGAACGCCGCATTCCTTTTGAAGCACAAAGGGAATTACATATTTATTACAGGGAACATTGTCTGAACAAGACCTATATGGCTGATTTTATAGCCTTTGGTCAAGTTGTTTTGGAAATCAAAGCTCTTGATTGTCTGACGGCTCGTGAGGAAGCGCAATTGCTCAATTATCTGAAAGCAACAGGTATGCAGGTCGGTGTTCTCATCAACTTTGGTTCTGCGGATAAATTGGAATGGAAGCGAATGGTATTGACAAAACATTCGTGAAGATTAGCGTAGATTAGCGGATAAAAATGATTGATTGGGTCATTATCCTTCAAGCCGGGATCGCCAGCGGCACGGTGCTGTTGTTTGCCGCCGTGGGCGAGCTGTTGACCGAGCGCTCGGGCGTGTTGAACCTGGGCGTGGAGGGCATGATGCTCATCGGCGCCATGACCGCTTTTAAAACGGTTGTGGAGGTGGGCAATCCGTGGCTGGGGGTGGCGTACGCTATGCTGGCCGCTGGCGCCTTGAGCTTGCTGCACGCCCTGGTCACCATCAGCTTTCAGGCTGACCAGGTCGTCAGCGGCCTGGCGATCAATTTTGTGGGAGTGGGGTTGAGCACTGTGCTGGGCGAGGGCCTGAGCAAGGCCGGCACGACCGCACTCTTGCCCTCGTATACGCTGCCGCTCTTGTCGCAAATCCCGCTCCTGGGACCGATCTTTTTCACCAATCATCACGTGCTGGTTTACGCCGGTTATCTGCTCGTGCCGGCTGTTTGGTTTTATGTCAACCACACACGGGCCGGCCTGCACCTGCGTGCAGTCGGCGAATATCCGGCTGCCGCCGACGCCCTTGGTATCAATGTGTACGCGCAGCGTTACTTTTACGTGCTGCTTGGTGGCATGCTGGTGGGACTGTCTGGCGCAACGATCAGCCTGGCCGTCTCGCCAGGCTGGTTCAGCGACATGACCACCGCCGGCCAGGGCTGGATCGCGATTGGCTTGGTGATCTTTGCCCAGTGGGACCCCTGGCGAGCGGCCGGCGGCGGCTACATGTTCGGCGCGCTCAGGCGCCTTATCCTCGACTTGCAAGGCCCGCAGACGCTGCTGGGCTTTCGTAACCCGTTTTACTATACGCACAAGCTGGGCTTTTTTCTCGAGATGCTGCCTTACGCGCTGACCATCCTGGTGCTGGTGGCCGTCAGCCGCGAGGCGCTCCGCAAGCGCCTGGGATCGCCGGCGGCCCTGGGCACCCCCTACGCGCGGGGCGAGCGAGGAGTTTAATTGTTAATTGTTAATTTTAGCGTCGTCGATCTTGAGCGAACGAACGCCGCTCAGTGAATCTCGCGCCTGGAGCCTGAGACGTGAAATCTGGAACCTGGAATCTGAAGACCTAAGGAGGATCTATGAGGTTATCTAAACGCACCTGGCAAGCGATTGCCCTGGTCCTGATCTTGATTGCCGTCTTTTTGGGGGCGTTGGGGCTGTTCATGGCCTTCACGCCTGACAGGCCGCTTGAAAGCTGGCCTGAGAAGATGACGGACTATTTCGGCACTAGCCGGGCCTGCTGCCTGGCGCCGGCCTTTGTGCTGCTTTGCCTGGCTTATCTGATAGCCGCTGTGGGGCGCCGACAAGACCCGCGCCTGCGCTGGAGCGAGCTGTTGGCGACGTTGGGCGCGGCTGCCGGCTTGCTCCTGGCCCTGGTGGGACTGACGGCCATCATTGCCCCTGGCCCGGATGATCCTGCCAGAACGCAGGCCGGAATGGCTGCTATGTGCTTGCTGCCGGGTTTGTTCATCGTCGCCGTCTCCGGCGTGTTCTGGTTCTGGTCGCGCGGGCGCGGCTAGGAGGTCACGATGTCCCTCGTTTTTCCGTCTCGACATCCCCTGGTCAAGCACAAGCTGGCGCTGCTGCGTGATGTGGAAACCGGCCCCAAGAAATTTCGAGAGTTGATTCACGAATTGGCCATCTTGCTGGCCTACGAGGCCACGGCTGATTTGGAGCTTGACTCAAGGCAGGTTTCTACCCCCATGGGACAGGCGAACGGCTGGCAGTTGCGAGAGAAAATTGGCCTGGTGCCCGTTCTGCGAGCCGGCCTGGGTATGGTCGAGGGGATCTGGGAGATGATGCCCTCGGCTGAGGTGTGGCACATCGGGTTGTTTCGCGACGAGCGCACGCTCAAGCCGGTAGAGTATTACAACAAGCTGCCCGTGTCGCCCACGGTGGATGTGTGCCTGGTCCTCGACCCCATGCTGGCGACCGGCGGCTCGGCCGTGGCAACGGTGGATATCCTCAAAAAGTGGGGCGCCAGGCGCATCAAGTACGTTGGCCTCATCGCCGCGCCGGAGGGCGTGGACTGCCTGTCCGCCGCTCACCCCGACGTGCCTATCCACCTGGCCGCGATTGACGAACGGCTCAATGACATCGGCTACATCGTGCCCGGCCTGGGCGACGCCGGCGACCGGCAGTTCGGAACGGCCTGATTAATTGTTAATTGTGAATTTTTAATTGTTAATTGTTAATTTTCTCCTGGTGTTTGGTGCTGGATTAGGGTTGGCGTTCGTGCTCACGCCGCTGGCGGCCTGGGTGGGACGCCGCTGGGGGCTGACCGACCGGCCTGGCGGGCGGCGACGGCACCTGGGGGCGGTCCCGCGCACGGGAGGGGTGGCGCTTTACCTGGCCTTCACGTTGGCGGTCATCCTGGCCCAGTTTTTGCCCGTGCCGCGCTTTGACCCCCAAGAAGTCACGCGTTTGTTGGGCTTGTTGTGGGGCGGGGCGATCATTTTCGTTTATGGCCTGGCCGACGATCGTTGGGATCTCGACCCGCGCCTGCAGCTCGCCATCCAGGTGGCCGCATGCGCCGTGGCGGTGGGACACTTGATCTTTGTCGAGTACATCTTTAGCCCGCTCGACAACCAGCGCATCGACTTTCCGGCCTGGTTTACGCTGCTTTTCTCGCTGTTCTGGCTGGTGGGGATGACTAATACCGTCAATTGGCTGGATGGCCTGGATGGCCTGGCGGCCGGTGTGACGGCGGTGGCGTCACTGGTGTTGTTTGCCAACGCGGCTTTTCGTCTGGACCCTCCTCAGCTCAGTGTGTCGCTTTTGCCGCTGGCGTTGGCTGGCGCCTGCCTGGGTTTTTTGCCCTGGAACGTGCATCCTGCGCGTGCCTTTATGGGCAGTGGCGCGTTGTTCCTGGGCTTTACGCTCGGCTGCCTTTCGATCATCGGCGGCGCCAAGGCGGCCGCCGTGCTGCTGGTCATGGCCATACCCGTGATGGACGTCGCTTGGCTGATTGTGGCTCGCCTCCGGCGCGGGCAGTCGCCCCTGGTCGGTGGGCGCGACCACCTTCACTTTCGTCTCCTCGATGCGGGCTTGCCGCAGCGCGCGATCGTGCTGGGCTATTATGCCTTTTGCGCGGCTTTCGGTGGGCTGACGCTGCTTGTCTCATCCCGCCTGTTCAAGTTGATCGCCCTGCTCGTGCTGGGGCTGCTGGCGGCCGGCGTGCTGGCGTTGGCGGAGAGGGTGGGGAAGACAGATAGAGACGCCAGATAGAGATAGAGCAAGTCCAGCCTTGCGAAGGTTTCCTAACCTTCGCAAGGCTAGATAATCTGCTAGCGCAGGTCACCACCAGTTCTTCAAAATAGCCGGCAAAAAGATCATGTGCCAGCGTTGGGTGACTGTGATATAGCCTTGTTTGACGATGGTATCGCTACCGGCTGTGTTGCTGACGGTGAGCGTGACGGTGTACGTGCCAGGCAGCGTGTAGGTATAGACGGGGTGCTGGATCGTACTGCTTCCACCATCGCCAAAATCCCATCGCCACTCGTCGGGCCAGTAGGTTGAGAGATCGCTAAAGCTCACGGGCAGTGGCGCGATGCCGTTCAGCGGCATGGCCGTAAACTCGGCCGTCGGCGTGATGACAAGCGCCGTGGTCGTCAAGCGTGACTCGGCGCCCGGCAGCCAGGCGCTTCCCAGGAAAGCCGCTGCGACAGTCACGGTGTTTGTTTCGCCTGGTCGTGCGCCGGTGGGGATGGTGACTAGCACGGTCACCGGGTTGCCTGCGCCAGGCCCTAGTCCGGTTTGGGGCGGCAAGCTGACGTTCCAATCGCTGCTCGTTGACGTGTAACCCAATGTGAACGTAACGCTCGTCGTGCTGGTGTTAGTCAGCCTTAAAGTGTAGGTCACCGTCTCGCCGGGCAGACCTGTCCCGGTTGCTCGAGGTGGGGTGAGCATCAGGCCGTAAGACTGGCGGCAGGCGATCACCGAGAGGCTGTTGTTGCCCGGATGTAGAGCGTAGACGACTGCCCAAGACGAACCCTGGTAGACTATAGCGGAGGCCGGGCTTGCCAGGGGGATCGCGTGTACCTGGGTGTGAAAGCCGGGGCTGGCCGGATCGATGTCGATGACCAACACCTCGCTCGTGGCTACGCTGGCTACGAAGGCTTGCTTGCCATCGGGCGTTATCTCGATCTCGCCCAGGTCGCCGCCGCTCGTCGCGATGGCGCTCGTTTCCTGGTTAAAGGTCGGGCTGGATGGGTCCGTGTCGATCACGGCGATGCTGGCGTGCTGGCGGTGTGTGACGTAGGCGCGGCGGCCGTCGGGCGCTATGGCGAGGTCGTTCGAGTAGCCGTTGGGGCCGATGCTGATGGAAATCGTCGTGCTGACGCTGTTGCTCAGCGTGTCGATCACGCTGACGACATTGTCGCCTCGTTGGGCGACGTAAACGCGGCTGCCATCAGGCGTGACCGCTATTCCGATCGGGTTTGACCAATCTCCAATCGCTATGGTCTTGACGACCGTGTTGCTGATCGTATCGATCACATGAACGGTGTTGTTGCCCCGGTCGCTCACGTAGACTCGCTTGCCATCGGGTGCCACAGACACTTGAGTTGGACCGTTTGTGATATAGTCGCTGGGAGTCAGAATCGTGGCGCTAATGGTATGAGCGCTCGTGTCGACCACTTGGACGCGGTTGGCGCCGGACGAGACGGTGGAGCCGGAAACTTTCGAAACAGGCACGTAGGCCTGCTTGCCGTCGGGCGTGAGGGCCACCCCGTACACAAAGCCGGCGCCAACGGGGATGGTATCCACCACGGCTTGGGTGTGCGTGTCGATGATGGCGACATATCCTTGCGGATCTGGGGCCGGGTCGCTTTGCAGCATCATATACAACTGGCGGCCGTCAGGCGACAGCGCGGCGCCATTCGGATGGTGCTCGACTGATATCACGCTGCTCACCGCCAGTGCATCATAGCTGCAGCCCCAGCTCGCGCCCTGCCACTTGAAAATTTTCGAATCGACGTTCCAGGTGGAATCATCGCGAGCGTTGGCCACGGCCAGGTAAGGGCTGCCGTCAATGCTGAAAAAGTGCCAATCACTGGCGTCGTGGGTGGGGATTGAGCCGAACTCGGCAAAGCGAGTGCCATCCCACTGGTAAAGCCTTGAGGGGAGGTCGTAGGTGGAATCGTTGTAAGAATTGGCCACGGCCAGGTAATAGGAGTGGTCGATCGCGAAAAATTCCCAGTCGACCGCGCCGTTGGTGGGGATGGTTTGAAATTCCACAAAGTGACTGCCGTCCCACTCGTAAATCTTGGAGGCTGTGTTGTAGCTCGTGCCATCGTAGTTATTGGCCACCGCCAGGTAAGAGTCACTGCCGATGCTGAAGAACTCCCAATCGTGAGCCCCGACGGTGGGGATGGCCTGGAATTCTGCAAAAGCGGTGCCGTTCCAGCGGTAGATCTGGGAGTCGACGTGGCGGTTGTCGCCGTCACGCGCATTAGCCACCGCCAGGTAATGCTTGCTGCCGATAGTAAAGAATGCCCAATCTCTGGCGCCCTGGGTGGGAATGAGTTGGGTCCGGCTGAAGACAGCGCCGCTCCACTGGTAGATGGCTGAATCCAGGGTGTGGGTGATCCCATCGGAGTGATTGGCCACCGCCAGGTAATGCTCGCTGCCGATGGTGAAAGACTCCCAGTCGGGCGCGTCGCTGGTAGGGATGGACTGGAATTCTACAAAGCTGGTGCCATTCCAGCGGTAGATCGTCGAGCTGATGGTGTGGCTAAAAGCGTCACGCGCGTTGGTCACCGCCAGGTAAAAACTGCCGCCGATAGTGAAAAATTCCCAGTCTTTGGCCCCGGTGGTCGGGAGAGATTGAAATTCGACAAAGCGTGCCCCGTCCCAGCGGTAGATTTTCGAATCCATACTCCAGGTGGATTCGTCGCGATAATTGGCGACGACCAGGTAGTGCTCGTCGCCCATGCTGAAGAACTCCCAATCAACGGCCCCGTGGGTGGGGATAGATTGGATTTCTTGAAATCCCGGTTCGCTGCCCTGAGCATAGGCGGGTTGCCAGGAAAAGGGTGTGACCAATTCTGGTTGGGACATAGGGGCAACCAACTGATTTTGGTCACACCCGCAGGAAAACAGGCGTACAAAACCCAAGACAAAAAGAATCCTTCCTAGCTGTTTCATGGTCTTTTCTCCTTCGCAAGAATTGGTTTCCTCAGTTTGCTGCGTTATCGTCGTTGGACCTAGTCCTCCTTGTAATACACGCGCTGCCCGCGCAGCTTGCCCACGCTCCACTCGGCAAACGCGATCAGCAGCACGAACGGCAGGTCGGCCGCCAGGGTAAAGAGGAAGACCACAGCCAGCCAGCGTAGGGCAGCGTCCAGGGCAGGCGCCAGGCTGCTGAGGACGATTTGGGCGCTGGCGGGATAAGTCGCGCCGGCCATCCAGGCCAGCAGGGCCAAGATGGCTATGAACAAGATGACCGGTGGCCAGGATTGGCGATCGGTCGAGCTGGGCAGCATGGCATTCGCCACGGCAAACACCAGGTACAGCCACAGCCACATATCGGGTGTGTGCAGCGCGTACCACAGCGCGTTACTCATCGCCGTCGGATCGCCGGACAGCAGCGCATGGCTGGCCTGGCCGATGTCAAAGGCCAGGTAGCCGATGGCCGACACGAGCAGGCTGCCGCCCAACAACGGCGCGACCCCGATCAAGCTGGCGCGCACCACGTCGACGCGCTGCCGTAATTCCACCGATCCCAGCCGCACGTGCCCGTCGGGGCTGTGCTCGGGCAGCAGATTGACCCTGCCTGTTCTCACCCCCAGCAGGCCTGCCATCAGCCAATGGGACAGCTCGTGCAGCGCAACGCCGGGGAAGAGCAGCAGTGCGTACAGGTACAGCGCCGCCTGGGCCTGCCTCGACACCAGCAGCGCCACCCCGTGCAGGTGCTGATGGATCCACTTTTCCAAGAACACCAGCGGGATGAAGGTGACGATCAAGAAAAGCAGCGTGCTCATGGGATCGAGTATCCCCTCTCCCTCTGGGGGAGAGGGTTAGGGTGAGGGGGGGATTCCCCTCTTGCGACTATCCCTTCGCCTTCACCGTCAGCTTGACAATGTCGGCGAAATCGCCAGCTTTCAGGCTGGCGCCGCCGACCAGCCCACCGTCAATATCCGGCTGGCCCATGAACTCGGCGATGTTGGCTGGCACGACGCTGCCGCCGTACTGCACGCGCGTGGCTGCCGCCGTCGCTTCGCCAAACATCTCAACCAACGGCTGGCGGATCGAGCGCGCCACCACCAGGTTGGCGCCCTCGCCCGTGGCGGCCTTGCCGGTGCCGATCGCCCACACCGGTTCGTACGCGATCACCACCTGGGCCATCTGTTCGACCGTCAGCCCGGCCAGCCCGCCGCGCACCTGGCGGCTGACCACGTGACCAGTCTCGCCGGCTTCGTACTGCGCCAGGCTCTCGCCCACGCACACGATGGGCTTCAAGCTGTGCTCCAGGGCGGCCTTGACCTTGTGATTGACGCTTTCGTCCGTCTCGCCGAAATACTGCCTCCGCTCGCTGTGGCCGATGATGACGTACTCGCACAACTCTTTGAGCATCAGCGGGCTGATTTCGCCGGTGAACGCCCCCTTGTCTTTCCAGTGCATATTTTGCGCGCCCAGGCCGATTGAACTCCCCTCCAATACGGTTTGAGCCGCCCACAGCGAGGTGAAGGGCGGGCACAGCACCACCTCTACGCCGCTGATGCCGTCCAACGCCTCGCGCAGCGCGCGCGCCAGCTCGACCGTCTCGCTGACGGTCTTGTTCATCTTCCAATTCCCAGCAATGATGGGTGTACGCATTGAATACCTCCTTGAAAATATATTATCTGCCTGACTCGTCCATAAAACGCTTGGCCTCCATCCTCATCCACTCTGGAATGTTGGGCGAAGCCAGCACTAGCTCAAATTGTTCTCTGGCGGGCTCGATTTGCCCCTGCCGCGCGTGAACCATCCCCAGCGCAAAGTGCCCCTCCGGCGCATCTTTATCCAGCTCGAGCGCCCTGCGCGCCAACTCTTGAGCCTGGCCCATCTGGCCCTGCTGCAGCCGGACGAGCGCCATGCCGGCGTAAGGCCAGGCTTCTTTGACATTGCGCTCGATGAACCACTCCAGGTGCGGTGTGGCTCTCTCTATCTGCCCGGCCTCGAACCAGGCCTGCGCGGCGTTGAGGTGAAGGTGGGCGTTGTTTTCGTTTTTGGCCCCTATCGCCGCCTCGTACAACTCGGCCGCCCGCGCCGCGTCACCTGGCTCCCCGCGCGCCCGCAGCATCTGGGCCGGCTCGTTGTAAGCCTGGAGCAGCTCCGGGTCGGTCTGCCTGGCGGCGGCGTACTCGGCCAGGGCTCTCTCGATATCGCCGCTGTCTCGCCAGTTGCGGGCTGCCCCTAGCTTTTGGCGTTGATCGATCGCATTGAGCGCGAAGAGGGCCGCGCAGCAGCACAAGAGTAGCCCAACGACCGCCAGCACGATCCGCCGCCTGTGGCGCGGCTTTTTCACGGCGTTGGCGGCTGACTCGGCCTCGCCGGCCTGGCCAGGCTCGCTGGGTAGCGTAGGTGCCTCAGGGCGGCCTGTGACTAACGTAGGTAGGGGGGGCATAGCGGCCTTGGGCTTGGCCGGCGTGGGCAGTGGAGGTGGCTGGAGTGATAGGGTTAACTTGATGCCCTCAGCCTGGCCTGTCGCCAGCGGTATGCTTTGTGTGGGTGGCGCGGCTGTGCCTGGCTCGCCCGGTGTGCCACCTCCTGGAGCCGGCGGCGTCAGAGTTGAGCTGACCGGCGCACCGGCCCCTGGCACGCCAGCCCCTGGTGCGGCGGCTTGCTCCAATTGGGCCAGCATCTCGGCCACCGTGCTGTAGCGGTAGTCGCGTTCCTTGGCCAACGCTTTGAGCAGCACGCGCTCCAGCGACTCTGGCAGCTCGGGATTGAGGCTGCGCGGCATGGGCAGCGGCGTAAAGATGTGATCGTGTACGATGGCATACGGTGTGTCGGCCTGGAACGGCACCCGCCCCACGAGCATCTCGTACAGCACCACGCCCAACGAGTACATGTCGGTGCGGGCGTCCAGGTCGGGCGCGCCTTGGGCCTGTTCCGGCGAGATATAATGCGGGGTGCCCATCAGCGATTCGTGTGACATGGTAGACTCGCCGGCGGCGGCTATCTTGGCCAGGCCAAAATCGGTCAGGAACACCCCCCCGGCGGGTGTCAGAAGGACGTTGGACGGCTTGATGTCGCGGTGGAGCACGCCTTGCTCGTGCGCGTAGGCCAGTGCCTGGCACACGGCCCGCATGATCGCCATAACCTGCGAGAGGTCCAGCCGGCCGGCTTGCAGGCTGGCCTTGAGCGTCTGCCCCTCGATAAAGCGCATCACCAGGTAGGGCCGCCCATCGTGCTCGCTGAAATCATACACGGCGACGATGTGCGGGTGTTCCAGCCGGGCCACGATCCTGGCCTCGCGTTGGAAGCGGGCCAGAAAGTTGGGGTCCTCCTTGAACATGGGGTGCAGCACCTTGAGCGCCACGTAGCGATCGAGCGCGGCGTGATAGGCTTTGTAGACAGTGGCCATTCCCCCGCTGCCCAGTTGGGCAACGATGCGGTAAGGGCCTACGTTTTCTCCTTCGGCAAAGCTCATTGCAGTCTCCCATTGAGATGGCCGGCTCCTAGACAGAGGGGCCTGCCAGCACCATTATAGCGCACTATGCCAATTGGCACAAAAAGCGGCGATTGGATGTTATCATATTTTGGGAATTGTGCTATACTATGCAGAGCGTAGTATACATAATTGCTCAATGACATTTGCGTCAACCGCGCAAGTTTTTAACCGCCGAGCACGCCGAGAGCGCAGAGATTTTTTATGAATTCTTCTCGGCGTTCTTTGCGATCTCGGCGGTGAAAGAGTTTTGATTGCGGCCGGAGGCCGCGCTATGCTATGTGCCCAGGCAGATTGTGAAATCAAGTGAAGCATATCTCTATGACCAACGCAAACAAAACGCCCAAGGCCAGGGGGTGTCACTCCGAGACGGGGCAGTTGCGAAAGGTGGTCATGTGCTCGCCCACTTTTTTTCGCATTACCCAGCCCATCAATTATGTGCAGTGGCTGTATTACAGTGATGGCCTCCCCAAGCCCCAACCGCAGGTCATGGTGCAGCAGCATCTGTGCCTGGTGGATGTTCTGCGGGAACAGGGTGTTGAGGTTGAATTGCTCCCTCCCGTTCAGGGTTTGCCTTATCAGCATGCTACCCGTGATGTAGGCATCGTCATCGGGGACACGCTGGTGCTGTCGAGCCTCCGCGAGGAAACGCGGCGCCTGGAAGCCCTGGTGGCCGAGCCGGTCTTGCAAAAGTACGGCCTGAGAGTGCTGGCGCCCGATCGAGGCTTTGTCGAAGGCGGCGACGTCGTCGTGGACAACGGCCGCTTGTGGGTAGGCTTGGGCGCCAGGACGGATGAGCGCGGCCTGGACTTTTTGCAGCGCACCTTTGGACGGGATTACGACGTCATCCCGCTCCACTTTGATGCCCATTATACCCACCTCGATACGATCTTGGGTGTTTTGGGTGGGGAACGCGCCCTCCTCTACGAGCCGGCTTTCGAGCCGGCTTCTTTGCAGCGCATCCAGGACGCTTATCCTTCTGCCATCTCGCTTACAGACGAGGAACAACACAATGCCGGGGCGAACGTGCTCTGCCTTGGCCCTGGCCGGGTGGTCACGATAGCCGAAAACTCAACTGTGAACGAGCGGCTGGCCCAGTCTGGCTTCGAGGTGATCGCGCTGCCTTACTCGGAAGTGATCAAGGGTGGGGGCAGTGTACGGTGTGATACACTGCCGGTGGAAAGGGATCCAGATTGAGCCTGGCTGGCGGGCTGCCTACCGCCAGCCAGCAGAATCGCTAATCTGGCTAGATGTGTGGATTGGCTAAAGGAGATGAGAACATGGCAAAGTCTGCCTCGCCGCAAAAGAAACAGACTGAGGTACTCGACCGACTTCCGATGGCGTTGAATAGTATCAGTCAAACGCTGGTCGCTATTGGAGACCTGTCTAAAACGCTCGACGAAATTGCACGCAGCGCGCACCAGGTCCTGGGCGCCGACCTGGTGGAATTGTACCAGTACGTACAAGCCCATCATGAATTTATCCTGCCGCCTACACGGGTGGGAGAGCGCCGCCATCCCTTTGTGCCCAAGGTCAAGATATACGAGGATGACGTCGTGGTGCGAGCGGTAAAATTAGGGCGACCACAATACATTCGGGATGCCCAAGGGACGGACATGTTGACGGGCAAGTTCGAGGTGCCACGCGCCGATGCGCCTGACAATCGTTTTGTCATTCGTGAGGGGATCGTTTCCTCGGCTATCGTTCCGCTCAAGGTGGCGGGCGAGACGGTGGGGGTTATGTTCGTCAACTATCGCACCCCGCGTACATTTGACAAGGATCAAAAGGAGCGCATGAGCTCTTTTGCTAACCTGGCGGCAATAGCTATCTATAACGCCAGGTTGTTCGAACGGCGGCGACAGGCTGACATGCTTCAAGATGTGGCTCGGATTGTCAATTCTGCCTTGTTGTTTCCAGATGTTATTGAGCGGGTCTTGGATCAACTCGGCCGGGTCATAGAATACGACAGCGCGTCGGTTCAACTCATCAAGGGAGACCGACGCACATTGGCCGGTGGTCGAGGATCTTCGATGGGAGAATTGCCTGAGATACTTCTTCGAGACGTGTCTAAGGATCGCCTGATACAGAGAATCGTCCACCAGCGAAGGCCGTTAGTGCTCAGTGATGTTAATGATGAACGTTTGTGGAAACCCATGCCCCAGACATCTCACGTGAAATCCTGGATAGGCGCTCCCCTGATTGCTAAGGGTCAGGTGATTGGTCTGTTGACGCTGGATCATAGAAAGGCGGGCTGCTATACCCAGCAATCCGGTGACCTGGTCGCTGCTTTTGGCGATCAGGTCGCGATTGCGATTCACAACAGCGCTCAGGCGCGAGCCTTGGCAGAGCTCAACGATCTGACCCGCCAACTGGTCTCTGTCGAGGAAGCGCCCCATGACACCCGGGTTTTACTGGAGCAGATTGCCAATAGCGCGCTGGATATCCTGAATGCTGACCTGGTTGACCTTTATGAATATGTGCAGGAGCGAGACGATTTTAATCTCCCGCAGATTGGTGCAGGCAAAAAACGAGGCCCCAAGGTTCTCAAGAAAAAAGTCGAGAAAGATGATGTTGTAGCCAAGCTAATCCGTAAAAAGACTCCTTCTTACTACAAGAACGTGCAAACTTCCAAGACATTTTCAGGCCCTTATACGGTTGAACGTAAGGGCAAGCCTGACAAACGCTTTATCTTCCGCGAAAGAATTCACTCTGTTGCTGTTATCCCTCTTCGAGTCGGGGGTGAAACTGTTGGCCTGATGTTTGTAAGCTATCGTACTCCCCAAAAATTCCTACCTGAGCAGCAAGAGCTGGCCGAGTTGTTTGCCAACCAGGCCGCAATTGCGGTACGTAATGCCAGGCAGCTTGAGGCTAAGCAGCGCCTAGATGCCCAGTTGGAAAACTTGTCCCAGGTCGTCAAGGGACAAAGCCTGGAGGACGTGCTGGACCGAACTGTAGAGGGAATCTGTGCTATCCTGGGAGAAGGAGCGTCTACGAGCATCAATCTCTATGACAAGATAATGGGCAGTTTTGGCCAATCTTATGCCTGTGGCCCATTGCAGAAGAAGTTAAGGATACCTCCTCGCGCAACTGGAACGGGTATGCACGTGGTTAAAACAAAAGCGCCACTCTACATGGACGATGTGTTCAATCCACCGCTGGGCTGCCCTCCGGTGCGTGGCGAGGCGGTCCGAATAGGCGTCAAATCCTTTGCGGCTATTCCCATCAAGCTCAAGGACGATGTGGTAGGCGTATTGTTCGTCAACATGCAAAAATATCTTGCGTTTTCCGACGAAATCAAGCGGATCTTGGGACTCTTTGCCGGCCGGGCAGCCATCGCGATTGAGAATGCCCGGCTGTATGAGCACATCAGCCAGGACCTCGAACGCAGGATCCGAGAGCTTGAGATTTTGAACACAATTGGGCGAATCGTCAGCACTTTGAGCATTGACGAGATACTGGAACAAATTCATACCCAGGCTGGAAAGTTGATGGATGTTCGCAATCTCTATATTGCCTTTTACGATGAGGATACAGATACGGTGACTTTCCCCCTTGCCTACGTTGGGGGCAAGAAAGTGGAACCTGGCGTTGGGGCTTGGTCGCCTCGCCATCGAGCCGATCCGCTCGGAGAAGGAGAAGAGCGCGAGGCCGATGAACCAAGGTATGGCTTGACCGAGTATGCGATCGATCAGAAGAAAGCTGAGGTGTCGACGGGTAATATGCGGGCGTGGGCCAGGGAGCGTAGGATTGAGCTGTCGCCTGACATTCCTACCCAATCCTGGATCGGTGCTCCGCTCAAAGTTTGGGATCGGGCTAAACAGAAAGAAAAAATCATCGGTGTCATCAGCATTCAAAGCCACGAGAAGCAAGATGCTTACGATGCGGGTGATTTACGGGTCCTCGAGACCATGGCGAATCAATCTGCGGTTGCGATTGAGAATGCTCGATTGTATGTGGAACAGCGTGACACTATCTTGACCCTGGAGGAAGCGCAAGATAGGATCCGCCAATTAGAGCGAGTGCGTACCATTTCTAACATGGCAGCCGATTTTGTGCACAGAATCAACAACATGGCCGGCACGATTCCAATCAGAGTCAAACGTATCCGTGAAGTAGTGAATAGCCAGTATCCCCAGGCCAAGCGAAAACTGGCGCCTTTCCTAAAAGGGATTATGGAGGACACCCAAGAGCTTTTGGATGCTAGTGGGCAGCTGCAAAAGTTGACCCAGTCGCCGCCTGAGCCTCAGCCCATTAATGTACAGGCCGTGATTGGAACTGTCGTCAGAGAAGCGCTGCTCCAAACCCCCTCGTCCATCCAGGTTCACGTGGAACATGCCAGGGTTGACCTACCGCTGGTGCTCGGTATCGAAGCCGAATTTGAAGACGCGATCCGTGACATAACCACCAATGCCATTGAAGCTATGGCTGAGAAAGGCGGCCGCCTGGAAATTTTGACGACGTGTAACGTTGATAACGTCGGCAGACCCTGGGTTGAGATTGAGGTGAAGGACACCGGGGCCGGAATCCCACCGGATGCGTTATCCAATGTCTTTAACCTCTTTTACACCACAAAGGAGTCCGGGTTGGGTTATGGCTTGTGGCGAGTGAAGAATACTGTTGAGGCGCTGAACGGGAAAATCACTTTGGATAGCCAGGTGGGCCAGGGAACTGTGGTACATATCTGGCTACCTGCCCTGAGAGGGGGACGCGGCTGATGGAGCCAACTGGCTTTTTGCAGGGACTCGTTTTGGTTGTGGATGACCGGAAAAACTGGCGCGAGACTCTAGAAGAGTTATTGCAGGCTGATGGTCACCAAGTGCGAACAGCCAGCAGCCTGGCTGAGGCCAAGGCATCTCTGCGGGCCCAAGATTTTGACGTCGCCATTCTGGACATCAGGTTGCTTGATGAAAGTCGTTACGATGTTCAAGGGTTACAACTTCTTAAGGAAATCAAGACGATGGGGCTCAGGGCAAGCGTGATCGTGATGACGGGTTATGCTCCCCCAGATACCGAGGCGTGCGTGCAGCAAGCCGGGGCTGATGTTTTTACTTTCAAGACTCCTCAGGGTGGTTTTGATATCGTGCAATTTCGAGCAACTATCCGCGACCTGGTACAGCAAGCTCGATGTGGGCTCTGACTCGAGAATGGTTCCAAGTTGGAGTAGATCAAGTGTATTCAATACTAGTTGTAGAGAACAGAGAAAAGTGGAGGAAAATCTTTTCGCAGGGGTTGAAAGCACAAGGCTACCAAGTGCAAGAGACAGGCGCTTGGGAAGATGCTGTTGAACAACTGAGTAGAACAGTATTTGATGCAGTTGTGCTCAACCTTCATATGATAGCAGAAAAGGATTTCTTGGGACAGCATGTACTGGCTGCCATTGTCCAATATAACCCTCTTACTCCCAGTATCATTATTAGTGGCTTTCCTAGTCGATACAAGCGCAAGATCGGACGGTATGGATATCAAATTTATGAACTGCTATCTAAGGTGTCTGATCCTGATGGCTATGACCTTGATGATCTTTTTGAAACTGTAGAATGTGCTATTGACGATAGGACACTCGTGCGCAGATTGCTGGATTTGCTGGACGACCATCTCTCAGAAGCAGAATGCAATGATGCTAAAGACAAGGTGGCTGCCTATTATAACTACCACCCTGGCTTTCAAACCCCAGAAGGTATTGCACATACAACCAAGAGACAGAAAATAGGCTATTTGGTATCGGTGCTCGTTCAAAACTTTGGCCCCAGTGCCATTGATTGTTTGTGCAATGCTGTGAGGGGAATAAAACCACACGATAAACAGTTGCAAGCTGGACTGGACGAGTTCTGTCCGAGCAGTTGCCCACCGCCGCCAGCGGCTGCCCAACAGGAACCGGCCTGGGATACAGAAGTGGTTCGCAAATTGCTTACCGAGGCCCTCAGTGACCAGGAATTGGATAGGCTTTGCTATGATCACTTTCGTCCGGCCTATGAAGAGTTTGGCCAGAAGATGGGCAAGGGGGACAAGGTGCATCACCTGGTGGAATACTGTGATCGCCAGGAGAAACTGGACCATCTGGTGGACCTCGTTCGCCAGCGCAATCCGCGCAAGTACGCCAATCTCGCCTCCCGTCTGCACAAAGGGCAATGAGAGAGCTGTTAAAATACGTGCGCCGCTGGTGCGTGATGGCCTGGATATGCTGCGGCTTGCTCACGGCTTGTAGTGCAGCACAGCTTGCCCCCCCCACCCAGACACCTACTTTGGCGTCGACACCTACCGCCAAAACCCTCCTCGCCTCCGTCGACAAGCTCGACTCCCACACCGTCCGCTTCACCCTCACCCGCCCTGACGTGGCCTTTCTGCACAAGCTGGCCTTCCCGGCCTTTGGTATCGCCAGCCCATCCGCTATCAAGCAGCACGCCGCCAGCGGCGAGCTGATGAGACACCCGGTGGGAAGTGGCCCCTTCCAGTTCGTGGAATGGCTGCCCGGCGACCACATCACGCTCAGGCGCAACGACGGCTATTGGGGGACCAAGCCCCAGATCGAGACGCTCACTTACCGCGTGATCAAGGAGGCCCCGGCCCGCTTCCTGGAGCTGAGGGCCGGCACGGTCGACGGCGTCGACAACCTGTCCCCCGACGACATCGCGGCCGCCCAGACCGACCCTAACCTGGCCGTCTACTTGCGTCCACCGTTCAACATCGGCTACCTGGGCATCAACAGTGCCCACGCGCCTTTCGACGACTTGCGCGTGCGCCAGGCTGTGGCGATGGCGCTCAACAAGACTGAATTGGTCCAGGCACTTTACTCACCCACCGCCGAGGCCGCCGCGCAGTTTGTGCCGCCGGGCATCTTTGGCCACACGGATGGCTTGCAGGACTGGCCCTACGACCCTGGCCAGGCCAAAGAGCTGCTGGCCCAGGCCGGCTACCCCGCCGGCTTCAAGACCACGCTGTGGGTGATGCCCGTCTCGCGCAGCTATTACCCTAACCCCGACCGGGTCGGCGAAGCTATCCAGGCTGATTTGGCCGCCGTGGGTATCCAGGCTGAGATCGCCACCTACGACTGGGGGGCCTACCTGGACAAGGTCTTTGCTGGCGAGGCCGACCTGTTCCTGCTGGGCTGGATGGCCGACTATCCCGACGCCGTCAATTTCCTGGACTCGTTTTTTGGCGCCGGTTCGGACGACAGCCTGGGGCCCAAGTTCCCTGAGCTGATGCGACTCCTGGAAGAGGCCGGCTCGGTCACCGACCCGGCCAGGCGGCAGGCGCTCTACGACCAGGCCAATCGCCTTATCCACGACAACGTCCCGGCCGTGCCGGTGGTGCACAACAGCTCGGCCCTGGCGTTCCGCAAAACGGTGCGAGGCCTCAGCCCCAGCCCGTTCAACGTCGAGTTTTTCGGGCCGGTTTCGGTCAAGGGCAAGGACAGCTTGATTTTTGCCCGCAGCGGGGATTCGGTCGGCCTCGACCCGGTGGACGAGAGCGATCTCGAATCGGTGATGGTGTGCGCCCAGGTCATGGAAACCCTGGTGGCCTTCGAGCCGGGCACGGCTCGCGTCGTCCCCGCCCTGGCCGAGCGCTGGGAACTGTCTGACGACCTTCGCGCCTGGACCTTTTACCTGCGCCGTGGGGTCAGCTTTCACGACGGGACAGAGCTGGACGCCGGTGCCGTCGTCTTTAACTTCGAGCGTTGGTGGGACAAGGGCAATCCCTACCACGTGGGCCACACCGGCAACTTTTTCCACTGGAGCTTTTACTTTGGTGGTTTCAAGGGCGAATAGCCAGACTTGAGGGCCGGTATGCGCCGACATATCACCCGCCGCTTGCTTTTGCTCTTGCCCACCTTGCTGCTCGTTTCGTTCGTCACCTTTACTCTGCTTCGCCTCATCCCCGGCGACCCGGCCCAGGTTATGCTGGGCGAGCGCGCCAATGCTGAGCAGCGCGCTCACTTCCGCGCTGTCAATGGTTTGGACCGGCCGGTCTTGGTGCAATACGTGCGTTACGTAAGCGAGCTGGCGCGGGGCGACTGGGGGCGAGCCATTGTGACCAACTTGCCCGTCACGACCGAGCTGGCCTACCGGCTGCCGGCTACTGTCGAACTGGGCTTGGCGGCGATGGCGCTGGCCTGTCTGCTGGGCGTCCCGGCCGGTGTGTGGGCCGCCTATCGCCGTGGCACCCCTCTTGACTGGTTGGCGAGCGGAGGAACGCTGGTGGGGGCTTCGATGCCCTTGTTCTGGCTGGGCTTGCTGCTCGCTTATGTCTTTAGCTACCGCTTGGGCTGGCTGCCGCCCTCGGGTCGCCTGGCCATTGGTCTCAAGCCGGCGAGCCAGTTTGACACATTCGACTTGATATCCAATTTTTACATTCTCCATAGTTTCCTCACTGGCAATTGGGCCGCCTTGGCTGATGCCCTCAAGCATCTCGTCTTGCCCGCGCTCACCCTGAGCACGGTGCCGCTGGCGTCGATCACGCGCATGACACGCGCGTGCGTGTTGGATGTGCTGGCCCAAGACTATATTCGCACGGCGCGCGCCAAGGGCTTGCCAAAACATGCTGTGCTTTTCAGGCACGCGTTGGAGAACGCCTGGCCGCCTGTATTCACTGTCGTGGGACTGCAGCTCGGCAGCCTCTTTTCGGGCGCGATTTTGACCGAGACGATTTTTGCGTGGCCAGGCCTGGGGCAGTTGGTGGCCGAACGGGTTTTGGCTCGCGACTATCCCCTGGTGCAGGGCGTCGTGCTGCTGAGTGCCTTGCTTTTTGTCTGCCTCAACCTGTTCGTCGACCTCGCCTGTGCCTGGCTAAATCCGCGCATACGCTATGAATGAGTTGCCCTTCCGGCACATTTCCAGGCCCCGGCGGGTGAAAAACTGCCAGGCTGCACTTGGCCTGGTCATTGTAGCCAGCATTTTGGCCGTAGCCTTGTTGGCCCCCTGGCTGGCGCCGCACGATCCGCTTGAACAGCAGCTTGCAAAGCGGCGACAGTTACCTTCTGTCCAACATCCTTTTGGCCTGGACGAGCTGGGCCGCGACAATCTCAGCCGCGTCATCTATGGCGCTCGCTTGTCGTTGCTGTTAGGCCTCGCGCCCACCTTGCTGGCTGTGGCCGCAGGAGGTGCGTTGGGAGGCGCGGCCGGCTACTGGGGAGGATGGCTGGACAGCCTGATTACGAGCGGCCTGGATGCCATGCTGGCTTTTCCAACCCTGCTGCTTGCTCTGGCCCTCGTCGTGGCGGTGGGGCGTGGGCCGGCAGGTGTGGTGTATGCGCTGGCTTTTGCGGCTGCCCCGACTTATGCGCGCCTGCTACGGGTAAGTGTGTTGGCGGTCAAGCAGCAAGAATACGTGTTGGCTGCGCGGGCGATTGGCGCCTCGCCGCTGTATGTGCTGTGGCGGCATGTCTTGCCTGGCTGCCGGGCGCCGCTCCAGGCGCAAGCCGCGCTTGGGATCGGGACCGCTATCTTGGAGGCGGCCGGGCTTGGATTCCTCGGTGTGGGGGCGCAGCCACCCACGCCGGAATGGGGCGCCATGCTGGGGCAGGGGCGTGGAGCGATCCTGGGCGCGCCGCACGTCGTCCTCTTCCCCGGCCTGGCCTTGATACTGACCGTGTTGGGCTTTAACCTGGTGAGCGACGTTTGGCAAGAATAGGTGGCACGGGATACGAGCACGCCCAACTTTCCTTGCTTAGACAGATTGGCATTGATGGCACATGTGTGGTATCCTTACTTGACAGGAGGGCTACCTCGAATGAGGGGGCATCAAGTGAGCGACGAGGCTTTGCACATGGCGCGCCTGGCGCGCTTGCTCGAGATCAGTTGCGATTTGGCCTCGACCAGGTCGTTGGAGTTGCTGCTGCACAGGATCGTACAAGTGGCCGCCGAGCTGACGGGGACCGAGTCAGCCCGGCATCCTGCTGTTCGATAAACCCTCCGGGCAACTGCGCTTTGTAGCCGCCACCAGCTTTGCCGATCAACTTTTTAGCATCCCGGTCCCCTTGGACAGCTCGATCGCCGGCTCCGCCTTTTCTGCCTGCCAACCGGTGATCGTGCCCGACGTTGGCCTGGACCCGCGCTACTACCGGGCCGTGGAAAAGGCCACCGGCTTCAAGGCGCGCGCGCTGCTGGCGCTCCCTCTGCGCTTCCAAGATTGCCAGGTGGGTGTGTTGGAGGTTGAGAACAAGCGCGACGATTCGGCCTTTGGCCAGGCGGATGTGGATATGCTGACGGCCTTGGCGGCCCATGCGGCGGTGGCGATCGAAAATGCCCGCTTGTACGCCCAGGCCCAGGCCGAGATCGCCGAGCGCACGCGCGCCGAGGCCGAGCTGCGCCGGCATCGCGATCAGTTGGAAATAGTGGTCCAGGCGCGCGTGGCCGACATCGAGCGGATCAACGCCGAGCTGGAACGGCGCGCCGGCGACCTGATGACGGCCAATGTGCAGTTGCGGGCCGAAATCGCGGCGCGCGAGCAGGCGCAAGCCAGGATCGTGCAGCAGCAGCGCGATCTGGCCGTGATGCAAGAGCGCGAGCGCACCGGGCGCGAGCTGCACGACAACCTGGGGCAGGTGATGAGCTACGTCAGCGCCCAGTCCCAGGCCGCCATCCAACGGATCGCCGACGGCAAGCCGGCCGAAGCGGAGGCGCTGCTGGAGCGCCTGGTCAGTGTCGCGGCGCAGGCCAACCTGGACATGCGCGAATACATCGCCGGCGTCAGGTCGTCAGCGCTGCTGGACCAAAGTTTCCACACCGCGATGGAGCATTACCTGCGGCGCTTTGGCCAGATCAGTGCCATTCGGGCCGAATTGGACATGGACGAGTGGCCTGAAGACGCGCTCGAGCCGACGGCCAAATTAGAGCTGCTGCGCATCGTCCAGGAGGCGCTGACCAATGTCCGCAAGCACGCCCAGGCCAGGCTCGCCCGCGTGTCCTTGAAGCTAGAGACGGATCCCGCCACCGGCGTGCGGACGCTGCAGGTCACGATGCAAGACGACGGGGTGGGATTCGCCCGGCCTATAGACCAGGTTTTGGAAAGCGAGGGAGGCCAGTGGACTGGCCTGGGCCAGCGGACTGGCGTGGGCCAGCAGATTGGCCTGGACTGGCAGACTGGCCTGGGCCAGCAGGTAGGACTGGGTCTCATGCGCGACAGGGCGCACGAGATCGGCGGCAGCCTGCGCGTGGTGTCCGCGCCGGGGCAAGGTGCGCGCATCATCGTTCGCGTCCCGCTGGCACACTCTTGAACAGACTTCTTGCACCAGGGAACTCGCAAACCTGGCCAAGTGCGCTAAAATGCTCTTGTGAAGATCTTACTGGTCGACGACCCCCCGCTCTTTATAGAGGGCATCCAAAACCTGCTGCACGCGCACGGCCGGCAAGTGGTGGGGATAGCCCAAGACGGGCTCGACGCGCTCGACAAGGCACGCGAGCTGCGCCCGGACCTCATCTTGATGGACGTTCGCATGCCGCGCTGCGACGGGCTGCGGGCCACCCGCTTGATCAAGGCCGAGCTGCCCGAGATCACCATCGTCATGCTGACCGTGTCCGAAGACGACGAGAACTTGTTCGAGGCCATCAAGAGCGGCGCCAGCGGCTATCTGCTCAAAGACCTGAAAGCCGCGCTTTTCCTCGAGCTGTTGTCCAGCCTGGAACACGGCGTCTTGCCTTTTTCGCCCGGTCTGGCGGCCAAGATATTGGAGCAATTCAAGGAACTGTCCGCTCTGTCCGCCCACCCAGGGCCGGCGCCTGGTCAAGAGTCGCCGCTCACTCCCCGCCAGGCTGAAATCCTGGCGCTCGCCGCGCAAGGGTTGAGCTACAGGCAAATCGGCGCCCAGCTTGGCCTGGCCGAAAGCACCGTCAAGAACCACATGAGCGCCGTCATGGAACGGCTGCACCTCCAAAACCGGGCCCAAGTCATCGCCTACGCCGAGCGCGCCAGGCTGGTGCCGTAGAGACGTGGGGGCGAGGCACTGCCTCGCCCTTTTCCTGGAAGGTTCAAAATACCTTGGGGGTAAAACCGGGCGAGTCGAGCACGCTCATGACGTCCTGCCCGAAGCCGAGCACGATCAGCCCCAGGCTCTCGCCATAACGCACCAGGCTCTCGTCTACGTACAGCGAGGCAATCGCGCCAATCACCTTTTTGGCGGCGTATTCGGGGAAATACTCGCGCACGCCGGGCAGCCGCTGGGCGAAACGCTCGATGGCCTCTGGCGACAGCGCGCTCTTGGTCTCGTTGACGAGCAGGTACTCGCCGCAGGTGGCTATCACGTCGAATTCTTGCATCTGGCCCGAGTCGGCCGGATGCCGCCGGCGTGCCCGTACCGCAGTGCTCTCGATGCGCTCTTCCGGGCAACCAACGACGGTGCGCAGGATGGGCGGGATGCTGGGAGCGACCAGGTCCTCCGCCATGGTGCCCATCTTGTTGGCCAACTCGCCCCATTGTTTTCTCATCTGGATGATGGCATCGTCCGTCTTGTTTTTGAATTCGCTCATTTCATCCTTAAAGTCGCTCATCTCGCCCTTGAACTCGGCCATCTCGTTCTGAAAGACGCGCATCTCACGGGAGGTGCGCTCTGCCTCCTCGTGGGCGCGCTCTTGCGCCGCCAGCATCCGCTCCATCAGTTGTTCCAGGTTGGTCACTCGATAGTCAAGGCTTGTCCCTATCATCGCTCGCCTCACTTCCTACACACCTATTATACCACGTGTGGGGGAGATGTTCCAGCGGGTCTGAACCCTGCCCACCTTCTTCGCCCCGGCACAAGTTCCTATCAACGCTGGCGTCCTGGCTCTTTCGGACTAGCCTGATCTATCCCGGCCTAGACCATGACTAGACCATGACTAGACCATGACTGGACCATGCCAGACCACGACTAGACTTTTTCAGTACCTTTAGACAGTTGCGGTCTAGTCGCCTGGTGTGATATGATGAATGGTATGGAGGTGCAGTGACCCCACCGAAGGTCGTCATCTATGGCAGATCGCTCTTCCTGGCCGGCGTCGAGGCCAGCCTGGCCGGCCGCGCCGAGCTGGCCGTCAGCAGCCTGGACAGCGCCCAGGCCAGCTCGCTGGACACCCTGCTCCGGCTCGGGCCGGACGCCATCATCCTCGACGCTTCCAGCCCGGCCGGCCTCACCGAGATGAAGGGCTTGTTCCACAACCGTCGCACTCCCCTGCTCATCAGCCTCGACCGGGACACCAGCCAGGCCACCGTATGGAGGGGGCGTCAGCAGCCTGTGCGCCGCGCCGACGATTTGGTCGCCTTGATTCAAAGCGCCCACCAACACCCTGGTTTGGAACACGTGACGTGAACGCACGTTTTTCGTGCGCCAAGCTTTCGTGATTATTAATTCGAGTAAAAATGGAGGAAAAAATGTTTACACGTTCTCAACCCTATTGGCTTCGTCTCATCATGGCAGTCGTCATGACGGTCGGCCTGCTCGGCGCGCCGAGTAGGCCTATCCGCTCAGCCGCCGCCGCGCCCGTGGAGGACGCCGGCGCGCTGGCGCCGGCCGCCACCCAGATCCTGGGCGGCACGGCCGCCGAGGGCAACCTGCGCGTCGAATTGTACGACGCCGGCCACGTTGGCCTCTATCGGGCATTCGAAGCGAAAGGCAATTGCGAGCATACATCCCCCACAATGGCGTCATTTTGCGGCCTGGCGCCCCACTTACCTTCCCGA
>JAFGFO010000091.1 GCA_016931085.1 Thermoflexales bacterium
CGGCCTGCTGACCTCGGCCCAGATCATCGTCACCGAGCGCAAGTCGCGCGCGCTGCAGCGCATGCTGACGACCGCCACGCGCCGGGTCCACATCCTGCTGGGCCACTACCTGGCGACCTTTGCGCTCATCGTTTGCCAGTTTATGATACTCATCACTTTTGGCGCCCTGGCGCTCAAGGTGGATTACTGGCGCGCGCCGGCGGCCACGCTGCTGGTGGCCGTCAGCGCGGCGGCCTGCATCGCCGCCCTCGGGCTGCTCATCGGCGTGGTGGCCAAAAGCGAGGAACAGGCCGTGACCTTTTCGCTCGTGCCGATGTTCGTGCTGTCGGGACTGGGCGGGGCGTGGATGCCGCTGGAGGTGACCGGCGCGACCTTCCAGGCCGTCGGGCACGTCTCGCCGGTAGCGTGGGCCATGGATGGCTTCAAGAACGTCATCATCCGGGGTTGGGGCCTGGAGTCGGCGCTGCTGCCGGCGGCCGCACTGGCCGGTTACGCCGTGGTCTTTTTTGGCCTGGCCACCTGGCGCTTGGGGCACAGCGAGGAGCGGCAAGGATAGAATCGCTGAGGCGCTGAAGGGAATGAAGACGCTGAAAGTGCTATCGGAGATACTATGAACGTTGTCATTCTACAAGCCAGTCCTAACAAGAACGGCAACACGGCCACGCTGGCGGGCAAGCTGCTGGAGGGCTTGACGCAGGCCGGCGAGCAAACCGTCCAGCAATTCTGGCTGAACGAGTTGAACATCAAGCCTTGCCAGGGCTGCTTCAAGTGCGCGCGCAGCTCAAGCTGCGTCGCGCGCGACGACATGCAGCCGATTTATCCGGCCTTGGAACAAGCCGAGCTGGTGGTGTTTGCCACGCCCATTTACTGGTGGCACATGAACGCCCAGATGAAGCTGTGCATCGACCGGCTGACGGCGCTCTTGTCCAAGGACGACAAGCTGCCGGCGCTGGCCGGCAAGCCGGTGGTCTTGATCGTCGCCTACAATTTCGCCGACTGCGCCAGGTGCACTATAGCGATGTTCGAGGATTGGAAAGAGTGGATCGGCGTCAAGCTCAGCGTGATCGAGCACTGCGCCCGTGACGGGCACGTGTCCGGCTGCGAGGCCAAGCTGGCGGAGGCCTTCGAGCTGGGCAAAGCGCTGGCGGCGAGCATGTTGGAAAGGTCTATTCGTATTTAAAGCGCCAGATGCCGAGGCCGAAGAAGACGGCCGCAAAGCCCAGGAGCACGCCACATTCCGGAAGCACGCCTGCCACGCCCTGGCCACGCACGAGCACGTCGATAAAGCCGCGCATGGCCCACGTGGTCGGAAAGACCTGCGCGGCGGTCTGAAAGGCGCGCGGGGTGATCTCCATAGGCACCCACGCACCGCCCAGGGGGGCGAGCAAAAAGGTGCCCAGCGAAACGACGGTATCGGCCTGTTTCTCCGTACGCACGCTCGTCGCGATGAGCAGCCCCAGGGCCGTGGCGGCCAGGCCAAAGCTGGCGCCCACCATCGCCAGGGCCGCCGGCGAGCTGCCCCACTGCACCCCCAGCGCCCACTGGCCAAAGGCCACCATCAAGACCATCTGCGCCGCGCCCATGGCAAAGCGCCCCAGTAGCCGCCCACCCAAGATCGTCCACTTGGGCGCCGGCATGGTCAGCAAGCGGCGCAGGGTCCCACTGGCGCGCTCATTCACCAGCAAGGCCGCCCCCGCCAACAGCGTTGCCAGCATCCAGGTGACCACCTGCCCCGGCGAAGATTGGGTAAAGGCCAATGGCACCTCGACTGCCTCGGATTGGGCCGACTGCGTCACTCGAACGACCAGCGGCGCTTCAGTCACCAGTTGCTCGGCCAGCGCGACACCTTCAGCAAAATAGCGCTCGCGCTCGGCAGCATCGGCAAAAGGCCGCCGCTGCTCGGACTGGTCGAGGCTGATTTGCGCCGCCAGCAGGGTGCGGCTCACCTGGGCGACCGCCGATTGGATTTCCTGCTGGACAGACATGCTGAGGTTATCGGCGGCCGGCAGATGCAGCGTCAATTCGGCATTCCGTCCTTTAAGCAGCTCGCCGCTAAAGCCTTCAGGCACAATGATTGCCCCATACAGCTTGTTATCGACGATCGCCTGGAGCGCCTCGCCCTCTTCAAGGCTCCTCAGCCTGACAAGGGTGGACTGATCCAGGATTTGTTTGAGCGTGGCGGCCTGCGCCCCGCCGGCGCGATCCACCCAGCCAAGCGTCACCCGTTGGTCGCCGCCAAAGCCCGAGGTGGCAAAACCGATGACGACGGTCAAGATCAGCGGCAAAACCACGAACGATATCCACGCGCCGCGGTTAGAAAACTCGACCTTGAAGGTATTAACGAACACTGCCAGCAATTGCTTCATAGCGCCGATCTCCCCTGGGACTCAATCTTTGCGTGTCCCCAGACCCCAAAGCGCGAGGCCAAAAAACACGGCCGTCATGGCCGCCAGCGCGGCGATCTCGGCGCCCAGGCCACCCAATCCCGCCCCGCCGTCGAGTTTCTGAAAAGCCACCATCGCCCAGGCGTTGGGGCCAACCAGGCTGAGCAGCTTGAGCCATTCGGGAAAGGCTATGCGCGGCACGAAATTGCCACCAGCGGCTGCCAGTATCATGACCAGCGTGCTGCCGATCAGCGAAGCCTGGCTGGTCGAGCGCGCAATGGTGGCGACGAACAAGCCGAGCGCGGCGACCGCGCTCACCGTCAAGACCACCACCACTCCAACGGCCAATGGGGCGCCCCAGCGCACCCCCAAGAGATAGCGCGTGACGATCACCAGCACCGTCATTTGCAGCAAGCCAGTGGCGAGCGTGCCCAGCACTTTGCCACCCAGCAATTGGGCGGCTGAAAGTGGAGCGGCCCGCAAGCGCGCCCAGGTGCCCATCTCGCGCTCCGAGAGCAGCGTGCGCGCCGACGACATCATCGTGAACATCAGGAACAAGATCGCCATGCCAGGCACATAATAGGCCAGGAAGTCAAAGCCCTCGTCCGCCTCCTGGCGGCTGCCGACGACGGTTTTGAGCGTGACGACCTCGACCGTCATGGCTTCTTGGGCGGCCACCCGGCCCATCTGCTGTGAGAGCACGCCGTTCTCTTCTTCGGCCGCCTCTGCCCGGCCCGAGTTGAGCAGTTGCAGCGTCGTCACCCGGCCACCGGCCGCGCCGGCCAGGACGATCTGCGCCATCCGCTCGACGATGCCATGCACCACGCTGGCCGAAAAGGATTGGGCCGGGTCCACGTACACCTCGACCTGGGCCGGATCGCCCAGGTGGTAAAACACGCGCCTGGTCAAGCCAGGTGGGATCAGCACAGCCGCCGCGACCCGGCCGGCGTCCACCTCTTGGCGCGCCTCGGCCACCTCGACCAGATCAGTCGGAACAAGCAGCTCGCGCAGCTCATCCGAGTGGAAGGCATCCACGATGGCCTGGCCAATTTCGCCCTCGTCCTGGTTGACGATGCGCACCGGGATTGGCGACAAGCCGCTGCCTTGCATTATGCCGCTAAAGGCGAAATTCATCACCAGGGCCAGCGCCAGCGGCGCGACGAGCATCACAACCAGCGCCACCCAGTCGCGGACGACGATGGTCAGTTCTTTGAGAGTGATAGCGAGAATTTTCACGGCTGCTCTCCATTACGGAATACGGAATACGTATTGCGTATTCCGTATTCCGTATCGCACAAGACCCTAGTCTCTCAACGCCCTACCCGTCAGGTGCAAGAACACAGCTTCCAGGTTAGGCTCCTGGATGTCCACGCCGATAAGACGCGCACGCTCGGCATTTGCGACAGTCACCAGCTCCGCCAGCGCCGCGTCGCCATCCTGCGCCAGCAAGCGCACCACTCCCTCGATGGCATCCGCCTGCCTGACGCCTTTGACCCCACTCAGCGCCTTGACCAGCTCTGGCGTCACCTGCTCGGCGGCAAAGCGCAGCGTCACCACGTCTTCCTGGCCCACCAGTTTGATCAGCTCGTCCAGTGTGCCGAGCGCGATCAGCTCGCCGTGATCGATCACGCCGATGCGGTGGCTGAGCTCTTGCGCTTCCTCCATATTGTGGGTGGTATACAGCACCGTCAAGCCCTGGGCATTGAGCGTCTTGATCGTGTCCAAAATGTTGCGGCGGCTCTGCGGGTCGATGCCCACCGTCGGCTCGTCCATCAAGACCACCCGCGGCCGGTGCAGCAGCCCCACGGCGATGTTGATGCGCCGCTTCATCCCGCCGGAATAGGTTTCGATGCGGTCTTTGGCCCGATCGCGCAGGCCCACTGTCTCCAGCACATCCTCTACCCGCTTTTTGAGATCAGCGCCGCCCAGCCCGTACATCTGCCCCCAAAATACCAGGTTTTCGCGAGCGCTCAGCGTGGGATACAACGCAATGTCCTGCGGCACCACGCCGAGGGCCTTTTTCACTTCCAGTGGCGAGCGGCGCACCGAATGGCCGGTCACCAGGGCGTCGCCGCCGGTGGGCTCGAGCAAGCACGACAGCACCGAGAGAATCGTGGTCTTGCCTGCGCCGTTGGGGCCGAGCAGGCTAAAGATCTCGCCCGACGCAATCTCAAAGCTGACACCCTTGACGGCGTCCTCCGCCGCGCCGGGATAGCGTTTCGCTAATTCTTTGACTTCTACAAGAGGCATCGTTCCTCCTTTGTCACCAGATATCTGGCTCATGATACATCAAAGCGGGCCGGCTTACCTAACCGCCCGCTAACCATTCGCTATCGTAACTCAGCCCCGATGATCTGTCTAGTTTACATCCCAACTGGTTTTTATGCAAGGGCGATCGCAACTTGCCACCCGCTCGGTTTGCCGCAAACCTAACTTGTACACTGATAAGGGTCCGTAAAAGAATAGCTTCCGTCATCTTTGCGGAAGGACGCAAGTTCTTGTAGGTCACGCTTGCAGCGTGACATCTTCCAGCGAGTGGCCTGTCTGTCTACGTTTTGCTCGCCCTCTTTGCGGAAGGACACAAGTAGGGGTGACACAGCCAGGATCCACTGAGACCTGACTTGCACGGTCAGCCCGGCTCGTCAAACTGCTCTTCGACCAGCTGGATAGTTTCCTCCAGCCAGCGAACGTACAACTGCTCGTACATCTCGCCAAAACGACGGGTCGCTTCCCACAGCAGGGCGTCTCGAGCTAGCTCGGGGTGCCCGGCAGCCACCTGCTGCAGCGTCTGCGTCGTCACATCCCGATAGTATGTCACTTGTTGGCGGTGCAGATCCCGCTGCAAGCGCAGTTGGGTCAAAATGGTCTGGCGATCCATCTGGGCCGAAAAGAACACCTTGAGGACCAGACCCTCTTTTTTGGGGCTCAATTCGGCATAGGGCTGGGCTAACCAGTCGCGCAACTCCTGCCGGCCTTGCCCGGTGATCGTGTACACGCGACGGTCGGGTCGCTCCTGACCCTCCTCGACGAGCGAGGTGACACAGCCCTCTTTTTCGAGCGCCTTCAGGGTCGTGTAAACCTGGCTGAGCTTGGCATGCCAAAAATGAGTCGTGGAGCGGTCCATCGCCTGCTTGAGGTCATAGCCGCTCATCGGCCAGTAATTCAGGAAACCGAGCAAGGTATATCTGAGCATATTTCCCCTAAAGTTAGAACCAGGTCACGCTTTTCAATTCCCGCTTGATGGCCCGCTGGTAGCGATACTTGGGATAGCCGACGATCATCGAGGCGACCACCTCGTGATCATCGGGAATGCCGAACATGGCCCGCAGCACCTGGCTGCGCTCGATGGCCGGAGGGATGATGTCCATCGCCGAACCGCCCAGGCCAAGGGCGTGCGCCGCCAAAAAGCCATAGGTCAGCGCGATGTAGGCATCGATCTCATAGTTCTGCGCCTGCCGGTCAGCGTGGAAAAGGATCATGGCCGGGGCGCGCCGCGTGAGCGTGTCCTCAGCGCCTGTTTTCAAGTCGGGCAAGCGGCTTTCCAACATGGGGACGAGGTGCCCCTGGATAACGTTAAACTTTTTCGGTCCCACTTCTTGCCTGATCAGCAAGCGCAGCAAGGGATTGCGCATGACCTTGTATAATCTATCGTATAGCTCGATCATGTGAGGTAGCGCCTGGCGGATAAGGGCGCTGTCTTGCACGACCACCAACTCGGTCTTGAGGGGGGGAAAGCCGGGCGGGGCACAACTGATGGCCTGGACGATCCTCTCCAGCAGCTCGCGCGGGACGGGCTTGTCCTGGAAATTGCGGATCGCACGGCGGCTGGCGATCAGGTCGAAGAAGGCCTGGCTATCATCCTCACGTTCTGGAAGGTCAAAAAAGTCACGCTTGTAGCTCAGCTCCGTTACCTGCACCGAGCGCGTGGGGCAGGCAGCCATGCACTGCCCACACTGGAAACACAGCGCGACGCGATCGGGCCGGAAGAACATCTGGCCAGAAGCATCCTTGTGGATGATGCGATTCGGACAAATCGCTGCACACACCCCACAGGCTTTACACGTGTCGAGATTGATGACCATCGTTGTCCTCCATGAGCTTGATCTCAATGCATAGCATCATTTTTATATATAAATCTTTATGTATTATAAATGATACATCTAAAATTGTCAAGCATCATGAAGGTGTGGCGCCCGCGCCGCGGAATACCACATCCACCATAGCGGGGACGAAGGCCATCTTGCTCTGGCCAGTGGCCCACGCGCCGCGCATGCCCGATTCGATCACGCCGGTGGAAATGATGATACCCGTGCCCAGGGCCACTGCCAGCGCACTGAGGAGGGTGCGGACACGGTGGTCTCGGAGGTTACGCCAGGCCAAGCTCCGGGAATTGAAACACGTGGCCCGAGATTTGGGGTGGAAAGCATTAGCGGATGGCTTCCCAATTGCGGAGATCGCCGACAGGGGACTTGACCAGCCGGCCCATCATCCCGTCTAAGAAGGAAAGCTTGGACTGGTCAATCTTACCGGCGAAAAAGGCCTCGGCCTGGGGTTGGTCAACAGCCAGTTTTTATGGGGGTATAATTCAAAACTGTGGGGGACTGGCAGGTGCAACGCACCTCGGAGGTGCGTTGCACCTTTTGAGCGCCTCAACTGTATCTGTTCCCCACACTTTTGGCGTATACCCTTTTTATGGAGTAGAGAGGCTCATCTGGCCATCAGCATCAGAATACTAAGAATGCCGAGAAAGAAATTGCCGATGAGATGCGCCGCTAAAGGCGGCCACACACTTTTGCTCCGATAAAAGACGAACGCAAAGCCCAGACTGTTCACCAACAGGACCGGCAGCAGCCACAATTGGAAGGTGTGATAGAAGGCAAACAACACGCCGTTGAATACCCAGCTCCACTCACCGTAGCGGGCCAGCTTGGGCAGCATCCAGGCCCGAAAGTAAAACTCTTCGGTCAGGATATTCAGCAGCAGGGTCACCGCCAGCAGGGGCAGCAAGTCGTAGCGCCCACTCAGCGGCAAGCCGGGCGATAGCACCGCCATGTCAGCCGTGTTGGCATTGATGGCCGGGTTTAGAAAAAAGGGCATATAATTGGGAACGCCAAACCCGATGGCATCCATACAGGCTGGCAGAATGCCTTGCACGACGACCGAAACGATCAATACTCCCACCATGACAGCGCCATACAGCGCCCATTCCTTGGGAGCAAGTCCTTTCAGGCACATGCGCGTCCACAGCGACAGCCCCAAGCGAGCAGCCTCGCGCTGCAAGAGAATGAACGCCAGGATCACAAATCCAAACAGCATCACACTGGCCACCGCCGGCCAGGCCACCATCACCGGCAAGCCGTTGGCGACCAGGCCAGGCAACACGACGTGAAAGCCAATAAACGCCACGCCGCTGGGGATAAAGGTCGCCAGGAGCACTTGCCAAATAGAGAGCTGGGGAGTAGTTTTCCAATCAAAAGTTTGCTTGTTCATCATTTCACCTGAATCGTTGCTGGTGACGCGAGGGCAATGTCCTTCTTCAATTCGAACGTCCGCACTGGGTGCAAAAGTCATCCTCAGCGCGCAGAGGCTGGCCGCATTGGGTGCAAAACCCGACGGGGGCCGGCGCGGGAGTTGTCTCGACGTGGAGTGTTCCTTCTGGCGGAGGCGTCCTCCGCTTGGAGCGTGCCACGGCGTGAGCGTGCCGCTTGTCTCGCTGGCGCCTGTCACGCCGCGCGGACGAGGGAGTGTACTCCTCCAGCCTGGGCTCCTGCCGGGGCGCGTAGAACTGCCAGACCAGGCCGGCCACGATCAAGAGCAGCGCAAGCGCGACCCCGACGCCCACCCAGACCGGCCAGGCGGAGAGCTTGGTCAGGGCCGGATTAGGCTGGGGTGTTGGAGTAGGCGGCGTCAGGCGCAGCGCCTCGACCGAGGTGCGCGAGTCGCTCTTGCGATAGGCTATATCGATCTGGAGCGGCTGGCGAGCTTCGAGCTCCCCCAGCTCAGCCGAATAGTACATCAAGCCGTCTTCGCGTCTTTGTCCGGCCTCGAGCTGGGGCGTCGCTCGAAAATCGGCCGCATTGTACGGCTCTTGAACCTGCAGCGTCACATGCGCCACGGCCGCATCGCCTGGCCAGACCAGACGATACTGGCGTTCAGGGCGGCTCAAGTCAAGCTCGTCATAGAACTCGATCTGGAACGCGGCCCGGGCCGTGGTGAACGACACCTGTATCCAGTCCCCCTGCTCTTCGCTCGTGTAGGGCACATTGAGTAAACCCTGGACCGGGTCGTCGGCGGCCACCGCGTGCGGCTTTCCCCCGCTAGCTGTAGCCGGCATGCGCACGGACACCTCAGCCGGCAAGGGCGACTCGGCGGCAAGTTGGCCGCGGTAGATCACCAGTACCGCCGGCCGGTCGAATTCGGGCCAGACGGCAATGTCCAGCGTAGCCAGGCGCACGGCCCTCGATGATTGAGCGGCCGCCCAAGGCGCCAGGGCCAGCGCGCATACGACGATCAGCACCACCGCGGCCGCTTTTTTCTTCACATCCCACCCGCTTACGTTTTACGTTTCACGTTTTATATCATCCCGCGTAGTCCCCGACCGGAGGGGAAGGGTAGCTTGCCGAGGGACGCTTTACGTCTCAGCCTGTCTAAACTCGCCGTCGACCACGCCGTCGTCGCCGGGAGGAGGGGGGCTGTCGGGCGGCGGGGTCTGGTCAGGCTGCCCCTCGTACATCGCCGCGCCGGCCTGCTGCAGCGCCGTGCCCAGCTCTTGCGTCTTGCCGCGCATATCCTCCAAGTTGCCGCTCTCCACCGCGCTCTTCACCTCGGCGATCTTGGCCTCCAAATCGGCCTTGAAGCCGCTCAACTTGCCCTCGGTGTCGTCGCGCAAGAGCTTTTCGGCCTGGTAGACGAGCGTATCGGCTATGTTGCGTGCCTCCACGCGCTCGCGCTGTTGGCGGTCCTGGTCGCGGAAGCGATCGGCGTCTTTGACCATCTGCTCGATTTCTTTCTCAGACAAGCCACTCGAGGCCTGGATCGTGATGTGCTGCTTGCGGCCGGTGGCCTTGTCCTCCGCGCTCACGTTCAAGATGCCGTTGGCATCGATGTCGAAGGTGACCTCAATCTGCGGGATGCCGCGCGGCGCGGGCGGGATGCCGTCGAGGATAAACTTGCCCAGGCTCTTGTTGTCGGCTGCCATGGGCCGCTCGCCTTGCGTCACGTGAATTTCAACGCTGGGCTGCATATCGCTGGCGGTCGAAAACACCTGGCTTTTGCGGCAGGGGATGGTCGTGTTGCGCTCGATGAGCGGCGTGGCCACCCCGCCCAGCGTTTCGATCGACAGCGTCAGCGGCGTCACGTCCAGCAGCAGCACGTCCTTCACATCGCCGCGCAGCACACCGGCCTGGATGGCGGCGCCGATGCCCACCACTTCGTCCGGGTTGACCCCCCGGTGGGGTTCCTTGGCAAAGAACTTGCGCACCGCCTCCTGCACCGCCGGCATGCGCGTCATGCCGCCCACCATGACCACCTCGTCGATGTCGGCTGGGGACAGCTTGGCGTCTTGCAGGGCGCGCTTGCACGGCTCGATGCTGCGCTGAACCAGCTCGGCCGTCAGTTGCTCCAACTTGGCGCGCGTCAGCGTCATCAGCAAATGCTTGGGGCCGGACGCGTCGGCAGTGATAAAGGGCAGGTTGAGCTCGGACTGCATCATGGTCGACAGCTCGATCTTGGCCTTCTCGGCGGCCTCTTTCAAGCGCTGTAAAGCCTGGCGGTCGGCACGCAAGTCGATGCCCTGCTCCTTCTTGAACTCGTCGGCCACATAGTCCAGGACGATCTGGTCAAAGTCGTCGCCCCCCAGGAAAGTGTCGCCGTTGGTGGAGCGGACCTCGAACACGCCGTCGCCCACGTCCAGGATCGAGATATCGAAGGTGCCGCCACCCAGGTCGTAGACGGCGATCGTCTCATCCTTCTTCTTGTCCAGGCCATAAGCCAGCGAGCTGGCGGTCGGCTCGTTGATGATGCGCAGCACCTCCAGGCCGGCGATCCGGCC
>JAFGFO010000092.1 GCA_016931085.1 Thermoflexales bacterium
CAGCGGCTTGAGCACGTAGCTGACGTCCACCGCGCCGGAGCACATCAAACGGATGATGCGCACGTTGGGCGGGTACTGCAAGCGCGAGGTGCCGGCCAGGTCGGCCCCGGTATAGGTGCACCAATTGCACAGAAACGCGACGATGCGTGGTTCGAATTCGCTATCTGCCATATCTACCTCTCGATGTAAAAGTAACGTGGCTACCGGCCCTAAACCTTGTTTACCACAAAGTACACCAAGGACACTAAGGGTATGAGCTTTTTCCTTTGTGCCCTTCGTGTCCTTAGTGGTTAAAAGTGTCTGCCTGAACAGTTACAAAAGCACTAAACCCTCTCAAGCGCAGCATCGATCATGCCGAAAATTTGCCCAAACTCGAATCCGCGTTGGAACGACGCGCCGTTGGGGCAGGCCGAGACGCACGCGCCGCAGCCCTGGCACAGCACCTCCAACACCACCGCGTGCCCCTTGTCCTCGTCGATCAGGCGCGCGTTGTAAGGACACACCGCCACGCACACCCCGCACGACGAGCACAAGCGGGGATTGACCTCGGCGATCAGGGCGGCGCTTTGGAGCTCCTTGCGACTGAGCAGCGTCACGGCACGCAGCGCCGCGCCGTTGGCCTGGGCGATCGTTTCGTCGATAAAGCGCGGCGAGTGCGCCAGGCCGGCCAGGTACACACCGTCGGCGGCAAAGTCCAGCGGGCGCAGCTTGGCGTGTGCCTCCAGGAAAAAGCAATCCTCCGACAGCGGCAGCTTGAAGAACTGGGCCAAGGCGGCGTTGTCTGGGCGCGGCTCGATACCCGTCGAGAGCACGACCCAATCCGCCGCCAGCGTGATACGCTCGCCATCCGGCTGCATAAGCAGCTCCACGGCTAGTGCTCCGCCGGCAGCCGGCGTCACGGCCGGCTTGTGTTTCTCACTGTATTCCAAAAAGACCACCCCCGCCTCGCGCGCCTGGCGGTACAACAGTTCACGCATGCCGTAGGTGCGGATGTCGCGGTACAGGATCACGACGCTGGCCTGCGGGTTCTGCTGCTTGATGACCAGCGCGTTCTTGATGGCCTGCGTGCAGCACACCCGCGAGCAGTAAGGGTGCTCGTCGTCCCGCGACCCGACGCATTGGAGCATTATGAATTTCTGATTTCTGACTTCTGATTTCTGATTTCTGATTTGCGCTTCCAGCTCGACTTGGGTGATGACGTTGGGGTGCTGGCCGTAAAGGTATTCTTTGGGCGTCATAGCCTGGGCACCGGTGGCGACGATCACCACGCCGTGCCCCAGTTCCTCAGTATGGCCGTCCTGGCAGCGGATGCCGGTTTTGTATTGTCCCACGTAGCCGCTCACACCGTCTACCTCCGCGCCCAGGTAGACGTGGATACGCGGGTTCTGGCTCACGCGCTCGATCAGGTCGGCCAACAGTGCCTGGGGATCGGAGAGCTCTGACTTCTGACTTCTGACTTCTGACTTCTGATCCTGGATTTCCGTATAGATATGGCGCAGGTTGCCGCCCAGGACGTTTTCGCGCTCGACCAGGTGCACGTCATAGCCCTGCTCGGCGATCGACAAGGCGGCCGTCATGCCGGCCAGCCCGCCGCCGAGCACCAGCGCGCGGTGGTCGATCTCCAGGCTTTGGCGGTACAGCGGCCGGAGCTTGGCCGCCTTGGCCACGGCCATCGCCGCCAGGTCCTTGGCCTTTTCAGTGGCCACGTCACGGTCGGCGCGATGCACCCAACTGTCTTGTTCGCGGATATTGGCCAGCTCGAAGAGGTACGGGTTCAAGCCGGCCTGGCGAATGGTATCCTGGAACAGCGGCTCGTGCGTGCGCGGCGTGCACGAGCTCACCACCACCCGGTTGAGCCCCAGTTCCTGGATGCGCTGCTTGATACGCTCTTGCGTGTCTTGCGAGCAGGTGTACAGATTATGCTCGGCGTAGGCCACGTTAGGCAGGCTTTGGACGTACTCGACCACCTCCGGCACCCTGACCACGCCGCCGATATTGATGCCGCAGTGGCACACGAACACGCCCACGCGCACCTCCTCGTGGCTCACGTCGCGCTCAGCCGGGTAGGCCGGCTCGCGGGTCAGCGTGCCGCGCGCTGGGGCCAGCAAGCGGCTGGCGTGGGCAGCGGCGCACGAGGCTTCGATGACCGTTTCGGGGATGTCCTTGGGCGCTGCGAACGCGCCGGCCACGTAAATGCCCGGCACGTTCGTTTCGGTTGGCGCGTAGGGCAAGCTCTCGGCAAAGCCAAAGCGGTCGAGCTGCACGCCCAGGCGCCTGGCCAGCTCGCGTGTGCCGTCGGAGGGCAGCAGACCGACCGACAAGACGACCAGGTCGAATTCTTCCTCGACGCTCTTGCCGTCCGGCGTGGCGTAGGCCACGCGCAGATTCTGGCTGCCTGGGGCTTGCTTGACGCACGACACCATCGAGCGCACGTAGCGCACGCCTTGCTCCGCTTCGGCGCGCTGATAGTAGCGCTCAAAGCCCTTGCCAAAGGCGCGAATGTCCATGTAGAAAATCGTCGGCTCGATAGTGGCGTCGTGCTCGCGGGCGATGAGGGCCTCCTTGGTGGCGTACATGCAGCACACCGACGAGCAATAATCTTGCCCGCAGCTCAGGTCACGGCTGCCCACACATTGAATAAAGGCCACCTTGCGCGGGTGGTGGCCGTCGGACGGGCGCTGCACCACGCCGGCATACGGGCCAGAGGCGCTGAGCATGCGCTCAAACTCTAAGCTGGTCACCACGTTGGGATAGAGGCCATAGCCGAACTCGGGCCGGATGTCTCCCGCCACCGTCTTGAGGCCCGGCGTCAGGATCACGGCGCCCACCTGCATCTCGACGATTTGCTCGCGCTCGTCGTGGCGGATCGCGTCGGCCCGGCAGGCGTAGACGCACTGCAGGCACTCGGAGCAGATGCCGCACTCCAGGCAGCGGCGGGCTTCTTCGATGGCCTGCGCCTCGGACAGGGCCGGCTCGATCTCGTCGAAATCGCGCTTGCGCTCGGCGGCCGGCCGCTTGGCCGTCTCCGCGCGGGGCGACTGCGACTTGGCCGCGATCAGTGCGCGCGCCTGGGCCTCGTCCAACTCGGCCGTGGGCAAGCGCTCGACCTTCTCCAAGGCCGGCGGCCAGGCGGCCGGCTGGCACAGCCAGGCGTCGATCGCGCGCGCCGCCTTGTGGCCGGCGGCGATGGCGTCGACCACGAAACTCGTGCCGCTCACCGCGTCGCCGCCGCTGAAAATGCCAGGCACACTCGTCGCCAGCGTATCCGGGTCGACCGCCACCGTGCGCCCGCGCAGCGTGTCTATTTTCCCGCCCAGGGGGGTCAGATCCGGTTTTTGGCCGATGGCAAAAATCACCACGTCACATGGAATCAACTCTTCCGTGCCGGCTATCTCGTCAAAATCCGGCCGGCCTTCCACAAAGCCTCTAAAGTCCACCTGGGCCGCGCGCACGCCGGTCACGCGCCCGTCCTGGCCGGTGATCTCCTTGAAGGTGCGCGAAGGCATCACCTCGATGCCCTCTTCCGCAGCGTCGCGCACCTCCCAATCGTGGGCCGGCATGGTCTGGCGGCTTTCCAGGCAGGCCATGCCCACCCAACTGGCGCCCAAGCGCACCGCGCTCATCGCCGCGTCCACCGCCACGTTGCCGCCGCCGATCACCAGCACACGGCGATTTTGGATTGCGATTTGCGACACTTGCACCTGCGGCGCGCTTCGCGAGTGCAGGTGTTTGTCATTTGCCATTTCCCCCAGGCTGAGGCCGCGCAGGAAGTCGGTTGCGACGAGGACGTCGGGCAGGTCGACGCCTGGCATGGGCAGCCTGGCACCCAGATGTGCGCCAAGAGCGACGAAAACGGCGTTGAAGTGCTGGAGCAGGGCCGGCACATCGTCCACGCGATGGTTGAGCACCAGTTCGACGCCGCCGGCCAGCACATCGTCAATGTCTTTTTGCAGCATGTCGTAGGGTAAGCGATAGGCCGGGATGCCCACGCGCATCATGCCGCCGGCCACGGGCAACGCCTCAAACACCGTCACCTGGTAGCCCAGCTTGGCCAGGTCCCCCGCGCACGTCAGGCCGGCCGGCCCGCTGCCCACCACGGCCACGTGATGGCCGTTGGGAGCGGCTTGAAGCGGCGGTGCCACCAGCTCTTGGGGGTGTGCGCGGGCCCAGTCGCTGACAAAGCGCTTGAGCCGCATGATGCTGACGGGCGTTTCGCCCACGGACGGGCGCGAGCAGGCTTCCTCGCAGCGGTGATTGCACACGCGCCCGCAGGCGGCCGGGAAGGGGTTATCCTCGCGGATGGTGCGGTAGGCGTCGGCAAAGCGGCCCTCGCGGATCAGCGCGATGTAGCCCATCGCGCGTTGTTCGATCGGGCAGGCGTTACGGCATGGCGCCTCGCCGCGTTTTTGAATCGCGAAGGCGTTCGGGATGGCCTGGGGGTAGAGCTTGTACACCGCCTTGCGCGTCGAGAGCTGGGCGTTGAAGGCATCGGGCAGCACGATCGGGCAGACCGCCGCGCAGTCGCCGCAGCCGGTGCATTTGCTCACGTCGACGAAACGCGGCTGGCGGCGCAGGCGCACGCTAAAGTTGCCCGCCTGGCCGCTGATCGACTCGAGCTCGGTCAGGGTCATGACAGAGATATTCAGGTGGCGGCCGGTCTCGACCAGCTTGGGCGACATGATGCACATGGCGCAGTCGTTGGTGGGGAAGGTTTTGTCGAGCTGCGCCATCGTCCCGCCGATTGCCGGGCCGCTGTCGGTGAGATAGACCCGAAAGCCGCTATCGGCCAGGTCAAGCGAGGCCTGCATGCCGCCGATGCCAGCTCCCACGACCAGGACTGACCCGACTTTCTCTGCGTCAATTACTTGTCCATCTGCCATAGCTTGCCCCTACTTCGAAAGAAGGCAGGTGCAACGCACCTCGGAAGGTGCATCGCACCTGAGATTCAAAACGCGCTCGCGCGCCGCACATAGTAGACGACTTCGACGACATCTTGCGTCTCGCCGGCCGAATTGATCAGCCGGTCCCGGGAGGTGTGCTCGACCTCAAAGCCCAGAGATTGGAAAGCGCGCACGACTTGCGTCTGGGAGGCTGCGATCCGGGCAAAGACGATACGCAGTCCCATCTCGCGCCCCAGGTCAATCAAGGCCTTGATCATAGCGCTGCCCAGGCCGCGGCCGCGAAACTCGCGGCACAGGTAAATGCGCAGCTCGGCCATGTGGCGGTCGCAGCCGCGCCCCAATTGCAGCATGCCCTCGCCTACAATCCTGTCCTGCACGAGCGCCACGACAGGCACCACGTGTTTCAGGTTCACATGCTCGGCCCAACGCGCCACGAGGCCCGCATCGCGCACGTCATCGCGGAAAAATTCCAAGTCGGCATCTGTAGCGCACTGGAACATCTCGATCAAATGCTCGCGATCAGCCGGCGTCAGTATGCACAACAGCACCTGCACGCCGCTCGACAAGCTCAGCGTGCGTCGAAAATTCTTGATGTCGGTTTGCATAAGATTAACCTCTAAAACGCGGCCGGGTACTCTACCAGGTGCAAGATCATCACGGCCACGTCAATCGTTTCGCCCTGGGGTGTCATGAAGAAATCGTTAAAAGTGAACTCTTGCTTAAAGCCCAGGTTCTGAAAGGCCTTGATGACCTGCACCTGGTGGGCCGGCACCTCAGCCACCAATTGCTGCAAGCCCATCTTGCGGGCGATGTCGATCAGGCCCGACAGCATCAGGCCGCCAATGCCACGCCGGCGGAAAGCGCGATCGAGATACACGCGCAGCCAGCCGATGTGCCGCTGGTAGCTAACGCCGATGTGCAGCGTGGCATCGCCCACGAGCTTGTCACCCACGACGGCGACCATGGGAAAGACGCTGGCATAGTCCAACTCGTCGCACCACCTGGCCACCATGCCTGGATCGGCCGCGTCGCTGTGAAAGTATTCCAAGTCCTCGCGGGGCGCCTGGTCAAACAAGTCCAAGAACAGCGGCTTGTCGGCTGCGATCAACGGGCGGATCAACACACGCGTTCCATCGTTCAGCGTCACCAAGCGGCGATAGGTTACCAATTGTTCGATCATCTCATCCTCCTGTGGGAACAGACCCTAAGGGTCACCCTTGTCTACATCAATCCAGCCGCCTTGAGCACGGCGCGCGGCTCGATCAAGTGCTTGCCCCACCACGACGGACTGGTGGGCAAGTCAAAAGCCAGCCCCATCAGCTCGGTAAAATAAAAGATGGGCAACTGCGGCCGCTTGGCCTGGCGCATTTCCAGGTTCATCTGGCACATGGGGCAGGCGGTGACGATCGCTTCCGCCCCGGCCTCGCGGGCGTGCTCGGCCAGGCTGCTCACCAGCCTGGTGGCAATGTCCACACGCGGCAGCGAGGCGCTCCCGCCGCAGCAGTCGACCGCGTAGGACCACGGCTTGACGTCCGCCCCCAGGGCTTGCAAAATCCTGCCCATGATCACCGGGGTTTCCGGATCATCGAACGCCATCATCTTGGGTGGGCGGACGAGCAAGCAGCCATAATAGCTCACCACTTTCAACCCAGTCAAGGGGCGCGTCACTCGTGCGGCCAGCCTATCCAGTCCCACCTCGTTCATCAGCACATCGAGCGGGTTACGCACGCGCACCTGGCCCGTGTACTGAAACTCGACGCTTTGCTCGACTTGTTGGCGCCGGGCTGGATCGTGACGCAGCACATAGTCGGCCGCCTTGGTGCGATTGAAGCAGGCCGCGCACGGCGTCAGCATGTCGCCCTGGGCGGCCTCTTGCGCCAGGGCGATGTTGATCGCCGGCAGGCTGACAGCCAGGTCGGCGCCGAGCGAGTGAGCCGACGATGCGCCGCAGCACACCCAGTCCTCAAGCTCCACCAGATCGATCTCCAAGGCTTCAAACACGGCCCGCGTCGAGGCGTCGTACTCGACGCCCGTCGCATGTAAGCTACAACCGGGATAATATGAGAACTTCATAGTTGCCTCGCTACTGATACGGAATACGTATTGCGTATGGCGTCCTACTTCCTACTCCCTACTTCTTACTTCCTACTTCCTTCTCCATCACCCGCTTGACGCGCGCGCGGTTCTTGCTCAGCCTGGGCAAGATGGGCGCTTTGCCCTTGAGGAGCAACTGGGGGGCGGCGCTGAACAGCACCGGGTCCGCGAACAAGCTGCCCGAGCGCAGCAAGTACAATCCCATCAAGCCAACCTCGTACATCTGGCCGGTCTGCCGGACGAGCGTCATAAAGATATCGTGGAACAAGGGCACGTTAGGCTCGGCCGGCTTGACGCCTTCGGCCAGCGCGATCTGCCGCAGCGCGTCCATCACGTGGGCGATGTCGATGTCGTTGGGGCAGCGCGCGCCGCACGTTTCGCAGCCGGCGCACAGCCAGATGTCCGGGCAAGTCAGGGCAGCTTCTTTTTGCCCTAGCTGCACCATCCGCAAGACGCGGTCCGGTCCATAACTCATCGCATAGGCTACCGGGCAGCCGGCGGTGCACTTGTGACAGTGATAGCACAGCTCGGTCACTTCGCCAGAAAGCTCGTCGACTCGTTTTTGAAATGTCACGTCGAACATAGGCCCTCTTTGTTACGTTTCACGTTTTACGCATTACGTTTTACGTCTTATACCAAGGCATCCGCCATAAACAAGATTTGCTCGGGCGTCCAATTGCGCACGATCGTGGCCTTGTTCGGGCAGGCCGCCGCGCACGCCCCGCAGGTCTGGCACAGGGCGGCATTCACCACGGCCAGGCGGCGCAGTGTGTCAATCTCGCGCGCGCCGTAAGGGCAAGCCGGCACGCAGATCCCGCACGCGGAACACAACTCGGGGATCACCTGCGCCACCGTCGGCTCGGCTTTCATTTCGTCGTGGCTAAAGAGCTGCAGCACCTTGGCGGCGGCGGCGCTGGCCTGGCCGACCGTTTCCGGGATGTCCTTTGGCCCCTGGGCGGCACCGGCCAGGAATATCCCGGCCGTCAGACTTTCCACCGGGCGCAGCTTGGGATGTGCCTCGCTGTAAAAACCGTTGGCGTCGATGCTGATATGCAGCCGTTGGGCCAGCTCGCGCGCGGCCTGTGGCGCTGCCATTGGCGTAGCCAGCACCACCAGGTCGGCGGGAATTTCCACAGCGCGATTGCTCAGCGTGTCGCTGCCCCACACCACCACCTTATCGCCGTTGCCAAAGATCTTGCTGACCTTGCCGCGCAGGTACACGACGCGATAGTCCTGCATCGCCCGCTGCACGTACTCGTCATAGTGCAGGCCGGCCGAGCGGATATCGATGTAGAACACGTAGGCCTGGCCGCCTGGCACCCGCTCCTTGAACGAGGCAGCCTGCTTGGCGACGGTCATGCAACACACCTTGGAACAATACGGCACGCCGTGTGCGCCATTTCTTAATGGCGCGGGGTCACGCGAGCCGGCGCACTGTACCCAAACCACCTCGCGCGGGACACGCCCATCGCTGGGGCGACGCAGGTCGGCCCCCGCCGCCAACATTCGCTCAAAGGCCAGGGCGTCAATCACGTCCGGGACTTGACCCCCTCCATACTCGGGCAGTCTCGACAACGGATAGCGCTCGTAGCCGGTCGCCACCACCACCGCCCCCACGTCGAACGTCACGCTATCTTCCTCTCTATCTGTCTTCTCCACGCTGGCCCGGAAATTGCCCACGTAGCCATCCAACTGGGTCACCTGCGCCCCACACATCACCTGGATAGTGGGGTGCTCCATCACGCGCTGCACTCGCCGGGCGAGCACATCCGGCCCGGCCTCAAAATTGAGATAGCTGCCGCTCAGCTCGGCCATGTGCCCACCCAGGTGCTCGCTTCGCTCGACGAGGACCACGTTGTAGCCGGCGTCCGCGATATCCAGGGCGGCCGTTATTCCGGCGATGCCGCCGCCGATCACCAGCGCTCGCTTGGTGAGCGGCAGGCTCAGCGGGTCGAGCGCCTCGTTGCGCTTGACCTTTTCGACCATGGACTGGATGGTCAGGAGCGCCTTGTGCGTAGCAAGCTTGGGAGATTTCGCGTGTACCCAAGAGCACTGCTCGCGGATGTTGGCGCACTCTACCAGGTACGGGTTGAGGCCAGCGCTGGCGGCCGTGCGGCGGAAAGTCAGCTCGTGCATGGCTGGCGAGCAAGCCGCCACCACCACGCCGTCCAGCCCGTGCTGGCGGATGGCATCCCGGATCAACTGCTGGCCGGGGTCGGAGCAGGTGTATTTATAGGTCGTGGCCAAGACCACGCCGGGGTAGGCGCCGATTTGTTCGGCCACCTGCTCGACGTCAACCGTCCCAGCGATATTGAGGCCGCAGTGGCAGATGAACACACCGATCTTGCGCATAATATGTTTTTATCCACGAATGGGGATTCGAAGCGAATCCCTTCGCGAATTTCCACCAATCTCGAATTATTTGTGTAAATTAGCGTAGATTAGCGGACAATCCTTTGAACAGCGCCAGGACCTTGGCGGCCGCGCCGCTGGCCTGGGCGACCGCCTCGGGGATGTCCTTCGGCCCCGAGCCGGCGCCGGCGATAAACACGCCGGGCCGCGTGGTATTGAGCGGGTCGAGCGCGCCGTCAAGCGAAACGTAAAAGCCGTCCTCGTCCGCCTCCAAGCCAACGAGACGTTGCACACGCGCGCTGCCTGCCGCCGGCAGCACCGCCAGTGACAACACGACCATGTCCGCCGCGATCTCTATTTTACGTCCAGACAAGGTATCGCTGCCCCACACCATGACTTTGTCGCCGTCCTGGTAAATCTTGCTCACCTTGCCGCGCAGGTAGACCACGCCCTCGTCCTGCTGGGCGCGGTTGATGAATTCTTCGTAGCCCTTGCCGCCGGCGCGGACGTCGATGTAAAAGACGTATGGCTGGCCGTCGTGCACGCGGTGCTTGTACAGGATAGCCTGCTTGGCCGCGACCATACAACAAATCTTGGAGCAGTACGGCACACCGTGTGTGCCATTTCTTAATGGCGCAGAATCGCGCGAGCCGGCACACTGCACGAACACAATCTCTTTAGGCTCCCGCCCATCGGAGGGGCGCATGACTTTCCCGCTCGTCGGGCCAGAGGCCGAAAGCAAGCGTTCAAACGCCAGGGCATCGATCACGTCGGGCAATCGCCCTCCGCCATATTCTCCCAGGCGTGCCGCCGGGAACAAGTCATAGCCGGTGGCGACCACCGCCGCTCCCACGCGTTCCTCGACGAGCCTATCGCCCTGCTCAAAGTCGATGGCGCCCGTCGGGCAAAACTTGGCGCAGGCGCCGCACTTGGCTTTGCCCCCCTCGGCCAGGCTTTTGAGCCGCACGCACAGCTCGGGATTGATCACCGGCTTGTTGGGCACGGCCTGCGGGCTGAGCGTGTAAATCGCTTTGAGCGTTCCCACACCTCGCTCAAACTCGGCCGGCGCTTTCCAGGGGCATTTTTCCTGGCACACGCCGCAGCCTGTGCAAAGCTCCCAATTCACATAGCTGGCCTTGCGGCGAATGGTGGCTGTAAAATCGCCAAGGCTACCGCTAATGGCCTCAAGCTCGCTGTAAGTATACAGGCGAATGTTCTCGTGGTGGCCAACCTCCACCGTGCGCGGCGTCAAGATGCACTGCGCGCAATCCAGCGTGGGAAAGGTCTCGCTGAGCTGCGCCATGTGTCCGCCGATGGACGGCTGGCGCTCGACCAGCACCACTTCATAGCCGCTGTTGGCAATGTCCAACGCGGCCTGCATGCCCGCTATGCCTGCACCGATCACCAAAGCGCGATGGATCATGTCAAATCAAGCGCGCGCGAACAGAGGCGCGGGGTCGACATAGTGACCCTCCAACGCCTGGGACTCGGCCGGCAGTCCAAGCGCCACCGCCAGCAGTTGGGTAAAGTACACGATGGGCAGCCGGGCGCCGGCGCGCGCCTGGGCCGCTTGCTTGTCCAGGTTATACTGGCACAGGGGGCAAGCCGTGACGATGGCCTGCGCCCCGGCCCGGGCCGCCTGCTCGACAATCGTTTGGCTCAGCGCGCGGGGCACGTCCGGCTGGCTGGCGGCCAGGTAGCTGCCGCAGCACTCGCTCTGAAAAGGAAATTCAACCGGCTCCGCCCCCACCGCGCGCAAAAAATCGCTCAAGATCGCGGGCGCTTCGGGGTCATCCAGCCCCATCTCGTCCGGCGGCCGCAGCAGCAAGCAGCCGTAATACGGTGCTACTCGCAATCCCTTCAAGCGTTCGGACCCGCCCGAATCGCTTATCTTTTGCCGCAGCGCGTCCCAGCCCAGCTCGTCGCGCAGCATCTCTAAGAAATGCACCACCTTGACCCTGGCCTGGTAGCTGGCGCCCAAGCTTGTGGCGTCGGTGCTGATGAACCAGTTGATGCGCTCGAGTTGCTCGGGGTGCTCCCGCAGCGCGATGCTGGTGCGCTTGAGCACGTTGTAGCAAATGGCGCACAGGGTCGCCAGGCGAGGCGGGTCGGCCTGGGGATCATTCTGCCCCTCGGCCTGGATCAGCACCTGTGCCGGCGCGACCAGCGCCATCGAGTTGTCGACCGCCAGCGGGAAGGTCGCGCCGCAGCACTGCCAGTCAGCCAATTCGTCCAGCGGCAGGCCGAGCGCCTCGGCCACCGCCCGACCCGACAGGTCGAAATTCTTGGCCTTGGTCGAAAGCGTACAACCGGGAAAATAAGGTGTGCCCATCTAAATCGAATATTTCCTGTATCCGCCGATGATGGCCAGTTGTGGCAGCTCGGCCACCAGCTCATCTGGCAACTCGGCCATGCTTGGCGGGCGGATGCCGCGTTGCATGGCAATCGTGCGCAGCGCCTCCATCACGCGCGGCAGGTCCACGTCTTTGGGACAGCGGCTGACGCAGGTCAGGCAAGAAGCGCATGTCCAGATCGTGCGCGCCTCCAGGACCTCCTCCAGGCCCAGTTGGGCCAGCCGGATGACGGCGCTAGGCAGCATATCCAGCGCGTCTGCCACCGGGCAACCCGAACTGCACTTGCCGCATTGGTTACAGGCCAGCAGGTTTTGCCCGCTGATGGTCTCTACATCGCGAACGAACTCGCCCGCCACCGTTTGAATAGAGATCTGCGTTCGCACGCTTTCACCCCCAACTCACGACTCGCAACTCTTAATAGTTTATCCGATTTTTCGTCAATCGAGAATAGGCACACGGTATTATTCTTCTAGCCCTTTTGGACTAGGAGCTTGTCGGAGAGACGATTTTGTAGGGCGGCTTTCTACGCCAAAGGCGTCCTGCGGGTAGCCGCCAGGCTTGCGGCAGGTATGGAAACCTGCCCTACGGCGCTCCCTCCGACAGCCTGCTAGGCCATTAGGAAATGGCGGGCATAGAACCATTATACTTCAGGCCAGTGGGCTTGGCAACCCGAAAACAAACCACGAAGGACACCTGCCCGGCGTGCCTCCATCGCGATGCCTGGCACGCCCCCGCTGCTATGCAGCGGAAAGGGCGAGTGATAGACAAGGCAAAGGACACGAAGAAATTCTTTGTGCCCTTTGTGTCCTTTGTAGTAAAAAAATCGCGTCTATGGCAAGGTCTACCTGCGTCGCCGCGCTCGCCGCAGGCCGGCCCAGGCCAGGCCAACGCCAAGCAGCAGGCCCAGCCAGGCGTAGGGGGCGTCCACGCCGCGCAGGCTGTGCAGCGTCACCGCCGTAGGCTGATTGCCCTCCACGCCCATGCCAAACACGCCCCACTCGCTCACCCCATCCGCCGTGACCGTGTTGGCCAGCGGATCCACCCGCGAGTAACGCTGCCAGCTCAGCCCGCCAAGGTAGCGGTAGGCATGGAGCTGGGTCTCGTCCGCGATGTGGGCGGCGTCCAGGTCGAGCTGCTCGTAACACAGCGTCACGGCGGCGTCAAAGTCTGTGCTGTTGTTGCCCCACAGCGTGTAGCGCCGCTCCAGCCCGCCGGGCAGATGGCCGGCGTGAGTGTACGCCAGCGTTACCGTGATTTGAGTCGTCCCGCCGGTATGCGTGAATGCCACGCTGCCGCAGATCGCGCCCAGGTCGTAGCTGCCCGGATCGGTGATGGGCAGCGTCACCGTGAGCGGCGCGCGCGGCACAAAGCTGGCGGTGACGCCGCGAGGCGCCGTCATCGCCAGCTCGCAGTCGCCGGCGTTGTGTACAGTGACACTGGGTACAGTGGCACAGTCCCCGCTCCAGCCGCTAAAGGTCCAGCCGGGGTCGGCCAGCGCGACCAGGTACACCAGCGTGCCCGAGAGATAGGCCGTCTGGCTGGGCGTGCGTGTGACCGAGCCGTCGCCCGCCACGTCGATCGCGAGCGTGTAGGCAGGCTGCTGGCTCCCGATCACCACCTCCCGCGCCTCCGTCCACGCGCCGATGGCGAGCTGCTCGTGGAGCAGCGTCGTCCAGGTGTAGGCTTGGGCCTGGAAGAACTTGGTCAACGTCACGGGCTGGCTAAGCCCCGCCGGGGCGCTCCAAATCAAGGCCCCGGCGTCGAGATCGTAGTACTCGGGCCCGCTTAGGACATTCGAGTCATAGTCTTGCCGCCCGCCCCACACCCACAGGCCGGGCCGGCCGGCCCCCTCCCCGGCCGGGATGAAGGCCCCGGCGTGGTTGCGCCGCGCCTCCTTCAAGTCGGGGAAGGACTCGTCCCAGGTGTTGGAGGCCACGTCGTAACGCAGGCCATAGGCATACTCGTCAGGATATTGCCCACACCCGGCCACGACGATCGAGCCGGCCAGGCGGTAGGGCGAGGCCGCGTCGAAACCGAACGCCCGCATCTGATCGCAAGCGAGGGGCAGATCGGCCACGCCGGCGTCGTCCCAGGCCAGTGGGCTGGCCGTATCCAGTTTCTCGGCGATGGCGAGCGGGACGAGGTTCGGAGCAGCGTAGCTATCACCCCCGATGGCGTAGATGACGCCGTCCGCCACCGCCACACCGATGTAACTGCGGGCCTGGCTCAGCGAGGGGCCGGCCGTCCAACGGCTGCCGGCTGCGGCGGTGATGTCAAAGAGGTTCGTGTTGGCCGTCACGCTCGTGCCGTCAAAGCCGCCCAAGACGTAGGCGATGTTGTTCACCACCGCCACCCCGCCCGGCGAGGTTGCCAGCGGGTAGAGATCGGCGCTGAAGGTGGCTGTGCTCCCGCTGGCCGGATAGTAGCCCTGCACGATGTTCGTCACGGCGCCACTGCCAAGCCGGCCGCCAAAGATGACCAGCACCTCGTCGCCGCCGCTGTCGTTGAGGCGGGCAATGCTATAGTTAGAGACCGGGCTAGGCATGTCCACGCCCGTGTCGGTATAGACGCCGCTCGCCGGGTCAAATTCCCACACGCGGCCCGTGGTGCTGCCATTCCCCAATCGCCCACCCAGGAAGTAGACGTGGCCGGTGGCGTACGAGTATTCAGCGTCGAAGCGGGTGTAAGCGAAGGGCGCGGCGGGTGGCTGCTCCCACGGGTAAGTCATGACTGTCCCGGCCGCCGGCGTCAGCTCGTGGCCGAGCAGGGTCAAGCGCGCCGTGTCCCACTCCTCGCGCAGCCTAAAGGCCGAGGCGGTAGAGATCACGTCGGTGACGGTGATGGTATCCGAGGTCTGCACGCTGAGGGCCAATCCCGGCGACCAGGGGACGCCGCCTACCTGCTTGTCCCAGTCAGGCAGTGGCACCTCGAACGCGCTCGTGGCGCTGAGCACGTGGCCGTGCCAGTTTAGCTCGGCCGTGTTGGCGACGCGCTCGCCCGGCCCGGCTGTGACATTGACGCGGAAGGTGAGCGTGGCGGTGGGAGGGATCGTCACGCAGGGCTCCGACGGGCGATACTGATTGGTTGTCGTATAGACCCAAGCGGACGTCAGCCCTCCCACCGACCAGACCTCGCCGCCGGACTTGGCCGTGGTGCAAAAGCCGCCTCCGTAGGCTGTCAAGGCCGTTGGGAGCGGGTCGACGGTATCGGTCCAGACGGCGCTGTACCAGTTGGCATAGTCGAGCCGCTCGGTCAGCGTCACGGCGTCGAATGCCCCGCCGCCGTCCGCGTCGCCGCCGATGGCGTAGAGATATTGGCTGGTGGCGACCAGCGCGAAATCGCCGCGGGCGCTGGTGAAGGTCGGACCAGTCTGCCAGGAGTTGGATGCCATGTTGTAGCGCTGCGTGGCGGTGATGTTGTTAGTGAAGGAATTGCCCCAGCCACCGACGACGTAGAGGTACTGGCCTACCTGCGCCCAGCCGGGCACCGAGGCCGCCACCGGCATGCGCGCGCCATCTGTGAACCAGGTCCCGGCCGCGATGTCATAGATATCCACTTCGTCAGACTGGCCGCCGAAGAGGAAATTGTCGTCGCCACCGGCCAGGAAAAGCCGGCCGTCCCAGGCGCCCATCGCCGCGCCCCAAACGCCGCGCGGCAACGCCGGTCCTTCCGACCAGGTGTCTCGGACGATGTCGTAGATATAGAAGTGGTTGGCCCCGCCGCCGCCGGCCACGTAGATGCGGCCCTGGTAGCAGACCGCCGATGGCCCCTCGGTGGGGGCCGGGAACGGGGCCAGCGTCGCCCACGTGTCCACCTCGGCGTCGTAACGCCAGGCATGGCCGGTGCCGCTGGTTGGCACGCCGGCGACGACGTAAAAGCGGTTCGGCTCGCCGGGGCACTGGGCATGGGCGTAGCGGACTCTGCCCCGCGGCAGCGGCGCGGCATTGTACCACGTGGCTTGCGGGGAGCGGAGCTGGGCAACTGGCTGAGCGACTGCTTGAGCGCTCTGCACCGAGAGAGGGCCATCCGTAGGGGCGACCCTTGTGGTCGCCCCAGCCGGCGTGGCCGCAGCCGAGTCGCGTGTCGCAGCACGCGTCAGCGAGGACGCCGGCGTATTGCTCCAGTACACGGCGTTAGCGCTGCTACTATACGAGGCGTTGCCATAGCTGGCGTGCAAATTGCCGGCGTACTCCACGCCGGCCGGCAGCGTGTCGGTCAGGCGCAGCGAGCCTAGCAGCGGATCTTGCGATTTGAGCGTGATCGTGTAGGCGATGGTCTGGCCGTTGTAGGCCACCGCCGGGCCGTCCTTGACGAGGGCCGGCGGCTGGAAGGTGACCGCGCGCTCCTCCGGCGGCATCCCCTCCGCGTGCAGCCACTCGTAAATCGTGACCGGCCCGCCATCTCCTAATGGCGCAGTGATGCGCAGCGTCTTGGCCAACCGCACGTTGGCGCCGGGCAGGATGGTCACGTACCAGTTGCCGTCCATGGGGGTGACGACGCCCCTGGAGTGATATTCGCCCGTCATCGTCACCGGATAGCCGGCCCAGTCCTCGGTCAGCCGGACAAAGAGCGGCTCCACGCCAACATAGTCCAAGCGGTCCACAAGCTGCACGTCGTCGCCGGGGACAACGGTGAAGGGGCCTTCGTCGTAGCGGCCGAGGTAGTTCCCGTTGACATAGATTTCCTTCGTCCAGGTGATGGCATCCCGCGGCGCGACGTGGACCGCGGCGCTATCTTCCACGCGATGTGGGGGTACATACGCCAGGCCATACATATTCAGACCATTGGTCCCCGTCATAAGGACACTGCCGTCCGTGGAAGAAACTCGGAACCAATCTCCATTGGTGCAGGCTATGGTCAGCGCGCCGGACTCATCGGCCGTGATTCCGGTCCCCCCATACGGACAGCCGGACGCCGCATTGGTGATGGTGATGGCGACGCTGCCGTCGGCCGGGTCAGTTCCGTAAATCCACGTGCCATCGAGTTGCCACAGGAGCGTCCCGTCAAAGGCCAAGCCCTCAATGCTGGACCGGCCGGGAACGGTGCGGACCAGATCGCCGGTGCGCGGATTATGGAACTCGATGGAAGCTGAGCGGTAAATTGCCAGCTCCTCGTTGGCCAACGCCATCCCTTGCAGACCTGAAAGCGCCGCCGACCAACTGTACAACTCGGCGCCGCTCAAGTCGTAGGCGACCACGCGTTGCGGGCTGTAATGGCCGCTCCAAATCGTCTCGCCATCGCTAGCCAGGCCATTCGGGTTCACCGCGCCGGCCGGGAAACTGCCCAGGTTGGTCAAGTGGGCGTTGAGAAGGTGGATGGCGTCGTCGCTCCAGGTAGCTGCGGCATAGTAGGTGTCGACGGCCGGCGCATCAGCCGCCAGGCCCAGGCCCCGATAGTGGAGCGTGGCTTGGTTGGCCAGCGTGGTCGAGACGGGCGCTGTGGCCTGGACGGCGTAGGTGACGGTGACGACCTCCGGCGCCGGCTCGCGGCCCACCGCCTGGCAGCGGGTGGTGGTATTGTCGCTGTAATCCAGCGCCCACACCTCCGGCGGCCACTGGCCCTCGATGAAGGTCACGCCGGTGTTGCGGGCGCCCGGGGCGCCACACGCGAAGGTCACTAGCTGGTTGCACGCCAGGTCGGTGACGACGATGACGTTCGAACTCCAATCCGAGTGGTACAGCACACCGTTCTGGGCGTCATAGTCGATGCCGGCCGTGTCTGTGATGCCCGGCACGGTACACGTCAGCACCTTGCCCCAGGTGTCGGTGACAAACCATCCCGCCTTGATCAGGTCGAGTTCGTAGACCAGCCCGGCGTCATAGAGCCGCGTGGCAAAGTAGCGAGGCGGCGTCCCCGGCACGATGGCGATGTCTACGATGTTATTTATCGCTGATCCGTCATAGCTGTCGTTGCCTATCCCATCCGTTTCCCATGCGTTGAGGACGCGGCCGGCCGGGCCGATTTCGACGATGTTATCGTCATAAGCGCCGCCCCCGCCGTAATCGGTCAAAAAGTAATGGCCGCTGGCTGGGTCGTAGCCAATGCCGGTGCGCCAATCGGACCAGCCGGGATTTGCGTCCGAGAGCTTGAAGCTGTGGAGCACCGGGTGTGGCGCGGGATAAGCCAAGTCGTGGATGAACTGCGGGCCACTGCCCTCGTGAACGTAACGCGCCAGGTCGGTCTCGGGATTGTAAACCAGCCCCAGAGCATTGCTCGCCCAGGTGTTGGTGAAAACTTCAAGCTGGGCGCCCGCGCCGGCCGCGCTGTAAGTGGGCGCCGGGCGCGTCCAGTAGATGGCGTTGGCGGTCGGGCTGTACCAGGCCGTGCCGTACGTGGCGTCGACGGCGCCGGCGAAGGCCGCCCCGGCCGGCAGCGCGTCGACCAGCTCAGCCGTGCCGGTGAGCCAATCGGGCGTGGTGATGACGACGGTATACGTGATCCACCCGCCGGGATAGACCCACCCGGCGGAAGCGTCCTTCTCGACGGCCACGCCGCAGCCGCAGGCCGGGCAGAGGGCGATGGACTCGACGCTGTTCGTTGCCTGCATGTCCGTGTCGTTGCCGCCGGCGGCGATCAGCCGCCCGCCGGCCACGCCGCCGCCCGCTCCCATGCGCCCCTGGTTCATCGGCGGGCCGGCCTGCCAGCCGGCGGCCCGGTTGTCCAGGTCCAGGATCTCGACGCTGGGCTGGCCGTTAAAACTCCACGCCGGCGCGCCGCCGTAGACGACGACGTAGCGATTCTGAACGACAGCGGCACCGGGCGATTGGCGGCCCACGCTCAACTGCGGGTAGCCGCTCAGCCAGGCATTCGCCGCGCAGTCATAGACCTGAACCCGGGTGACGGTATCCCAATCGCCCACCGCAAAGATCAGCCCGCGCGCGGTGACGGCGGAGGCGTAGCGCTGCGTGTACGGCATGGGCGCGGCAGTATTCCACGCGCTGGGATTAACAGGGTCGTACACGTACACGGTGCTAGTGGCCGTGTCGACGCCAGGATTGCCACCCATCAAGTAAACCTTGCCGCAGGCGGCCGCCATGGCGGCGCCGCCGGTGGATACCGGCAGTGAGGCCGCCAACGTCGTCCACTGCGAGCCGGCGTGCTTGGCCGGGTCAAGCACTTCGAACGCGTCCAGGTAACTGCCGTCGTAGCCGCCGGCGACGTAAATCTTGCCGTTCAGCTCGGCGGCGTCAATGTTGGCCGCTGGGGTTGGCTTGTCGTCCAGCGTCTGCCACCCAATGCCGGGCCGGTAGCGGGCGACGTCGCCCGATGCGACGCCCGCGTTCTGCCCGCCGATGACGTAGGCGTACGCGCCAGCGTCGTCGTCCAGACTTGCTCCGGCGCCGCGGTAGAACGCTGTCACAGGAGCGTTCTCCCCCCATTCCCAGGGTTGGTCCAGCAGCGCGGCGCGCTTTTCGATCACCATCGTATCCGAGACAGCCGGGTTGCTTGCCAGGTAAGCCGTGACGGTGACAGTGACCGCCGCATCGAGCGACACGCCCCGGTCAACCTGAACCTGCACGTCGAAGGATTGTGCGATGGTATTGGGCACCACGCCCAGGCTGGCGGGCATGTCCAGCACGCTCACACCGGGGCTTGTCGTGTAAGAAATCAGCACTTCTTCGTCCGCGCCGGTGTGATTGGCAAAGGCCAGCTCGTGCGTCTGCGGCGCGCACGGGCAGCCCTCGGCCTCGATGCGCGCCGGCCACAGGATCGCGCCAGCGGCAACTTGACACGGGGGCACCAGTTCATAGCCCGGCGCGGTGCAGGCCACCAGGTCGGGCTGGAGCGGAAAGTCGATGTTCGCGAGATGGGCGGTCAATTCTGCCGCAAGATAGGTCTGCGAGATATAGCCTTCTGCCTCGACGGTGAGCGTGTACGCGATTGATCCGGCCAGACTGGGCAAAGCATAGTCGCCGGTGAAGCTGTCACTCCACGTCTCGTTGTAGGGTGCTGGGGGATCGAGCGGATCGCCGGTGACGGTCACGTGCGCGCGTAGCGGGTAGCCGGTGCTGCTGTCCGTCACCCGCCCAGAGACGCTCCAGAAAGAGGCCACCGGCGTCAACGGAATGTCAGCCTGCCCGCCGCCCTCACCCACCGTCGTCGTGACGGTGTTGGGGGCGTAGCCGTAGACCTGGGCCGTGACGGCGTAGGGGCTGCCGCCGGGGACGCTCAGCGCGTAATAGCCGCCTTCGTCGCCCTCGCCAGAGAAGGGCGTGCCGGTCGTGGTATAGACAGTCTCCACCCACGCGCCCGGCAGGCCTTGATAGGTGGCCGCGTCGTAGACCGTCCCGGCCAGGGTACCCCAGAAGTAGGGCTCGCTGTCGGACCAGACGTCGCTGTCACCGCGCCGGTCGTCGCCCCACACGGTGTAGAAATAGCCGCCGCCGGCGGCCGCCCCGTCATAGTCGCCATGATAGCAAGTCGCCAGGGCCGCGTCGTGCGTCACCGGCGAGGATTCGTCGCTGATACGCTGGTTGGCCTCAAAGCTGAGGCCACCGTCGCGTGAGATCGCGGCATAGCGGTCGTACAAGTTGTTGGTCGAGTCCATCCGCCGGTCGTACCAAAAGACGCCCACCGCGCCCGTCTCGCCCACCGCCAGCGCTGGGAAGAACTGGTCGGTCGAACCCCAATTGTCGTTGACCCGGCGCTCGGCTTCCCAGCTCGCGCCGTGGTCGGTCGAGCGGCGGTAGTAAACGTTGACCACGTCGCCGCTGTTATAGCCGTCCGGGTCGTAGGAGTAAACGGCGTGCAGGATGCCATCCTGGTCTACGGCGATCTGCGGGTACGGGTAGTAGCGGATGTCGCCGTTGAGCGCCGGGCGGCCGCAGGTCGCCGTGGCCGTCGCGTCACGCGGGTTGACCTGGTCGCTCATCGGGTTGGCCAGCGGGGCCCACGTCGCGCCGCCGTCGGTCGAGCGGGCCATCTCGACGTCGATGGGGCCGGCCGGGTAGACGTCCCAGTGCGTCCATGCCGCGTACACGTCGCCGCTCACCGGGTCCACCGCCAGCCAGGCGCCATTGACCTGGTTGTGGCCGCTGACGTCCACCGGTGCGGACCAAATCCGCCCGCCGTCGCCGGAGCGGGCGGCATAGATGTGGCCGTCGGTGAAATCTGTCCAGGCAACGTACAAGCGGCCGGGGTAGGGACTGTCTGGGTTATTGTCCACCGCCAGCATCTCCTTGTCGTCGCCGGTGCCGGTGTGGATCATCTCCACCCAGGCCGCCGCGTCGCAGCCGGCGCCAAGGTCCCACAACCCCAGGCCGCCGTTATAAAGGGTGGCGAGGTAAAAACGGCCATCGGCGCGCCGCCAGGCGAGGGATGGGTAGCCAAACGAGTTGGCGTCGTTGAGCGAGCCGCGATCCACCCAGCTCGCTCCGCCATCCGCCGAGCTGCTAAAGCCGGTGTAGCCAAGATGCTGCACAACGCCGTGGTACGAGTCGGTATAGGCGGCGCACAAGACGCCGTTATCCTCGTTGTAGGCTACCACGGCGTTGCTCTGCGTCATCGAAGTGACCTCGCCGGCTGGGTCGTTGACCAGCACGTCGTTGCCCAGGGCCAGGGCCGCGGCCGCCGCGCTTGGGGCCTGGGGAGCCTGCGGGGCGCGGACCGGCGGCTCGCCCTGCTCCACGGCAAGGCCGTCCGCCCGATTGCAGGCGTGCAGCAGGGCCGTCTCGAACGCCCCGGACATCATGCCGCGCAGCGTGGGATCGTCGAGCAGGGCGCAAGCCGGTGCAGGTGTTGCTTCAGCCGGCGCCGCGCTGGCCGAGTATGACGAGGGAGGCGGCGGTGTCTCTATCACGAGCGGGTTACGGTCTGCCTCCGTCGGGAGAGAATCTGAGGCGGCTCGCACGGCCCCAGCCAGAGGGGCCAGCAGCAAAGCCAAGATCAGACTCAGATTGAGCAAGCGCAGCGCGGGATAATAGGATCGGTACCGGTTCATCGTTGTCTCCTTTCGTCGGGGGGGATGCATCGAACAATCATATAGGGTCTATTATAACTTTGAAAGCCATGAAATGCAACCGGACAGAGGAGGGGGCATTCGTAGCAAATCGCTCAAGTGGGGCAACCTCCCCGAAAGCTTAGAGCTTTCGGGGAGGTAAGTGGGGCGCCAGGCCGCAA
>JAFGFO010000093.1 GCA_016931085.1 Thermoflexales bacterium
GAGTTGATCAACCGGCTCACGCATCCCCGCTACGAGCACGAAAAGGAATACCTCGTCCACGTGCTCGGCCACCCTGACCAGGCCACGCTTTCTCACTGGCGGCGCGGCGTGGACTTGCCCGACCTGGACGGCAAGACCCGCGACGGCGGGCGAACCGCGCCAGTTCAGGTGGAAATCGTGCGCTTCGAGCGCGACCCCAAATCGAGCCAAGACGGCGCCTGGCTGCGCGTGGTGATGCACGAGGGCCGCAAGCGCCAGATCCGGCGCGTGGCCAAGCTGCTCAAGCACCCGGTGCTGCAGCTCGTGCGCGTGCGGATTGGGCCGCTGAAACTGGGCAAGCTCAGGCCCGGCCAGTGGCGCCATCTGGACACGCGCGAACGCCAGGAACTCTTGACGCCAAGCTCGTGATAAAGGGCTATCGGAATAGCCGCAATCAACAAGCCGCACCAGCAGACATGGCCGAAGCGCCTTACGCATACTTTCTGGGCGGGACGCTCGTCCTGAATGGCGTGGATCGTCAGGCAGCGCCGCCACCGCCCTTTCGCTGGCTCAATGCCAAGTGGCGCTGCCCAGCCGTCCATTATCGCGCCATCCGCTCCTGGTTGGTCCAACAAGGCGTCCGCAACACGATCCCGCGTTGGCACGAGCTGGCCCTCACGCTCTACGACGAACGAGAAGCACACAGCTATCAACGTGAAGCGCTCGCCGCCTGGCTCGCCTCGGGCCGTTGGGGCAGCGTCGTCTTGCCCACCGGCGCGGGCAAGACCTTCCTGGCCTTACAAGCCATAGCTCACACGGCCGCCAGCACCCTGGTCGTCGTGCCCACAGTCGACTTGCTGCACCAGTGGTACGCACGCCTGGAAAACGCCTTCCGCCTGCCCATCGGCGTCTGGTACGGGCTTGAAAAGCAGGCCAAGCCGATCACGGTCACGACCTATCCAAGCGCCTGGGCACACGCCGAGGCCTTGGGCCACGAATTCAAGTTGATCATCTTTGACGAGATTCACCACCTGCCGGCGCCTACCTGGCACGAGATCGCCTTGATGTACGCCGCCCCCTGCCGCCTGGGGCTGACGGCCACCTACCCGGAGCCAAACGATCTGTGGAGGCAAAATGAGCCTGACCCGGTCGCCTTGCTCGACGAGCTGGTGGGGCCGGTGGTCTACACCAAACGCATCGACGAGCTGAGCGGCGAGCAGTTGGCCAACTATCGCACCCAGCGCATCCGGGTGGAGCTGACAAGAGAGGAACGCGCCGCCTACGATGCCGCTCACGCCACCTACATCGGCTACGTGCGCGAGGCTCGCCTGCGCGAAAGTCACGGCCCGCGTTGGTGGGACGAGTTCACGCGACGCAGCGCCCGCGACGCCAAGGCACGCCAGGCCAAGGTGGCGGAAATAAAACTCAAGGAGATCGTGCACCAGGCGCAGGGCAAGTTGGAGATACTCGGTCACCTGCTGCGGGAGCACCGCGACCAGCAGATGCTGATCTTTACCGCCCACAATCGTTTCGCCTACCAGGTGGCCCGCCGGCACCTCGTCCCCATCATCACTCACCAGACCACAGCCGCCGAGCGCAAGGCAGTCCTGGACAAGTTTCGGGCCGGCGAGTACAGGGCTATCGTGACCAGCAAGGTGCTCAACGAGGGGATTGACGTGCCGGAGGCCAAAGTGGCCGTGGTGTTGGGAGGCAGTGCCAGCGCCCGCGAGTACGTGCAGCGCCTGGGGCGCGTGCTGCGCAAGCGCGGCAACCAGCAGGCGGTACTGTACGAAGTCATCGCCCGCGGCACTGTGGACGAGGGCATCGCCCAGCGGCGCCGGCCAATGGGCTCACCGACGCCGCAACTATGATGGACTACCTAAAGCCTCTATACTTGCACTTCAGAGCGAAACTAGCAGGCTGTCGGAGAGAGCGTTTTGTAGGGCGGCTTTCTACGCCAAAAGCGTCCTGCAGATAGCCGCCGCGCCTGTGGCAGGTATGGAAACCTGCCCTACGGGCGTCTCTCCGACAAGCTCCTAGTCAGGCAGCCCCAGTCACACGCTCAATCAGGCGGTGCATGACCTCACGCTCGGGGGGAGAAAGCAGCTCCAAGCCCTCGCCGCTCAACAGCGCCTTGCCCAAGTCCGAGCGGGCCAGCACCTTGAGATCCTCGGTGTAGGTATCCCCGACGATATCCTCGTCAACCAGCCTGCCGTCTTGCATCATCAGGATGCGGTGCGTGCGCCGCGCCACGCTCGGGTCGTGCGTGACCAGCATGATCGTCGCGCCATGCTGGCTGTTAAGCGTTTCCAATACCTTCATCACCTCGTCGCCGCTGACGCTGTCGAGGTTGCCGGTAGGCTCGTCGGCCAGCACGAGGGTGGGATTATTGGCCAGGGCGCGCGCGATGGCCACTTTTTGCCGCTGGCCGCCCGACAGTTGGCTGGGCAGATGGTGAGTGCGCCCGTCCATCCCCACCATCTCGAGCAGCTCTTGGGCCCGCTTGCGCCGTGCCCGCCCCCGCAGTCCCTGTCCCTGCATGGGCACCTCGACATTTTCGGCGGCCGTCAGGGTTGGGATCAAGTTGTGCAACTGGAACACGAAACCCACCGTGCGGGCGCGAAAACGATCCAGGTTGCGCAGCTTGCCCATGTCTTGCCCATTGATAATTACCTGGCCCGAGCTGGGCTTGTCCAGCGCGCCAAGCATGTTGAGCAAGGTTGATTTGCCCGAGCCACTCGGTCCCATGACTGCCACGAACTCGCCGGCGTGGATGCGGAAACTCACCCCATCCAGCGCGTGCACCTGGGCCACGTGATTGCTGCCGTAAATCTTGGTCAGCTTGATCGCTTCGACAACGACCTTTTGAGTAGATGTATCCATACGACCTTCCATATTACGTTTTACGTCCTACTCCACCTGCACGTCGACGAAAGCCGTCATACCCCAGCGCAAAGCCGGGTGTTTTTCTTCCAATTCGACCCACACCAGGTAGTTCACCCCGCTCTGGCCTGGCGTGGACATGGGCGCTATGCGCATCACCTTGCCGGCCATGCTCACGTCCTTCAAGGCATCAAACGTCACCTTGACAGGCTGGCCCTCACTCACGCGCGCCACGTCCAACTCGCTCAAATCGGTCACTTCGACTCGCAGCGTGTCAAGCTCACCCAGGATCGCGAGCGCCTGGCCTGGGGCCAACCACTCGCCCTGGCGAACCATCACCGCCCCCAACGTGCCGTCGAAAGGCGCTGCCAGGACAAGCTTGGGCAACTGCCCCTTGGCTGTATCCACAGCAACCTGGGCCTGCGCGACGCCAGCCTCGGCCACAGCGATCTGCTCGCGAGTCGCGCCGGCCTTGACCAGGTCGAGCTGAGCCTGGGCCTGAGCGACCTGGGCCTGGGCCGCCGCCACGTTGGCTTGGGCGGCATCTCGTTCATTCTGGGTCGCGCCGGCCTTCACCTGCTGAAGGCGTTTCTCGGCCGCGGCATAGTCCTTCTTGGCAGCCTCCAGCGCGAAGCGCAGCTCTTCCTCCATCCAGCCACCAATTTCGTCCACGCGATCATAATTATCTTGGGCCGCTTTGCGCTGGGTAAAGGCAGCCGCCAGGGCAGCGTCGGCGGCGGCGATGTCTGCCGCGCGCGATCCAGCCTGCAACTGGCGCAACTGGGCCTCGGCGCCGGCCTGGGCTGCCTCGGCTGACTTGACAGCTTGCTCGGCGGCAGCTATCTCACCCGGCTGTGGCCCGGCCTTGAGCTGCGCCAACTGGGCCTGGGCGACGGCCAGCGCCGCCTCAGCCTGCGTGACAACCGCCTCGGCGTCGGTGTCGTCGAGTTGAGCCAACACATCACCCGCCTTGACCGCGTCGCCCATCTGCACGCGCAGATCCACCAACTGTCCGCCGCCTTGAAAACTAAGCGTCGCCCACTGCTCCGGCACCAGCTTGCCCGAAGCTGACACGACCGGCGGTATGTCTTGAGTGATAGGCTCCGGCGTCGGCGTCGGAGCCTGTCCACACGCCGCCAGCACCACGACCAACGCGACCATAAAGATGCTTGTATGCTTCATTGCCACTTCTCCTATGCGGCAGGTATGGATACCTGCCCTACGACGCTGACTGTAGGGCGGCTTTCCATAGCCGCCATCTTCGGCAGGTATGGCCCCGTCTCACGCTCCACGCGAGCGGGGCCACAGGAAAACCTGCCCTACTCATAACGCAGCGCCTCCACCGGACTGAGCTGGGCCGCGCGCCAGGCGGGATACAAACCGCCGACAGCTCCCAATCCAGCCGCAATAATCACGATCCGCACAAACAAGTTCGGCGTAAATGCCACAATCAACCACTCGCCCCAGCCTGGGATTCGCCGCATCAGCGCGCCCAAGATCACCGACATGACGATGCTGGCCAAAACGCCGATCAGACTGAGCGCCAACGACTCTTTGAGCACCATCACCAGCACACGCAACTTGCGCCAGCCCAACGCGCGCAGCGTGCCGATCTCGCGCGTGCGCTCGAACACGCTCATCACCATCGTGTTCATCATGCTGATCCCACCCACGAGAATGGCCAGCGCGCCGATCGCCCCCATCATCGTGTACATGGTTTGCATATCGGGCAGGGTCTCGACAAATTCGCTGGAGGCGGCGACCTCCACCTCCGAAATGTGGGCATTGATCTGCCGTGCAATCGCTTCGGCCTGCTGGGGGTCATTGACCTTGATGCCGTACAAGGTCACCTGGCGCGGCTTGCCCAGCAAGGACTGGGCATCACGGGTTGAAATCACCCCCCCGCTTTCTTCCCACGATAGGCCCGTTTCATAGAGTCCCACGACCCGAAAGCCCACTTCTCCCAGGCGCAGCACGTCACCCACATTCACCTTGAGCGTATCAGCCGCCGCCCGACCCAGGATCACCTCGCGATTGCCCACCAGGCCCCGCCCATGCACGATCTTGAAATGACTGATCGCCGGCTCGTGCGGGGCATAACCCATAACGATAAAGAACGGGATCTCGTTTGTCTCCAGCATCACCACACCGATAACTATGCCAGATACACTCTTTACACCCGGCAGCGCGGCAACCTGCCGGCCGACCCGCTCGTCAATGGCACTGTAGCCCATGTCCGCCGCGCCCGCCTGGCGCGCCACCAGGTCTATATCGCTGGCGCCAATCATGCCGCTAAATTCGCGCACCATCCCATCTGTCATGCCGTTGAGCAGCAAGATCGCCGTCAAGCCCATGCTGATCCCCACGACCGTCAGCGCTGTGCGCCCGCGAGCACGCCACAACGAGCGCAGGGTTTCAGAACCCAACATTAACTTGCCGGCCCGCTCCTGGCTGCCCCGCAGGTGCTTGACCTTGATCTCCCGCGACCTCGATCCGATGCCCGCCCCACCCTCGTAGCGCATCGCCTCGACCGGCATCAGTTGTGAGGCCCACCAGGCCGGGTAAATCCCCCCCACCCCTCCCAGCACGATCGCCGTGCCCATCGCCTGCCCCAGCAATGGCAAGGTAAGCTGCCCTTGCAAAAAAGCCATGGCCGGACTGCGGGTCATCGGCCCAATCAACGCCGCGCCGGCGGCGCAGCCGAGCAAGCCGCCTACCACACCCAGGGCAACACTTTCAGTCAACACCATGACCAACACCCGCCAGCGTCCCCAGCCTACCGCCCGCAGCGTGCCGATTTCGCGCGTGCGCTCAAAGGTGCTCATCATCACCGTGTTGGTCATGCCAACTCCGCCAATGACAATGGCCAACAGCGCAATCCCCCAGGCAAAACCCTGCATCATGCTGACCATCTGCTGTTGGTCGGCCACCTGGCCCGATTGCGACACGGCCAGGCGAGGGAACTGGCGCTCTATGCGGGCACGCACGCGTTCGGCCTGGCGCGCGTCCTTGAGCTTGATCTGCACCGCACCCACCTGGCGGTGCTTTTGAAGCAATTGCTGAGCATCGGCCAGCGAGATCACCGCCGCCGCGTCCTCAAAACCACTGCCGGTTTCGTAAATACCGGCCACGCGAAAGGCGCCGCCGGTGACTCGCAGCGTGTCGCCAACGGTCAACTTTAACGCATCGGCTGCCTGGCCCCCCAACAATATCTCACGGCTGCCTGGCCGGCTTCCCAGGCTGTGCCCTTCGACAATTTTGAAACGCTCGATCGCAAAGCCGGCCGGGTCATAGCCAAAGATGAAAAAATAAGGCATTCCTGGCGCCATGACGTTGCCGACGATCATTCCCGTGACCGCGCGCACGCCTGGCAGCGCTGCCACTTGGTCAATCACATCCTCGTCCACGCTGCTCAGGGTGATGTCGTAGGAGCCTTTTTGCATGACAGTCAGGTCGGCCCCGCTGCCGGAAAACATGGAGGCATAGCCTGATCGCAGCCCCTCGCCCATCGCCCCCAAGGCCACAATTGTCGCCACCCCCACGGCGATGCCAGACACCGTCAGCAAAGTGCGTGTCTTGCGGTGAGTCAGGTTTCTCAAGATTTGAGTCAACATGGTTTTACCCAGTCAGAAAATTAGGCGTTAGCTCTATAACTACGCTAATCATTATAATACAAGAGCGTGGTTTTGTCAAGAGGGAAAGAGCAAGGCAAATCTGCAAGCTGGCAAGTCAGCAAAGCGGCAAATCAGACGTGCGGCAGGTATGGAAACCTGCCCTACGACGCTCTCTTCGACAGCCTGCTAGACGGCGAACTTGTAGCCGCGTCCGCGCATGTTGACGACGTAAGGGCGGCCGTCGGGGCCGTGGCTCAGCTTGCGCCGCAGCCGCCACAAGTGAGTGCTGATCGCCTGGCGTTCCTCCCAGTCCTCCCACTCTCCCCCCTTGTCGCCGTGAAGAGCCTCAACCAACTGGCTGTAGCTGACCGGCTGGCCAGCATTTTCCATCAAGCAAGCCAACAGCCTGAACTCGCTCTGGGTCAAAGGCAAGGGTTTACCAGCCAGGGTCACCGTTTCGCGTTCCAGGTCCAACAAAAGGCCTCGCCCTTCCAGGAAACGCGGGCGAGAGGCAAGCGGGGAATGAATAACTGGCCGGCTGGCTGCTTTCTCTGAGCGAGCGGGGGCTTCCAATTGGCGCGCGGTCTCCTCGATCAAGTGGATCATCTGCTGGCGTTGTATCGCTTCGCGCCGCTTAGCCAGGCCCTTTTCCACCGAGGTCAAGAGGTCCTCGGGCCGGCAAGGTTTTTTCAGATAATCAAAGCCGCCCCGGCGCATCGCGCCCACGGCCGAATCGAGGCTGGCGTGAGCGGTCAGCATGATAACAACCGGCGGCATGGGGCGTTTTTCGATCTCTTCCATCACCTGGAGACCGCTGATGCCGCCCATTTTCAAATCCAACAAGACCAGGTCTATCGGCTCACGTTGCAGGAGAACGAGGGCTTCTTCGCCGCCGCCGGCCGTCAGCACGGTGTATCCCGCCTGGGAAAGCTCTTCGGACAGGAAAAAACGGATAGCTTCCTCGTCGTCAACAATCAGAATACGTGCTTGATTTACCATTTATCCCTCTCCTCGTGCCGCCGGCAAGACCACTGTGAACGTGCTGCCGGCGCCCGGCTCGCTCTCCACCTCGATCCGTCCGCCGTGCCGCTCCACGAGGCTATAGCTGACGGTCAATCCCAGCCCTGTGCCGTCCACTCGCGTGGTGAAGAAAGGCTCAAAAAGGTGCGCCATCTGGGTGGGGGAAATGCCCACCCCGGTATCGGCAAACGCGATACGCACTTCTCGCGCCTCAGGTGCCCATTCACTTTTCACAGTCAACATTCCGCCTTCGGGCATGGCCTGCTGTGCGTTGAGTACGATGTTGAGAAAGACCTGCTTGAACTGGTCGGCCAATCCCTCCACACGCGGCAGGCTTTCCAAGTGGGATTGGACGGCTACCTGGCTGTGCTCCAGTTGTTTGCCGGCCAAGAGCAAGACATCTTCGAGCAGAGCGTTGATATCAACCATGGCTGGCTGGTCGCTGGCAGGCCGGTAAAAGCCGAGCACGCGTTCGACGATAGTGATCAAGCGCTCCACCTCGCGGTTGGCGATTTCCAGGTAGCGTTGTCTTTTTTGGGGGCTGGCCTGGGGATTGAGCAGCAAGTGAAAACCGCTGCGCAAAGCCTGGAGGGGGTTATTGATCTCGTGAGCCAGGGAAGCGACCAGGCGGCCGACGGCCGCCATTCTTTCGCTGCGGATCAATTGGGCCTGGGTCTGCTCGCGCTCGCGCAGCAAGGCCTTGAGATCCTCGTAAAAACGCGCGTTTTCAAGCGCCACGGTGAGCGTAGAGGCGATCGTCTGCAAGATATTGAGCTCGTCGTTCGAGTACGCGTTAGCAGCAGCGCTGGCTACCTCGATCACGCCGACGACGCGCTCCGAGCTGCGCAAGGGGACCGCCATCACTGTGCGCGTTGGCTCGCCCGCTCTCCCAATAGATTGGCCGGCAAGGTACTGGTCCAAGCGGTCTGAGAAACGTGGGTCAAGCCGGACATCCTCGACCAGCACCGCCGCGTTGTGCTCCAACGCCCAAGCGGCGATCCCTTCCCCCGGCGGCAAGCGCAGAGGGATCTCGACCTGCTCCACGCCGGTCAAGACCTGTGCGAAATACAATTCGCCCGTCTCTGGCTCTGGCCGGAGGAAAGCCGTAAGCTTGGACGAGAACAAGCGCTGGACCTGGTTCAGCGCCACGTGGATCACCATCGACGAATCCAGGGCGGCGACCATGGCCTGCCCAATCTGGTACAGCAGCACCATGCGATCGGCGTGCGCGCGGGTTGCTACATACAAGCGCGCGTTCTCCATGGCCATAGCGGCTACAGAAGCGATGGCCTCCAGCAATTCCAAATTCTCGTCGCTAAAAGCCCCTACCTGGCCGTGGACGATCTCGATCACGCCGGCGACCTTGTCGCGATGCCTGAGCGGCGCACACAACAACGCATGTGTCTCAAAGCCCATAATCGTATCTAGACCATTGTACCAACGCTCGTCCTGGCACACGTCGTCCACACGCACGGACTGCCCGTGCTGCACGACCCAGCCGGCAATGCCCTGGCCTGACGCGAGGTGGCGACCGCGCAGATCGAGCATTTTGCCCATGGCCAACACAAAGGTCAACCCACCTGTCTGGGGATTGTTAAGCAAAATCGAGCCGCCCGCCGCATTCAAGGTCTTGTAGGTCAAATCCAGGATTTGGCGCAGCACAAGATCTGTATCCAACGACGAGACGGCCGCCACGCCCACGGCATTGAGCGTGGCCAGGTAAGCCGCTCGCTTCTGGCTGGCCTGGTACAACTGCGCGTTGCGGATGGCCTGGCTGGCCCGGCTGGCGGCGGCCCGGGCCAGGGCGCGATCCTCGTCGGTGAAAGCATGCTCGGCCGGCCGCCCGCCCAAGCCCATCACGACATGCATGCGATCGCCTTCCCAGAGAGGAACAAGCAGCCCGCTGTCCCCCCATCCGCGCTCCAGGGCGCGCTCCCCGGCGATCTCGATCCATTCGCTGCCGGACAGCACTACCCCTCCTGGGCTTGATTGCAAGCGTTGGCGCAGCACGCACAAACGATGGCGCATGTCATGGTTCCAGACCAGGTCAACCCACTCTCCCACCAGTCTGAACGCCCGGCCACCGCGAACATCCTCGGCGCCCTCTGGAGCCTCTGAAGCTTCCGAGGGCAGCACAATCATCGCTCCCGCTGGCGCATGCAGTGCGGCCGCCATGTGTCGCAGCGTAGCCTCCATGATCGTGTCTGGGTCCAGCGTAGCTGCCAGGGCGCGATCCAGCTCATTGAGCACTCGCAGCCGGTCGACCTGGCGGGCGGCCTGGTACAACTGTGCATTGTGCAGCGCCAGGCCGACTTCACGGCCAATGGCTGTGAGCAACTGGCGATCGGCGTCCGTGTAGGCGCGCGAGGCTGGCCAGGCCATGTGCAAAAAGCCCAATACCTGGCCCCCAGCGCTCAATGGAATGCCAACGTGGCCTTGCAAGCCAGCCTCGGCCCAAGCCGTGGCCGGCAACCGGGGGCAGTGAGAGAGCCATATTGCTTCGGGCTGCGGGCCATTAGAGGCCAGCAAGCTGCCGTCTCTCAGTCCGGGCAGTGTGCACGACCAGAAGTCGCAGCAAGGGCAATCCCGCCATGGAGCGGTCATTTCGGCTTGTACGAAGGCCTCGGGGACGCCACGCCAGGCCACGAGCTGCGGCGGGTCATCCAAACTGGGGCCAGGCAGCGATACCCAGCCGGCATCACAGTTCAAGGCCAACAAAATCCGCTCGAGGAGCGTGGAGAGCAATTCTTGCTGATCCAGCAAACTGGCTGCCGCGGTCGTAATCGCGTACAAAGTAGCTTGCTCGCCGGCGTATCTGCGCAGGGCAAACTCGGCCTGCTTGCGCTCAGTGATGTCTTCTAGTGCTCCCTCGTAGTACCGCACCTGCCCAAGGCTATCGTAGACCACGTGCGCGCTGCCCCGCGCCCAGATGATCTGGCCGTCGAGCCGGCGCATCTGTCCTTCAAAATTGTGCGCCACGCCTTCGCGCTCCAGCATGGTCTGCCATCGCCCACGCTGCCCGGCGTCGACGTAAAATTCGGCCACGCTCGTTGCCAGCAGGTACTGCTCGTCTGGGCAAGCCAACATGTCAGCCAGGGCCGGGTTAGCCGCCACAAAATGTCCATCAGGTGTCGTTTGATACAAACCCACCGGCATGCTGTCAAACAAAGTGCGGTAACGCGCCTCCGATTCCTGCAGATCTTGCTCTACCCGGCTGCGCTCGGCGATCTCTTGCTGCAGCAGGAGATTTTGCGCCTCGAGCCGGCGCCGCATGTCCTGCATGGCCAGGTGCAACTTGACCCGCACCAAAATCTCTTCAGGCTCAAACGGCTTGGCAACATAGTCCACGGCACCCAGCGAGAGACCCTTGACTTTGTCCGTCACCTCGCTCAAGGCGCTGAGAAAGATCACCGGTATCGCGCGCGTCCGCTCATCTGCTTTCAAGTGTTCGCAAACCTCATAACCAGACAGACCCGGCATCATCACATCCAGCAATAGCAAATCCGGCGGGCTGGATCGCGCAGAGGCAAGCGCCATCTCTCCATTCACCACGGTATGGACACGATACCCATCCCTGGTCAAAATCTTGCTCAAGAGCTTCAAGATGACGCGGCTGTCGTCGACAACCAGGATACTTGGCCTGGAGTCGTTAGGGAGTGAGGAGGTCACGTCCGCTTTAGCTCCAAATTTGCGCCACACTGAGGGCACTGGCTAAGCGCTTGCTTGACGGGGAATTGAGCATTACAGTAAGGGCAGCGCCGCTCGACCCTGCTCTCCTTGAGGTTGGGGAACACGTATACCTGCCGGTCGGCGCGCTGCTCCAGCACGATCTCACCGCGCCGCTCCAGGACCTCGATCGCTGACTGCACATTAGTCGCTGGCGCAGACAGTCCCGCCACAGCCTCGGCCGCCGTCGTTTCGTACTTGCCCTGCAAGCGCACCATCTCCACGATCCGGTCGGCCAGCCGCCGCGGCTCGATCTCGCTCAAGCGCCGCCACGTCGTCCCAGACCAGGCCGCCCCTCCCCCACCGATCACGATCAACAGTATCGTCAGAGGAAGTCGCTGAGGCACATTGATGGACGCACACAAAAACATCAGCCCCAGGCCCAACACCACGGCACTTAGCACCAACACCACTAATGCTGTTGTCTTATTCATCATCCTCTCCTAATAATTAACAATTAACTATTAATAATTAACAATTAACCATTAATCAGCCTTTCCAGCCTTGTGTAGCCGTCGTGAGCGAGTGGCCCATCGACTCGAACATGCGCTTGATGTTCGCCTCGGCCAACCAGCCGCCAACCTCGGCCTCGAACAAGCTGCTAAACTGAGCCGGGTTTTGACCTAGTTTTTTCTCATCTTTGACCTTGTTACGCAACTCATCCCAACGCTGGTGAAAGCGCAGCACCTCATCGTCGAGGCTAACATTGACTGCCTTGAGGTAAGCCGAGTGCATTTTCTGCTCGTTAATCAGTGCCGCCACACTTTGATCGATGCTTTGCAGGCCCTTGCCTATCCCGCCCAACAGAGCGATCAAGCCGGCCACCTTACCCAAGCCTTCCTCGTATTCGTCGGTCTGGATATTGAGCTGCACCATCTTGTTGATCTCATCAATGAGTTCATCTCCGCCGGCCGGCAGCGGGGTCTTCCAGTGATCGAACACGTAAAAAGTAGCGCGCTGCAGAGCCAGTCCCTCGCGTTTGTCGTCGTCGCCGAGCTGGGCCATCTCCTCGCGTGCGCGCGCCGTGTCCGTGTTAGCCTGTACCCACTGCCGCTGCAAATCTTCCTGCTCGGTCTGGTACACCAGGCTGACCTCAGCCCACTCCTTGCGCACCTCGTGCAGCGCGCGGGCGTTTTCTTCCAAGGCGCCGATCAGCTTCTGTCGCTGGCGATCCAGCGCGCTGATCTTGAAAAAGTGGATAAACATGCCCAGGCAGCCAGAACGCTGTTTGATCTCCTCGTTCAACTGGGCCAGCTTGGCCTCTCTCTGTGCGCGCCCGGTCTTGAGTTTTTCCTCGCGCTCGTTCAAGCGGGGGTTGAGGCTTCGCATCTCCGCCGTCGCCTTCTGCGCGCGTGCCAACAAATCGTCGGCGTTTTGCTGGGCCTGGGGGACGAGACGGTCGGCCAACTCTCGCCAGCGCTCCTCCAGCGTCTTGCGCTCGACCACCACGCGCTCCTGGATGGCCTGCTGCACATTAGCCGGGAACGATCCAAGATTATAGGCAGCGCGCGCGCTCAGGTCATTGAGCGTTGCGTCGTGCCTGGCCCTGAACTCTTGGTGGGCGCTCACGAATTGCAGTTGCACCTCTTGCAATTCGCGCAGCACGACATCCACCTTCCCCTTTGCCTCGTCCAAGAATTTGTTTAACCGATCGAGTGACATAGCTTTCGCCATAACCCCCTCCCGTATTGCATAGCGCGGCACGCTTTGCGCCGCAACCAAAACTCTTTCACCGCCGAGAGCGCTGAGAACGCCGAGAAGAATTTAAAAAACTCTGCGCCCTCTGCGTGCTCTGCGC
>JAFGFO010000094.1 GCA_016931085.1 Thermoflexales bacterium
GCGCCGAGAAGATTTTTAAAAACTCTGCGTTCTCGGCGCTCTCGGCGGTAAAATCTTTGGTTGCGGCGCGAAGCGTGCCGCGCTAGGGACAAGACGAGTATAAAAAGGGGTTCGATCTTTTTCAGTAGAGACATGAGCTGCGCTCTTCACCAAGGATGAAAATTCTTCACCGCAAAGGCGCAAAGGACGCCAAGTTTTTTATTTCTTCTTTGCGCTCTTAGCGTCTTGGCGGTTTTTCGGAGTAGAACGACGCCTGGCCGCCCCAACTCGTGTTCAGGACACATTGTCCGGGAGTACCCGATGATGGAGTGGTACAAAAACAACGAGCCTTCCACCAGGAAGGCTCGTGTGCTTTATTGGAAGTCATGTCAGGCCCGATCTACGCCCCCCAGGCGTGCCACAGGGTCTTGCTCGCCGTGCGCGCAAAGCAGTCCGCGCGCCTGGGCTCGCCAGAAACGGCCGCCAGCGGCGCGTTGTCGAGGGTGCCGCCGAGGTTTTCCCAAGTGCCCCATCCCCCCTCCCAGCAGAGATGCCGCAAGGCGCTGCCCGTGTCTACGGCGAAGCAGTCCAGCCGGCCCGGCCCCCACGAGCAGACCGCCGGCGGGGAGGCGATTTTGTAGCCCTTGTCTTCCCAGGCGCCCCACGTGCCGTTGTCAAACGCGATGTGACACAAGTTGTCCTCGGTGCCTTTGACGAAGCAGTCCAGCCGGCCCGGCGCCCACGAGCAGACCGCCGGCGGGGAGGCAAGTTGGCCGCCCCAGCCTTTCCAATCGTGCCACTCTCTCCCGTCCCAGCATGTGTGCTGCAAGTCGCCTCGCGTGCCGCGCGCCAGGCAGTCGATCCGGTCGGGTCCCCAAGAGATTGCCGCCAACCCGCCGCTGATCGATCCACCCCTGGGTTTCCAATCGCTCCACGTCCCGCCATTATACCAGATGTGCCACATGGCGTTGTCCGTGCCGATCGCAAAACAATCGAGCTGGCCTGGCCTACACGAGCAGACCGCGGGTGGAGAGGTGAGGACGCCGTGCAGGGGTTTCCAGCCGCTCCACACCCTCCCATCCCACGCCTGGTGGAGCAAGCCGTTGTCCACGCCGCGCGCCAGGCAGTCGATCCGGTTGGGGCCCCAGGCGACCGCCGCCAGATCCTCGCCGATAGGTCCATCCAGGCTTTTCCACGCTTGCCACGCCCCGTTCCACCAAATTTGGCTCATCTGGCCGTCTTTGCCGCGCACGAAACAATCCAATCGCCTCGGCCCCCAAGAACACGCCGCCGGCGCCGAGCTAAGAAAACCGTCTCGATCCTCTGTATGCCACGCCATAGTGATCCTCCTTTGTTCCTTCTGTTATTTCCTTTTGTAAATCGGGGTGTCCTGGTTTTGCCAGGGGCTGAAGCAGCCCACTTTCATTATAGCCGTTATGAGCGAAAAAATCAACTCCATCCTCTCCAATGGGTGCGCGTCACGTTTTTGCGCGCCGATGTGCCTGTGCCTGCGAATGAATTCGCAGGCTAGTACAAAAAACGCGCCCAGGCGCGTTAGCCTGCTTTCAGCAGACTCAGAGACAACACCAGGGAGGGTGAACTGGGAGAATGTATCCATCAATAAACGACTTGCGCTTTGGGCCTTCTGGGTTATACTTACACAAGTTTGAAATCCATCCGGGTAGAGCACAAGTATGACAACACGAATCCTGATCGTCGAGGACGAAAACACGCTGCGCGAGACGCTTGTCTACAATCTCTCCAAAGAGGGTTACCAGGTCACCCAGACTGGCGATGGCGCGGACGCGCTCGACCTGGCCCGCGCCAAGCCGTACGAGCTGATCGTGCTGGACATCATGTTGCCCGGCATGGACGGCCTGTCCGTGTGCCGCATCCTGCGCAAAGAACAAGCCACGCCGATCATTATGTTGACAGCACGCAGCAGCGAAGTCGACCGCATCGTGGGGCTCGAGAGCGGCGCGGACGACTATATCGTCAAGCCCTTTAGCCTGGGCGAGTTCCTGGCGCGCGTGCGGGCCGTGCTGCGCCGCGCGCCGGCGGCACGCTTGTCTGCCAGCCAGTTGATCTCGGGCGATCTGACGCTCGATCTGGCCGCCCGGCGAGCCAGTCTGAACGAGCGCGAGCTTGGCCTAAGCCACAAAGAATTCGACCTGCTGGCCGCCCTGGTGCGCAACAAGGGCGTCGTCCTCTCGCGTGCCCTATTGGTTGAGCAGGTGTGGGGCTACGAGCACATCGGTGAAGACCGCACGGTGGACGTGCACGTGCGTTGGCTGCGCGAAAAGATCGAAGCCGACCCATCCCACCCGCAGCGGATCGTCACCGTGCGCGGCGTGGGTTACCGTTTCGAGGGCTGATGTGGAAGCCTGGATAACAGCCGGCATCCTCTTGCTGCTCGTGGCGATTGTGAGCTGGCACCTGTGGGCTGCGCGCAAGCGCACCAGCCGGCTTCAGCGCCAGTCGATCGAGACCGAGCGCCAGATCCAGCAAATTCAAGACGACGAGCTTGGTTTGCGCTTACAGCAAGTGGCGATGGGCATGGCCATCACCGAGGCGCTGATCGTATTGGACGGCAAGCGGAGCATCACGTGGACCAACGATGTCGCCCGCCAATTATTTGGCGAGTGCCTGGGCAAAACCCTCATCGAGGCGACCCGCGCCCACGAGCTGGACGACATGCTGGACGACGAACGCCCTAGCGACGAGGTGATCGCCCGCCAGGTGACACTTGGCAAGCAGAGCTTTGACGTGCGGCTGGTCAAGGCGGGGGAGAGAACCATCCTGGCCTTGCAAGATACGAGTGAATTACAGCGCTTGGGGCGCGCCCGGCGCGACTTTGTGGCCAACATCAGCCACGAGCTGCGCACGCCATTGAGCGCGATTCGCCTGCTGGTCGATACCCTGCAGGCCGGCGCGCTTTCCGACGCCGCCGTCGCCCAGGACATGCTGGCCAAGATCAACGCCGAAGTGGACACACTTTCGCAACTGGCGCGCGAGCTGCTCGACCTGGCCATGATCGAGTCAGGCCAATTGCCGCTCAAGTTGACAGTCACCCGGCTAGACGAGATGGTCGCGGCTCAAATCGAGCGCTTTTCACCCCAGGCCCGCCAAAAGGGCATCACGCTCCTGGCTGAGGTTCCGTCCGAGCTGCACGTGCTGGCCGATCAGGACATGGCCGAGCGCGTGCTGTCCAACCTGCTGCACAACGCGCTCAAGTTCACGCCGGCCGGCGGGCAAATCCGCCTCAGCGCGCGCGGCGAGGGCGACAACGTGCTCGTCTCAGTGAGCGACAGCGGCCCCGGCATCCCGCCTGAGGCCGTAAGCCGCATCTTTGAGCGCTTTTACAAGCTCGACCGGGCGCGCGGGCAGTCCGGCACCGGCCTGGGACTGGCCATCGCCCGCCACATCGTGGAAGGACATGGCGGGCGCATCTGGGCCGAAAGCAAGCCAGGCCAGGGCGCGGTTTTCCACTTTACGCTGCCGGCAAGCTGAACAGTGCGGAACGTATCATCTCAATAATCTGGGCTAGGGGCAGGGTCCCCTACATTTTGAAAAGATGCCTTTTGTGTTTCAACAGATTTGCAGTATAGAATTACTCATGAAAAACTATCACAACCGCGAAGATTTTCGCTTGCGCGCCGAGCACGCAGAGTGCGCCGAGAAGATTTTTAA
>JAFGFO010000095.1 GCA_016931085.1 Thermoflexales bacterium
GCGCCGAGAAGATTTTTAAAAACTCTGCGTTCTCGGCGCTCTCGGCGGTAAAATCTTTGGTTGCGGCGCGAAGCGTGCCGCGCTAGGAAATGCAACTCGTATACTGCTGAGACGCGCTACGAAAGGGGTCACAAGATGAGAACGCCAAAATCTCGCATGTTGGTTTTTGCGATGGCTCTGCTAGTGGCATCCATATCGGCCCTGTCCAGCAAAGCCGTCTCCACGATGGCCCAAGAGAACACGGTCATCCAGGCTGCCGCGGCACCGGCTGGAAATGTCATCCAGGCCGCCAGTTGCTCACAAACCGACGTCCAGGCCGCCGTCGACGCCGCCAGCGATGGCGATTTCGTGCTGGTACCAGCCGGCAGTTGCACCTGGACAACGCTGGCTGACTATACTCCAGGGGTATTGATCTCTAACAAGGCGATCACGATCCAAGGAGCAGGCATCGATCGGACCATCATCACGGATGCGACGAATGGCACATGGCTGGAGACACCATTTTGGATCGTGGGCGCGGCAGGCAAGCCTTTTCGGATTACCGGCTTTACCCTTAAGGGCACCCCCGGTGATCTGGGGGTGATCTACATATCAGGCGACTGCCAAAACTTTCGCCTGGATCACCTCAAATTCGACGGCACCGACGACCGTGACATCAGCATAGTTGGAAAGAGTTATGGTGTCATCGACCATTGTGAGTTCAGACAACCTAGAGGACAAGGCGTGTGGATAGGAGACCAAAGGGGCAACCCGCAAGGCTTGACCTCGTGGGAAGAGCCGATGAGCTTTGGCACAGCCGATGCCGTCTACATTGAAGACAACATCTTTATCTGGGGAAGCGACAGCGGCGGAATCGACTGTGCGAGGGGGGGCAGATACACATTCAGGCACAATACCGTAGAGGGAACTGTAGTTGGGAACCACGGTATGGATTCGACCACCCGCTCGTGCCTGCAGATGGAGATATACGACAACACCCTCGACGCCGCGTCCCACAGCACGTTTTTTGCCATCCAGTCTCGCGGCGGCGCGGCCGTCGTTTTCAATAATACCATCAACGGCATGTACAGTATTGGCATCGGCGTCACCAATTATCGATCGTGCTGCTATGCAGGCGTGGACTGTTCACCCCACGGCCAATGCGACGGCGCCAACCCGATCGACGGGAACACCGAGCCGCAAGAAGTGTATCAAGGCTGGCCTTGCAAGGACCAGGTGGGCCGGGGGTCCCAGCAGAGTTCCTACCCTGTTTACGAATGGAACAACACCTATAACGGCTCAGACGTAGACGTCACGGTGTACAACACCTGGTCTGGCTGTACAGATCTCCAGCCCTCTGACCACATTCAAGAAAACCGCGACTATTACAACGACACACCTCGACCCGACTACACGCCCTACGTCTATCCCCACCCCCTGGCCCGCGACATTGTGCTGAGCGGCGCGCCGGGTAACGAGATCATCCAGTTAGATTGGAGTGTGGCCGCCTGGACCTACCTGCCGCCTACCACCACCTGGCAGATCGCATACCAGGGGCCAGCCGGCGATCAGCCGTCGCCCGTCACCCTCCCTCTCAGCTCAACCCGTGCCTACAGCCTGACTGGAGTAACCAACCACACCTGGTACACTGTCACGCTGTACGCGATGCTAGGCGACACGTCGTGGCTATCTGACACACTGCAGGTCATGGCCGGCCACACTTGCGTCTCTGAGCAAAACGGAGACTGGGGCCAGGTCGCCACCTGGGATTGTGACGCCGTACCCGGCGCAGGCGACATCGTCCGCGTCAGCAGCGGCACCACCGTCACAGTAGATGCGAGCGCCCAGTTTTACACGCTCGACGTCGAGCACGGCGCGACGCTCGTCATCCCCGCAGGCGTCACGTTGACCGCTACAGGCGGCGTCGCCAACCAGGGTAAAATGCAGCAAGCACGCAGCGTCAACAACGAGCGTGTTGCCTTCCTGGAGATCGGCAACGGGAGCGGGGCCATCCACTACCGGGGCGCCGAGGTCGACACGCCGGGCAGCCTGGGCACGGTCACCGTCACCCTGCGCGCCCTGGCCGAGGGCGAGTCTTGCACGACGAGAGTCGATCTTCCCGCCCACGCCCGGCGCTGCTTTGAGATCGAGGCAAGCCAGGCCGCCACGGCCAGCCTGCGCTTGTGGACACTACAGAGCGAAACCAGCCCAACGGTCATCGCGCCAGCGATTTTCCGCCACAGCGGCGGCACCTGGATCGAGCTGACAGACAACACGGCCGTCGGCGTCGACGGTGACTATAGCTACGTTCAGGCGGATACGCCGGGCTTTTCGCATTTCCTGATCGCCCAGTCCGGCAGCACACCCACAGCCATCAGCCAGCGTGACTTGGGTGCGCAGGCCGGGCGGCCGCCCGGTGAGCTGCTCGTCGGCCTGGCCTTGACCTTGGCCGCCAGCCTAGCCCTTGGCCTCCGCGTGCTGTGGCAGCGACGATACAGATAAAGCACACACAACATCGCGCGGCGCGTGACGCGCCGCGCGATGTTCATACGCAGCATAAGCAAGGGGACACAAGATGAAGATGCAAAGAGTGTGTACCTGGGTTCTCACCTTGGCTTTGGTGACGTCGAGCATGCCACGTCACGCCGCGAGCACCCGCGAGATGCCAGGCAATCAGCCATCTATGGCGGTACAACAAGCCAACCTGGTTGCGTATTATCCATTTGACGGAGACGCCCACGACGCGAGTGGAAACGGCCACGACGGCGTCGTCCAGGGCGCGGCGCTCACGAGCGGCAAGGAAGGGCAGGCCTACCAGTTCGACGGGATTGACGACATGATCAGCGTGGCGTGGGACGCTCCCATCCAGGGCGAGGATCAATCGTTCACACTGGCTGCCTGGGTCAAGACCGACGACGTCAGCGGCGAGCACTGGGTGCTGGCGGATGATGCCGGGTGGGCTCACTTGCTGTTTGGCCTCCATCGTGGCAATCTGTACATCCGTTGGCGCTATGGCAGCGCCTGGACCGATTACACGCTCAACACCTATCAAAGCATGGCGGGAGATTTTACCCACGTCGCCGCCACCTACGACGCCAGCAGCCGCCACGTGCGTCTCTACATCAACGGCGCGCTGGCCGTGGCCGACACGACGAGACATCCCCTGGGCATCCGCGACGCCAGCACGCTGCACATCGGGAAAGGGCGCACCGCCGATCCGTCCGAGTATTTCAACGGCGTTATCGACGACGTGCGCATCTACGATGGCGCGCTCAGCGACGACGAGCTCCGCGCGCTGGCCGGCGACGCGCTCGTGCCGCTCACGCTGCACGGCAGCGTGGCCGACCAGACCATCTATCTCTCCTGGGCCATCAACGCCAGCCTGCCGCCGACGAGCACCTGGCAGATCGCCTACGAGGGCCCCGCCGGCAGCTCTCCCTCGCCAGTCACCGGCATCATCAGCGCCACGCGCAGTTATACCCTCACCGGCATGACCAACGATACCGCCTACACCATCACTCTCAATGCGCTGGCCGGCGGCACACCCGCTCTGACCGGCACGCTGAGCGTGACGCCCACCACCGCGCCCCAGCACCCGCGCCTGTTCTTTTCCGGCCGAGAGATGTTGGACCTTCGGCAAGCGGGCCGCACGACTCACAGCGAGATCGGCCAGCCGATTTTAGAGTACGCCACCAGCCTCTTGGGATCCCCACCTCCCACCTACCCAGGCCAGGCAAACTATAGTGCCTTCAACGATGCCGCCGACCGGCTCATCCCGTTGGCCTTTGCCTACGCGGTCACTGGCGACGAGCGATTTTCCGATCTCACCCGGCAGTATCTCTTGGAGTATGCGACGTGGGAATATTGGGGTGGAGACATCGCGCTTGGCGATCGAGATCTCACGCTTTCGTTCATGCTGGACGGAAACGCCTTAGCTTACGACTGGGTCTATGACCAGTTGTCAGAGACAGATCGAACGACGATTCGTGCCGCGCTTGCCCGGCACGCAGAGGAGCAATACGTGGCTGCCACCAGTTCTTACAACAGCGCGTGGCGCAACTGGTGGCCGGCTTCGTTTGCCCAAAATCACTGGCACATTAACAACACCGCCATCGGGATGACGGCGTTGGCCCTGGAGGGCGAGGACAGCCGCACGGCAACCTGGCTCGACCACGTGATCGGGCAGATGGCGATAAACCAGGCTGTTCTCAACAGCATCCACGACGGTACGTGGCACGAAGGCGTGTATTATCAAAACATGATGCTCACCTTGAGCCTGCCTTTTCTCCACAACCTGCAGCGGTTAAAAGGGCAAGAGCTCTTTGCTGATGAATATCTCCAGAACTATGTCCTCTACAAGCTCTACAACTACTTGCCAGGGACGCGCCAGTATGCCTTGAGCTTTTCCAGTTTCTTTATCGAGTGGGGCTGGAACGCCGGCGACCACCAAAACGTCCTGCGCTTTATCGCTCGCCGCTACCGCAGCGGATATGCGGCGTGGCTCGCGCAGCAGATCATCGCCACAGATAGACGTTACACAACCATCTATCACGCGCCCCACTATGTTTTCGAGTTCTTTTACTACGATCCCACGGTGGTACCCGTGGCTCCTACAGCTTTGCCCCACGACCACACCCTCCCAGACCTGGAGGGCGTGATCTGGCGCACCGGATGGGGGAGTGACGACGTCGTCTTTGGCCTGCGGACAGGCCCCTACGGCGGGCGCTTTTTGTACGAGGCATACCTCGACGGCACGTACCCATTCGACATCGCGGGGGCCGGTTTGAACGTGGGCCACGACCAGCCTGATGCCAACACCTTTTATCTTTACAAAGGAGGGACCGATCTCTCGTCGGAGCTGCCGATCAGGGAAAGGGAACAAACGACACAACTGCACAACACGCTGCTGGTTGATGGACAGGACCAGTACTTTGCCGAGGGGCACGGCAACATTTACGAGGACACAGACGCCAGGCTCGAGGCGGTCTATGAAACGCCCGGTTTCAACTACCTGGCCTCGGATGCCACCGACCGCTACCGCCAGCAGAACAACGACGGCCCAGGCAGCCCGGGCGACTGGATGATCGACGAGTTCACCCGCTACGTGCTCTTTGCCAAGCCCAACTATCTGGTGATGGTAGACAACATTCGCTCGGCTACGGTGCACCAGTACGACTGGCTCTGCCACGCGGCGGAGGGGGGCTCGATCACGCTGGAAGGCGACTGGATCAAGGGGGTGGCCAATGCAGAGGACGTCCTGGGCGTCAAGGTCTTGGCGCCGGCCGGCTTTACCCACACTGTCGAGACCAGCACCCACCCATACACCAGTCACCAGAAACCCCGCATACACATCAGACCAGCCTCGAACGTCACCGACACCCACTTTGTCACCGTGCTCTATCCCACCAATGACGCGAGATGGAGCAGCAAACCGGCCATGAGCCTGTTGGCAGACACCAGCCAGGCAGCCGGCGTTCGCGTCGAGATGGACGGCACCCAAGACCACCTCGTCAAGTACGGCACGGCGGAGGATGTCACGGTGGGCGAGTATAGCCTGACAGGCACAGTGGCAAGTATCTCGAGGGCCACTGACGGCAAGCTGGCCGGGCTTTTCCTGGGCAATGGCCAGATGGTGTCCGACGGCAATGGGGCGCGGGTGTTGATCCAATCGCCAGGCGCTATCACGGTTGAAGCCGTCTATTCCGGCACGGCCTTGGCCCTATACGGCGACGATCTGCACGGGCTCAAGATCTACGGCCCCGAGGTGGACGTGGATCGAGTATCGGTCAACGATCAACAAGCCATCGCGGCCAAGATCGACGACTATATTTACGTCTTTAGCCAGGCGACGCTGGTTCTGCGCGGCACCGCGGCTGAGAGGGCAACGCACCTGAGTTGGGACGTTTACGGCGAGCTGCCGCCCGCCACCACCTGGCAGATTGCATACCAGGGGCCGACCGGCGATCAGTCATCGCCCGTCACCGGCATCCTCAGCCCCACACGGGCCTACAGCCTGACCGGCCTGACGAACTATAGCTGGTACACCATCACGCTGAACGCGATGGTGGGTGCTGCCCCCATCTTGACCGACACCGTATACGTGAGGCCGCCGGACCAGCCAGCGGCCGTCACCGTGCACAACCTGCAGTCCACCAGCAACGCCCTGGCCTGGATTGGCGTGCTGGCTGCCGCAGTGTTGGCCCTATTCGCCCTTTCCTGGCTGATGTGTCGACGCAAGCAAAAGCACCACCAGGCATGAAATTTTTTGCCACGGAGGCACAGAGGAACACAGGGAATTCAACTCTTATAAAGGAGATATGACAGTGAAAAACCACACGATGTGCACATTGCTTCTCGCGTTGGTCCTGCTGGCGCTGCCTAGTTCAGTCCTGCCAGGCAGCGCCGAACTCGCAGCGACACCGGAGGGTACAACCGCGTTGGCCGCTGCAGCCCCGGCCGGAAACGCCATCCAGGCGGCCAGTTGCTCACAAACCGACGTCCAGGCCGCCGTCGACGCGGCCAGCGATGGCGATTTCGTGCTGGTGCCGGCCGGCCATTGTACGTGGACCACACCCGTGGCAGCCACACCGGCGGTGCTCATCAGCGGTAAGGGTGTCACAATCTGGGGAGCCGGGATCGGCCAGACTGTCATCACCGATGCCACCGGGTCGGCCTGGAGACAAACGCCATTCTGGATAGAGGGCTTGGAAGGTCACCCCTTTCGCATCACGGGCTTTAGCTTCACCGGGCAGACCACGGCCGTCATCATGGTCAGGGGCACGTGCAAGGCCTTTCGCATCGACCACTGCCAGTTCGACAACATCGAGGGTCGCAGCATCATGGTAAGCGGTGAGACTTATGGCGTGATCGACCACTGCCAGTTCACACATCTTTCTGGACAATGCGTATGGGTAGAAGATGGCCGGGGAGACCCGCCGGGCTCAACCTCCTGGGCATCGGAGATGAGCTATGGAACGGCCGAGGCCGTGTTTGCCGAAGACAACACCTTCATCGGCGCCACGAGCGGCGTAGACGGCGTCACCGATTGTCGAGCCGGTGGCCGGTACGTGCTCCGGCACAGCATCATCGAAGGGCTCGTGGCAGGCAACCACGGGCTAGATTCCGCCACCAGCTCCTGCCTGCAGATGGAGATATACGACAACGTCTTCCGGTCAGCGCCTTATAGCAAGTTTCTGGCGCTACAATCTCGAGGCGGTTCAGCCATCATGTTCAACAACACCATCACAGGCGATTATGGAATCGCCCTTGGCGTGACCAATTACCGCTCGTGCTGCTACGCCGGCGCCTCTTGTTCAGACCACGGCCAATGCGACGGCGCCAACCCGATCGACGGCAACACCGAGCCGCAAAGCGTGTACAAGGGCTGGCCCTGCAAGGATCAGATCGGCCGGGGGGCGCAGCAAAGCTCTCAGCCCTTGTACGAGTGGAACAACACCTACAACGGCTCAGACGTCGACGTCAGCGTGTACAACAACTGGCCTGGCTGCACGGATCCCCAGCCGTCTGACCACGTCCAAGAAAACCGCGACTATTACAACGACGCGCCCCGCCCCGACTACACGCCCTACGTCTATCCCCACCCCCTGACCCAGGACTTGGTGCTGAGCGGCACGCCAGATAACGAGATCATCCAGTTGGATTGGATCGTGGCAGCCTGGACCTACCTGCCGCCTACCACCACCTGGCAGATCGCATACCAGGGGCCAGCCGGCGATCAGCCGTCGCCCGTCACCGGCATCCTCAGCCCAACCCAGGCCTACAGCCTGACCGGCCTGACGAACTACACCTGGTACACCGTCACGCTGAACGCGATGGTGGGCGCCGCCCCCATCCTGACCGACACCGTACACGTGAGGCCGCCAGACCAGCCAGCGACCGTCACCATGCACAAGCTGCAGCCCACCAGCAGCGCCCTGGCCTGGATTGGCAAGCTAGCAGCCGCAGTGTTGGCCCTGTTCGCGCTTTCCTGGCTGATGTGTCGACGCAAGCAAAAGCACCACCCGGCATGAAATTTTTGGCCACGGAGGCACAGAGAAATTTAACCTCAGCCTTCTGACCACGTTCGAGAGAACCGCGACTATTACAACAACACGCCCCGGCCCGGTCACACACCTTACGCCTATCCTCACCCGCTGACCCGGAACCTGGTGTTGAACGGCACGCCGGCCGGCGCGGCCATCCGCAAGTCGATATGGATTCAAGGAGGTGTGCGATGCATCGAAAGCTGTTTTGCGTAATATGGCTGGCCGGAATGTTGCTCGCGCCGACGTCGGGGTATGCGGGGGTCGCCAGTACGACATACTATGTCTCCAGCTCTGATGGAAGCGATGACTACGACGGCCTATCCCCGTCAACACCATTCGAGACAATCGCCAAGGTCAACGCCCTGGATCTGCAGCCGGGCGACTCGGTGCTGTTCAAATGCGGCGATACCTGGCAGGTCGAACAGCTCGTCATCAGCAAATCCGGCACAGAAACCAGCCCCATCACCTTTGGTGCCTACCCCGAAGGCTGCGCCAACAAGCCGCTTCTCTCCGGCTCGCTGCCTGTCACAGGCTGGGCGCAGCACGACGGCAACATCTACGTCGCCGACCTGTCGGCGGGCAACAATGCCGGCAAGTTCGGCCTGGGGCTAAACCAGCTCTTTCGAGATGGCCAGCGACTGCTCTTGGGCCGTTGGCCCAATCTCGACGCGGGCAACGGGGGCTACTCGTTTGTGGACGCCCACACCGCTAGCGTCGCCCAGCTCACAGATAACGAGCTGCCCTCCGGCGTCAACTGGGCCGGCGCCATCGTGCACATCAAAAACATCCGTTGGTCCATGATCGACCGCCAGGTGACAGGCTCCAGCGGGAACACGCTGACGCTCAACACGGTCCTGTCGTGCCGGATTTCCAGTTGGGCCGATTGCGTCGGTTGGGGCTACTTTATCAACAATCACTTGAGCACGCTCGACCGAGATGGGGAGTGGTACTTTGACGAGGGCACAAACCGGGTTTATCTGTATTCGGCGGGCGGGGTGCCAAGCAACGTCGAAGCTTCTGTCGTCTTGGAAGAAGCCGCCACGCTCCGGCACGGCGGCCTCATGCTGAGCGACGGCTCAGCCACCGCCTACGTCGTCGTCGACAATTTCGAGGTCAAGAACTGGTTCAACCACGGCATTGGCACGCCGGGCGGTATGCGCGGCGACATTTATCACCACATCACGGTTCGCAACGTCACGGTCAAGGATGTGGACGCCTCGGGCGCGTTCCTGAGCAGTTGGCTCGAGAGGCCTCCCGACGGCAGAAAAGGTCTGCGCGGCGGGCATCACATGGCGTTTACGAACAACGTCGTCGACGGGGCCAACCACTTTGGCATCACAGGCTATTTTGCCGCCTCGACGTTCGAGGGGAACGAGATCAAGAACATCGCCCTCATCAAAAACTTGAACAAATCCGGTATGGGCTGCCCCATCACCTCGGGCGAATGTACCGAAAACGGCGATGGGCTGCGGATCAGGCTCTATGACGTCCGCGACTCGGGTTATGGCAACACGCTGCGCTACAATCGCTTCAAAAAGACCGGCTACAACGCCGTGGACGTGTTCGGCCCGGACACGACCCTGGAAAAGAATTTCATCACCCAGGCGTGCTATTCCAAAGCGGACTGCGGCGGGGTGCGAACCTTTGGCAGCACCAGCCTGGCGAGCACCACAGTCTATAACGTGCGCCTGCTCGATAACATCATCGTCGACATTCCCGGCAACGTGGACGGCTGCCACGCCTCGCGCGCCGCTTTTGGCATGGGGCTTTACATCGACCACTTTTCCCGTGACGTGGAGGTCAGGGGGAATACCGTTGCCAGCACGACGATCACAGGTATCTTGTACCAGCGCTCCACAGGGGAGATCCTCAACAACACCATCTACAACGCCTCGTCGGGCACCGAGTACAGCGGGCAGATCAGCCTGGGGGGGAGCGAGACACAAGTGAGCATGTCCGGCAACATACTGTATGGCCTCGGCAGCCAGGCCTGGACGCTGTATTCCTACAGCCCGAGCAATTTCCTGGCTTCGGATTACAATGCCTTCTTCCAACCTTACCTGACCCAGCAGATTGCCCACGGACCAGGCTGGACACGCTACACCTTTCCTGGCTGGCAAGCCTACAGCGGCCTGGAGGGTCATTCCAAGACCAACTGGTTTACCCAGGATGCAGGCGATGCGCCTCGCTCCAGGATATGGTACAACGCCAACACGAGCCCGACGACGGTGGACCTAGGCGACAGTCAATATCTCGACCTGGATCAGCAAGTTGTTCTGGGGCAGATCACGCTGCAGCCTTTCACATCCCAGGTCCTGGTCGACAACGGGCCGGTGCCATTGGCCTTGACGAGCCTGGAGCCTGGCATGCTCGACGTGGACGAGGCGGCCGATTTCACGCTGACCCTCCACGGGCGCGGCTTTACGGCCAGCAGCGTCGTGCGTTGGAACGGCGCCGACCGGCCCACCACCTTTGTCGATCACACCCGGCTGACGGCCGCCATCTCGGCCGCCGACGTCAGCGCGACTGCGGCTATCCCGGTCACCGTCTACGACCCTGTGGCCGGCAGCGAGACCCCGGCGCTGATCTTCCGCGTCGTCGAGGCCGTCTGGCATGTTTACATGGCGGTTATATCCAAGTCCTGAAGAATCGGGGCGGGCTGGCCAGGCAGACACACCTGCTACAGTTACGAAATGGCCAGATGTGTGGTTTAATAGAAGGACTCTACTGAAACAACTAAGAATTAACCGCAAAGGCGCGAAGGACGCCAAGAAAATTAAGGTATAGCTCAAGATTCTTCAAAGAATCGCGTGTTTTTATCAAGATTATTCATATCCATATTAAAAATCTTTGCGCTCTTTGCGTCTTGGCGGTGAAAAAGCCCTTTTTTCAGTGGACTCATAGAAGTTGTCAATTGGTGAACACACTTGTACAAAAAGGTTATGATGCAGCACAGACTCTACACATTGGTTCTCACCTTGGTTCTAGTGGTGGCAGCCGGTCCAGCACAACCCAACAGGGCTGCTCCAGCCCCAACTGTAAAGGACGTCTATGCTGGCAGCCGTCCCCTCCCCGCCCTCACCCCGGCCACTGAGGAAGACGGCGCCGATGTCCTCATCGCCGACGAAGACGTTGCCGACGAAGACGTCGGCGTGATCCGCCAGGACTGCACTGGCTATAGTGGGCCATACAACTGCTACACTTCCCTATCCGCCTGGGAGGCCGCTTACGGTGGCATCGACTTTGGCACACACCCCCAGGGTGACCTGGTGGGGGCCGACAAGATCGCCGTGGCCCGTATCGAAGGGACGTGGACCCAGGCCGACACCACGCCGCTCAACCTGGGCGGCTGGACGACCGACGCCGGGCACTATATCCATATCTATACCACCAGCGAGGCCCGCCACGACGGCACAGCCGGCAGCGGCTACCGGCTGGTAACGACGGACAGCGGTTCCCTCAGCAGCAGCGTGGCCTATTTCAGGCTCGAGGGATTGGAAATACACGGCTTGTATGCCGGCAGCCCGATCTACCTCCGCCCCGGCGCCGGCATAGACGGCGACATTCGTCTCAGCCATAACCTGATTCACGGGAATGGCCTCGACTCGGGCAGCGGCATCGATATCTACGATTACGATGGGATAAGCATGGTCTGGAACAACATCATCTACGACGTGGGCAATCCCGGCTATACCGCCGGCATTCAGACCATGCGAGGCACGACCTACGTCTATAATAACACCATCGTCGACATCATCAGCGGCTATGCCATCCGAAACGGCGGCACCATGGTCGTCAAGAACAACTTGACCGAGGCGCCCAATGATGATTTTTATGGCACCTTCTACCCCGGCTCCGATTTCAACGCCTCCTCCGACGACACCGCGCCCGGTTTCCACTCACGCAGAGACCAAAGCTTTAGCTTTGTAAACCGGGCCGGCGACGACTTTCACCTGGCGTCAACCGACACCGGCGCTCGCAACCATGGCACCGCCCTTTCGAGCGACGCACACATCCCCATCGCCGACGACGTCGACGGCGACGCCCGCCCCTCGGCTTGGCTCGGGACAGGCTCCGGCGGCTGGGACATCGGCGCCGACGAGGCGATGAGCGGCACGGACGCCGCCCCGCCGATACGGTTGGATGGCGCGCCCGACGGCACGCTCCCGTCAGACACGACGGCAGTCACGCTTTTCCTGGCCACGAACGAGGCCGCTGCCTGCCGCTACGCCACCACACCCGGCGTGTCCTACGCGGCGATGGCCAACACCTTCTCGGCCACCGGCGGCATCACCCACACGCAGCCCATCAGCGGCTTGGTCGACGAGCAGACCTACACCACCTACGTCCGCTGCCAGGATACGGCCGGCAATGCCAACGACGACGATTACGAGATCAGCTTTTACGTCTTTTCGTCGGATCGTGTGCCGCCGGTCGTATCGAACGTCCAGGCGGTCGACGTCACGCC
>JAFGFO010000096.1 GCA_016931085.1 Thermoflexales bacterium
CTCCACGATGCGCCGGATGACGGACAGCGCGCGTTCGTGCCCGCCCCAGATATTCCACAGCTTTTCGCGATAATTCAGGTCGAACGAGGTCACCGCACCGGCTGCCTTGGCCGCCTGCATGCCCTCAGCGATAAGCTCGCCGGTTGTTTCTGACAACGCGGCAAAGATGCCGCCGCTGTGGAACCAACGCACGCCGCCGCTAAAGATCGCTTTCCAGTCCAAGTCGCCTGGTTTGAGCTGGGCGGCGGCCTCGTTGGCGCGATTGTAAAACACGACCGGGGCACGCACGCCATAGCCGCGGTCGCTGTAAACGGTCGCCATATTGGGGCCGTTCACGCCATTGTGCTTGAACGGCTTGTAAAAGGGCTTGACGCCCATCGCCTTCACGCGCTCGGCGATCAGCTCGCCGATGGGATAATCGACCATGGCCGTGGCAATGCCCGTTCGCAAGCGAAAGCAGTCAGCCAGGTTGGCCGCGACGTTGAATTCGCCGCCGCTGACGTGGATGCTGCACTCGTGTGCCTTGCGGAAAGGGATAACACCGGGGTCCAGGCGATTGACGAGGGCACCCAGTGACACCAAGTCCAACGCACTGTCCGAAGCGTCGCGAATGTTTAGACCATACATAGGTTATTCTCCTTGTTTCTTATTATCCGCGAATCCTCACGAATCTACACAAATAAGCATAAAATTAGTGAAAATTCGCGGATAAAAAATGCTATGCCGTGTATGTGCGTGACGTGACGTCGCCGCCGCGTCCGGTCCAGTTGGTGTGAAAGAACTGGCCGCGCGGTTTGTCAACCCGTTCGTAGGTGTGAGCGCCAAAATAGTCGCGTTGAGCCTGGAGCAGGTTGGCCGGCAGCCACCCGCGCCGGTAGCCATCGTAGAAAGACATGGCAGCCGCCACAGCCGGGATAGGGATACCTAACTCGGCCGCCTTGGCCACCACGCGCCGCCAGCCGGCTTGAGCCGCCTCGATCTCCGTTTTGAAGTAATCGTCGAGCAGCAAATTGGTCAGGCCCGGGTTCTTGTCAAAGGCTTCCTTGATCTTGCCCAGGAAGGCCGAGCGGATGATGCAGCCGCCGCGCCACATCAGGGCAATCCCGCCGTAATTCAGGTTCCAGCCGTACTCTTGAGCTGCCGCTCGCATGAGCATGTAGCCCTGGGTATAAGAGATGATCTTGGAGGCATATAGCGCGTCGTGAACGTCGTCGACAAAGTTGTCACCGACGCCTTTGACACCAAGCTGCGGGCCGCTCAGCACTTTGGAAGCCGCCAGTCGCTCGTCCTTCAATGCCGACAGGCAACGCGCGTGCACGGCCTCGCTGATCAGCGTCAAGGGGATGCCCATGTCCAGGGCTGAGATGCCCGTCCACTTGCCGGTGCCTTTTTGCCCAGCCGTGTCGAGGATCTTGTCAACGATGGGCACGCCATCCTCGTCCTTAAACCCCAGGATGTCGCGGGTGATTTCGATCAAGTACGAGTCCAGTTTGCCTGTGTTCCACCTGGCAAAGACTTGGTGCATGTCGTCATAGCTCAGCCCGGCCGCCTCTTTCATCAAGTGATAGGACTCGCAGATCAATTGCATGTCGCCGTACTCGATGCCGTTGTGCGTCATCTTGACATAGTGACCGGCGCCGTTTTCACCCACCCAGTCGCAGCAGGCGGATTCCCCCCCCACGCCGTCCGCCACCTTGGCCGCGATGGCCTGAAAGATTGGCTTGACGTGCGGCCAGGCTGCTGGCGAACCGCCAGGCATGATCGAGGGGCCGTGGCGCGCTCCCTCCTCGCCGCCGGAAACGCCCGTGCCGATGTAGAGCAGGCCCTTCGACTCGACGTATTGGGTGCGGCGAATGGTGTCGTTATAATTCGAGTTGCCGCCGTCGATGATGATATCGCCTGCCTCCAGGTGAGAGATGAGCAGCTCGATAAAATCGTCAACCGGCTGGCCAGCCTTGACCATCAGCATCACCCGGCGCGGCTTTTTGAGCATGCCAACCAGTTCTTCGATCGAGTGCGCGCCGATCACGCGTGTGCCGCGCGCCGGTCCGTTGACGAATTCGTCTACGGTGGATACGGTGCGGTTGAACACGGCCACGCTAAAGCCGTGGTCGTTCATGTTCAGCACCAGGTTTTGCCCCATCACGGCCAGGCCGATGAGGCCGATGTCCGCTCTAGTCATATCATTTACCTCCGAATTTGCGATTTGTTATTTGCGATTTTATACAGCGTCTCCCCTGCGCGTCTCACCACGACGATGCCATCTTTCTCTCGATTGGCCCAAGTCTCTGGGTCGATCGTGGCCGGGTCCAGATAACCCACCTTGAGGCGCTCGCAGCGCTCGCGGGGGATGCCCGTCGCCAGGCTTACCCGGACGCGCGGGCGCTCGATCCCTGTCTCGGCGTCGTACTCGCCCGCGCCGCGCAGGTGGGTCGAGTGTGCCAGCACCCCCCACGGATAGCCCTTGAACCGATCCCACTGCTCGACGAAATAATCGCGCACGTGGTAGCCGATCTCGTCGAGCAGCTTGCCGTGCGTGTAGCTGAGCTCGGTGATGTGTGGCGCGTAGATGACGACCTCGCCGCCGTCGGCCATGGCCGGCTCCAACTTGTACATGCCCTTGGCCGCCGTCCACAGGTCGTCGTACATCTTGGGCATCATCGCCAGCACGCGCTTGAAGGGCTTGTCCACGTAGCGGATGTGCAGTTGCGCTGAGAGCTTGACCGCCTGAGGCCAGGCTTGCTCGTATGGACCGATGTACAAGCCGGCTAACCCCGCGTGTGTGACGACCATGTTGCAGAACAACTGGGGCACCTCGATCAAGCCGGCTGCCCGGTCGATCAAGTTTCGGACAGGCGTGTCTTGGGTGCCGATGACGCGCGCGCTGGTGATGAGCGCGCCCAACCAGTGTGTCAGGTTGATCACGTCCGGGCCGGCGATGCCGGGAAAGAAATATTTCGTGCCGCCGGAAAAGCCGACTACTTCGTGAGGAAAGACAGGCCCGCAGACGATGAGCTGGTCGTAGTCAAAAATCGCCCGGTTGATCGTGATGGCTACGTCCACAGACAGCCGTCCGCCGCTGAACTGCTCGATCTCGGCAGCGGGGATTGTGCCGATGGTGCGTAGCGCGGCTGGCTGGTCCCACTGATGATTCAGGATGCGCACACCCGCGTAGCTCGTGGTGCGCTCTGCGGCTGTGATGCCCACCAGCTTGTTGAGCGCCGCCTCGCTCATAGGCTGGTGGGTGCCCAACGCGACCAGGAAGTCGAGCGCGGCGGCGCGCTTGCCGAGCTCCTCACCGAACAAGCGAAACATCAGTGGGATGGGCGCCGTCCGGGTGCTGTCCGGGATGATGACCAACACCCGCTTGCCGTCCAGCTTGCTCCGCTCGAGTGCCAGGCTGACGAGATCCCGTATCTCATCTTCTTTTATAACGTCGTGTGTATAACCTATTCCTATCATTGCTGATTTGTCCCGACCGAAGGTCGACATCTGCCATTTACTATTTGCTCTTCGCTATTCCCTCTTCGCTCCCTCACACGCCGCCGAACGCAGAAAACCCCCCGTCTACCGGCACGACGATGCCGGTGACAAACGACGAAGCCGGCGAAAGGAGCCACAGCATCGCGCCGATCAAATCCTCTGGAACGCCGAACTTGGCCATCGGGGTGTGATCGATGATGGTGCGGCCGCGCGGCGTCAGGTCGCCCGTGGCCTGCTCTGTCAGCAGGAAGCGGTTCTGCTCGGTCAAGAAAAATCCCGGCGCGATGGCGTTGACGCGAATGGCGGGGGAGTGCTCTTGGGCTATGTGAACTGCCAGCCATTGGGTAAAGTTGCTCACGGCTGCCTTGGCCCCCGAGTAGGCTGGAACACGGGTCAGTGGGCGGAAGGCATTCATCGAAGAGATATTCAGAATGACGCCTTCTCCCTGCTCAGTCATCAGCCGTCCAAAAACCTGGCTGGACAGCAGCGTGCCAATAAAGTTGAGGTTGAATACCCACTGCACGGCGTCAGCCGGCAGATCAAAAAAAGACAACTCGGCCGAGGTTGAGGCCTGTGCTTTATTGCCCCCCGCTCCGTTGATGAGGATGTCCACGCGGCCCCACTTCGCCAGCACCACGTCCCGGGCGGTCCCGATGCTAATTTTGTCCAGCACATCGCATTTGACTGCAATGGCTTGGCCGCCGCCAGCCGTGATGTCATTTGCAACCTGGCGTGCGACCTCGGGGAAGAGATCAAGAACGGCTACCTTGACGCCGAGGCGGCCTAACGCCCGACTCATCGCGCCGCATAACACCCCTCCGCCGCCGGTCACGACGGCAACTTTTCCCTCCAGGCCAAAAAGTTCGTCTAAATACGTCATCTTATTTCCTTTTTTTCTAACTCGCTGCTTGGGCGTGTGCGAATGGCGCCAGGTGCTTGACAAAGTGTGTCTCTAGTGCTGTATAGTGGGCCTCTTCGTGCTCAACCAGGCCGGCCTTCAATGGTGCCCCGAACCTGTCCAGGATTGAGCCAAAGGTCACATGCAGGACTTGCCTGGCGTCAAATTGTTCCAATAGTCCCGGCAGGTCGGCGTTGCCCAACGCGCCGGTCGCCGCGAGCCGGTCCAGTTGCGCTGAGACGTGATAACTGGCCCGGTCGGTCTCGTAGCGCTCGCGAGCAAATTCCAGGATTTCTCGAAATAGGCCTGGATCGACCTGGCTGATGGTCCGCAACGCCTCCAGGTAGCTCGTGCCGGCCGTCTTGAGGTGCACCAACCCTTTCGCCAAGCGGGCGATGATGGGATAAATGCTGAACTTGTCCGAGCCGGAGTGGATGCTGAGCTTGTACGGGCCAAGTGTGCGGGCGACGGCGGCGTGCCGGGCCAACTCGGTCTCGAACTCGGCCAAGTCGCCGATGTAATCCACTCCCTTTTCAAAGCGTCCGACGTAGCGCGGCGCCAGGCTGACCCACTTGACCCCCAGCCGCCCAAGCTCAGTGGCGATGAAAAAATGTTCCTCGACCGAGGTGGGTGTTTCTGTCTCGTCCACCGAGATCTCCAGCTCAAAAGTCTGCATTTGGCCGGCCAGGTGGCGGTACATGCGCGCCGTGTGGGCAATGGCTCGCCCGTATTTGGCGGCCGCCCGCGCGAGGGTGGTCTGGTCGAATTCCAGCCCTTGCCCTTCCACCTCGAAACGGCGCTTCAAGTAGCGTTGGTGTAATCGCTCTGGCGAATCTTCCAACTGGTCCCAGGGCAGGCTGTGAATTTTGTCCTGCAGCGTTTCCAAAGCAGCCGTGTGCGCGTCGTTGTCCACGTGATCGCCGGGATCGATGGTGTAAAAGGTATAGCCAGCCTCGACAAAACTGTCTACGTCGGCTGGTGTTTTGAGATGATCGGCATCGGCGCCCCACGGCTCGCGCCAGCCTTCTTGCAAGATGCCCCAGGTGGCATCATCCATCACTTGTTGGGGGCTGCGTCCCGTGCGGGCGTTTTCGCGCACGGACTGTTGGGCCAAGATCGGCGCGATGGTGCTAAAGCGGCGCGCGGCCCGCACGTGGCCTGGCGTGGCCAGCCCCAGCCGGTCGCCGCAGCCGGCTGATGTTTGGAGGCCTAGTGGGGTAGGGCGCAGCCACGGTAGGCGAGCACGCAGCGCAGCGGCGTTTTCAGACGTGAGTGGGCAGAGGAGCAGCTTCCTGCGGCGTTCTCCCTCCAGGCCACCCGCCTGTCCCACGACGCCAAGTCGCTTGCCTTGCTGGCTGGTCACCATGCAGAATGTCGCTTCTTCGGTTTCGACGACAGAGCGCGGATAGATGGGGAGATCGGTAAACTGTTTCGGCACTTTATCTCCTGTTTCGAAAATAGATCACGAATGACACGAACGCTTCGCGCACGAAAAACGCGAAAACATTTTCGTCCTTAGAGCGGCGACATGTGTCCTACTCGAACTTGTAAGCGCGCTTGGCCAGGCGATAGGCCAAGTCGAGCATCATCTCGCGCGCGTCGGCCATGTCCACTACGCCGCGCACGGCCAGGCCGGCAACCCAGTTGGCGCTGGCACGCCGCCACATGGCGTGGCGGGCCGGGATAGACGGGAAAGCGCGCGTGTCGTCGTTAAAGCCGACCGTGTTGTACAGCCCGGCCGTCTCCATCACCTGGTCAAAGTAGCGGCCCATTCCGTTCAGGCTATCGTGAAACCACCACGGGGGGCCGATTTTCACCGCCGGATAATGCCCTGCCAGCGGCGCCAACTCGCGCGAATAGTTTGACTCGTCTAGCGTAAAAAGGATCAGGCTCAAGCGGGGATCGTTGCCGTATTTGTTCAACAGCGGCCGTAGATTGCGGGTGAACTCGCTGCGTTCCGGGATGTCACAGCCCTTGTCGGCGCCAAAGCGATCGAAGACGAGCCAGTTGTGGTTGCGCACCGATCCCACGTGAAACTGCATGACCAGGCCATCCTCGATGCTTTGACGGGCGCTTTCCATGATCATGTGGGCCGTGAAGCGGTGGGCATCCTCCGGTGTCGCCTGGCTGTGCAGCGCGCGTTGAAAAATAGCCTCGGCCTCGAACGCGCTCAACTCGGCCGTGTAAGCCGTTTCAGCCGCGTGGTCGGTGGCCTTGGCGCCTGCCGCCTTGAAGAAAGCACGCCGTTCCTCCAAAGCCTGGATAAAGCTCTCGTACGAATGGACGGCGATGCCACTCACGTCACTCAGGGCATTGATGTTGTCTCGCCAGCCTGGCGCCAGCAAGTTGATCAAAGCGTCGGGACGGAAGGTGGGGCGGATGTCACCCTTCCAGCCGGATTGCCGGATAGCCTGATGGTGGGATAGCTGGTCGGTGGCCGCGTCGGTAGTGCACAGCACCTCGATGTTGAAGCGCTCAAAGAGCGCTCGCGGGCGGAATTCGGCCGACGCAAGTTTCTCCATCACTTGGTCGTAGATAGCCTGGGCCGTGGTTTCACTGAGCTTTTCTTGAATGCCAAACACTTGATGCAATTCGGTGCACAGCCAGAGGCCGCTGGGTGTGCCACGAAAGAGATGATAGTTCTGGGCAAAAGTCTGCCAAATCTTGCGGTGATCCTGCTCGACCGGCCCGCCGTCGACGCGAGGGACGCCCATGGCTTCCATCGGCACCCCCTGGGAATAGAGCATGCGGAAGACATAGTGGTCCGGGATGATCAGCAGCTCGGCGGGCGTGCCCAAAGTGGCGTCCTGGCTGGCGAAAAGCCGGGGCTCCACGTGCCCGTGTGGGCAGATGAGCGGCAGGCCGGTAACTGATTCGTACAGTTCCCGCGCCGTGCGGCGTTGAGCTGGCTCCGGGTCGAAATAGTGATCGGGGTCTGAACAGAATAATGAATCCATCGTTATCTTCTCCACTCTCGAGATTCCAGCTTATGCACCGCTTGGCTCCCACTCGCGGGCAGCGGCAAGCATGGCGTCGATGTTTTCGGGCCGAGTTTCTGGCGATACGCCTCCGCCAAAGGAGAGGATCATCCCGCCGCCCGGTGCCCCCTTTGCCAGGCAATCCCTGGCCCATTGGGCTACCTCGGCAGGTGTTCCGTTCACTCCCATCGCAAGAGGTGGGACGTTGCCCATCAGGGCCACCCGGTGTCCCATTTTAGCCTTGACCAGGCCAATGTCTGTCTCGTGGCTGAAGTTGAAAACATCAAAATTGGCCTCGGTCAGGCTCCCCAGCAGGTGCGGACACGGGGTGTCGTTGTGGTAGATGCGAAGCAGCCCATCGAATTCGTCAAAGATGCGGCGCAGGTGAGGCTGGATGAGCGTCTCATAATGCTGCTTGGACACCATGCCGACGATATCGTCGAGCAGCAGGATGCCTTCCGGCTGGTGGAGTGCCTCCAGTTGAGCGTGCAGCCAACGGATGATGGTCGTGGTCAACATGTCCAGGATTTTGGAGACCGCATCGGGATTTTTGGCAACCCCTTTCATCAAGGCTATCGGGCCGGCCAACCAAGCGGCCAAAGTCATGGGCCCGCGGGCCGCGACCATCTTGATGCCCAGGCCCTCGGCTTGCAGACGCTCGTCCATCACCTTGTAAAGACGGAGCACCAATGGCATCAGTCCATCTTCGTGCGGGTCAGCCGGCTTGGCGTTGGTCCAGAAGGCCAGGTCGGTGACCACCGACTCGACCGAGGGGGGGCGATCCGAATGAAAGTGCAGCTTGACCCCAAAGGCCGACGGCTCGGCTGCCATACCATATTCCACCCAAAAGCCCGGGATCCACACGGCGTCTGGAAAGCGTTTCAATAGAGCCAGGTTGATCTCCAGCCACTTGTCTGGGAAGAGAAAGTAATCCCGCGTGTCCAGCCCGGCGTAGCCAGGCAGCCAGGGACTGTCCACGATCAGCCCGACCGGGATGCGTTCCGGCTGGCCCAAGTGGGCCGCTTGCTTGAAAAGCTGCCATGGTGTGTCCATAGGTGTTCCCCTTAACGGAAGCGGCTCTCCGATTGCCACATGTCTGGGTTAGGACCTAGTTTCTGCTTGAGATCGTCCGTTGCCTGGCTCAATTCGTCGACGAGCTCGGCTGGCAGTTCCAGCTCGGTCGCTTGAGCTGTCTCTTGAATTTGGGCTGGGCTGCGTGCCCCGGCGATGACGGCGCTTACGCCTTCTTGATAGAGCAGCCATGCCAGGGCCACCTTGGCCATCGGCTGGCCGAGCGCGCCGCAGATGTGGCGTATCCGTTCGATGGCTGCAAAGGTCTCGGCTTCACAGCCGGCCTCGCCATGGCGAGCCTGAGACCTCTCCTTTGAAAAGAACCTGGTGCGCGCTCGCCCCTCCGGCACCTCGTCAGGCGAGGAGAACTTGCCACTCAGCAGCCCTTGAGCCAGCGAGCTATAACACAGGATCCCGACGCCTGCCTCCACGCACTTGGGCTTGATTTCGTCCTCGATCGCGCGCCAGAGCAGGCTGTAGGGCAGTTGGTTCGTCTCGACCTGAGCGACTTGCAACAGCTCGGTCAGGTCTTGAACGCCAAAGTTGCAAACGCCGGCAGCGCGTATTTTGCCTTGCTCGCGCAGCCTTTCAAGCGCTTCCAGTGTCTCGTCGAGGGGGACCGTGCGGCTAGGCCAATGGATTTGGTACAAGTCGATATAATCGGTCTGAAGCCGCTGCAAGCTGCGCTCGCATGCCAGCAGCACCTGGCTGCCTGATAGGCCGGCGCGGCTCACCTTGGTGGCGATCACGGCCGCGTGCCGGCGACCGGCCAAAGCCTGCCCGAGCGCCAACTCCGAATCGCCGCCGCCATAGCCTTCGGCCGTGTCGAAGAAATTCACGCCGGCGTCTAGCGCGGCCCTGACGGTGGCCGTGGATTGGGCTTGATCCTGCGGCCCCCAGGTCGCATCGCCAGCCAAGGCCCAGCAACCCATAGCCAGGGCAGATACGGAGATGTCACTTTTGCCAAGCGAATGATAGTTCATCGCTGTCCCAACTTTATTTTACACCACTTTTTTGACATCTAATACAACCTTGAGCGTGCTGGGCTCATCGCGATCCACTTGTTCGAATGCCGCTGTGACATCCTGCATGGCCACCTGGTGTGTGACCAGCAGCTCGGGGTGCAGCAGCCCTTTGGCCATCAGGCGCAAGGCGCGCGGGAACTCGCCCAGCGTCACGCGCGAGGCGATGATCTGCGCCTCTTTGATCACGAGCGTCTTGAAATGTACGGCGGACAATTGCTCACCCAGGCCGGCCGTGACAACCCGCCCCGCCGTGCGAATCATCTTGACCGCCTGCGCCAGCGGTGCTCCTCGCCTTTCAGCCAGGTGGTAGTGGCCGACCGCCTCGATCACGCAGTCCACGCCTGTCCCCTGGGTAATTTCCATCACTCGCTCGACCGGGTCCTCTTGGGTGATGTCGATGACATACTCTGCGCCCAGCTTGCGTGCCGTCTCCAGCCGGAAAGACTGGAGATCGGTGACAATCGTCGTCGTAGCGTTGGCGCTGTGGCACAGGACGTCGAGCACGGACAGCCCCAATTTACCTGCGCCCAGGATGGCCACAACTTCTCCCGGCTGTACCTGCCCGCGCTGTAGGACGTGATGTCCCAGGCCGTACATCTCGACCATCGGCGCATACGCCATCGGGATGCTGTCGGGCAGCCGGTAGACGTGACTGACGGGCGCGGCGACGTACTGCCCGAACCCGCCGTCCAGGTCGATCCCCAGCAACTTGAGCGTGCGGCAGGCGTTGAGATGGCCTGACAGGCAGGCCGGGCAGGCGTGGCAAGAGATGATCGGGTCCACCACGACCCGGTCGCCAACCTGGAATGCCTTGACGTCTTGGCCCACTTCTTGGACGATGCCCCCAAACTCGTGCCCCAGGATGGCGGGACACGTGACCCGCTCGTGAAACTCGCCGCGGTAGACGTGCAAGTCTGTGCCGCAAATGCCCGCGTAAGCGGTCTCGATCAGGATCTCGTCCGCTTTGACGCGCGGGTCAGGTGCATCGCCCGGGCGAATGTCACGATCGTTATAAAGAATGCCTGCTTTCATGTCGCTGCTCCGAAAATAGCCTCTCCGTAGGGGCGACCCCCTGTGGTCGCCCAAGAGGGCTGGCACAGGGGCCTGCCCCTACGGCTCAACAAGGTAGAGATTCACCCGCCCTCCGGTGTCTGAGGCATACAGGATACGGCGCCCGTCCCAACTCCAGGTGGGATGGCAGTGGGCAGAGTGAGTATGCCAAGAAGTCTTGTGCTGGCAAAGCACTTCTAGCTTGGCCTGTGTGCCGGAAATGTCGATCAGCACCAGCTCGTCCACGTCGTCGCCGACCAACACGGTGTGATCTGGGTTCGCGTGATAATGATTGCAGTAGTAGGGCATATCGATCCGCTTGACCACGTTCCCGTGCCGGTCGGCCAGCCCCACAAAGGGGATCATGGTGGCCTGTTTTACGGCAATGTCTACAGCCACGGCCTGGGTGCGGTCCGATGTGATCGTCCCGTCGTGACCGGGGCCGCGGTTGTCGAAAAAGAGGTGCCCGTCACGGGTCCAGAATTCGTGCCCCACCGAGTCGTGCTCGTCCTGGCGAAAGCAGGGCCGGGCTTCGCGTGAGACAAAATCGAGCAGCCATATGCGCTGGGTAACCAGGTGCCAGGGCCCCTCGTGGCAAAAGCTGCCCAGCGTGCCATCGTCTGGACAAAATTGAAAGTGCCCCAGCCAATGGGTGTCCTTGAAGACGTCGAAGCAGCCGGAACCGTCGAGATAGGCTAGGCTGATGCGGCCGTCCTTGATCAGGTAAAAGCTTTCTTTGAAACCGGTGTAGTTTGGCCCGCGGGGGACGTCGACGTTCTCGTTGCGGCAGAAAGCGATGTAACGCCGGTTGGCGCTGATCGAAGGAGAGCCGATGGTGTAATTCCCCACTTCCTCGTACAGCAGGGTAGTTTGACCACTTGCGGTATCGAGTTTCTTGATCTTGTTGCCAGCGGCGTAAACCACGATGCGGCTGTCGGGTGTCTTGGTGACCCTGCCCACGGGTTCGGCTTCGTCGCTCAGTTGTACAATCTCGCCCGTGCCGAGATCCATGCGGAACAGATTGTAGAATGAGTCCTCGTGCGGCGCTCGATCCTCGCCAGAGGCGCGATCAGACAGGAAGATGATCTCATTTTTGTGCGCATCGAACGAGTTCTCGGTGAAATAAAGATGAATGTTGTTGCCAACCGACGTCAACTGCCGGACGGTCCGCCCGGTCTTGTCATCCTTGAACGGACGAATTTCAGATTGCCACTTTTGACCGATCATATGTCTATCCTTTTGTAAGGGCGCGCTCACCGCGCCCCTACCCGAGAAAATCCTCCCGGATGGGTGTGAAGCAATCCACCAGCCGGACGTGCGCCGTCAGTTGCTGGATCGAATGAGGCACACCTGGCGGCACCAGGAACACGTCTCCAGCCTTCAATGGGGTCGGCTGGCCGTCCAATACAACGACAATCTCCCCGTCTACCACGTAAGAGACTTGCTCGTGGGGATGGGAGTGGGGGGGATCCGGCTGCCCCTTGGGACCGTCGTCAAAGTCCATGACGGTGATCATCAAGTTATCGGTATGCCCAAGCCGCCGCTTGACTCGTTCGCGTATTTTTTGCACCGGCATATCGTCGTATTTTAAAGCTGGCATACTTCTTACTCCTTACTTCCTACTCCCTATTCCCGAAACCCCAATGCCTGCATCAAGCCCCTGGCGTAGCCCACCTGCCAGGCCCGGCTGCAGTGAGCCCAATCGCTGTCGCCGCTGAAGCCAAAATGGTGGTCTGGCACAAGGTAGCCGTCATAGCCCACCTCTTTCAACGCCTTGAGATTGGCGACCATGTTCCCGTCACCTTGGTGGGGGAAGGTTTCCGTGTAGCTGGGCACTGTACCCACCACGTTTCTAAAATGGACGTAAAAGATCTTTTTCCTCTCTCCCAAGTAACGGATGACCTGTGGGACGTTTTCGCCGGCCTCTTGCATGCATCCCAGGCACAGCAAGAGCCCATTATACGCGCTAGGCACCAATTCGACAAGTCGCTTCAGCCCCTCCAGGTTGATGAGCGCCTGGTGGACGCCACGGTAGTACGCCATAGGCGGGTCATCAGGATGAGTGGCCAGCCTGACCCTGGCCTCTTCGGCCACCGGCACGATTCGCTCGTAAAAGTAGGCGATGCGGGCCCATACCTCTGCGTTGGAGACCTCGCCAGCCGGCTTGTCATCCAGCTCGCCCTTGATACGCCCGGCATCAAAGCTGGTCAGGTGTGTGCCCCCTCTGCCAAGCGGGAGCCTTTCATAGCCAGGGTGCCACCACGGGCCACCTTTGGCCCAGTAGGTGGTGCGCTGGTCGATGATGACGACCGGGGCAGGCGCGCCATCTGCGTAGGCCTGGCCGATGCTGCGTATCGTCCGGCAGACATTTTCGATTTCCCGATCGCGTTCGGGCAGCCCCAGTAGTTGGTTTTTGATGCACTCACCGCCCAAGCCGATACCCGTCAGCTCCAGTTCGTATTTTTCAAAACGCCGGCGCATCTCCAGGACCTCGTCCGCGCTGAGAGAGCACCGCTCGGCGTAGGCGGGACAGGCCGAGGCCCAGATGCTGGCGCCATCTGCGCCGATCTGTTGAAGGAAACGCAGCCGGTCCTCGGCCGCGTTTTCGGATCTTTCGCCTACTTTCATCGCCTGACGTCCTGGATCCGGGCCAGCACCTGGGAGACCTTGGCTGAGATGGCCTCCCAATCGCCGGCAGCTACCAACTCTTTGGTGATCAACTTGGAGCCCATCCCTACGCAGGCCACCCCGGCCTCGAACCAGGCGCGCAGGCTTTCTTGGGTGGCGTCCACGCCGCCGGTGGGCATGATGCGCGTCCAAGGGCAAGGTCCCAACACGGCTTTGACAAAGCCCGGCCCACCCACTTCTTTGCCAGGAAAGATCTTGACGATCTCTACCCCCAGCTCTTCAGCCTGCGAGATTTCAGAGACGCTGCCGCAGCCGGGCATGTAGGCGACCTTGCGCCGGTTGCACAGCCGGGCCACCTCGGGGTTGAGCACCGGCCCTACCACAAAGTTGGCCCCGGCGGCGATGTACAGCGCGGCTGTCGGGGCGTCTACGATAGAGCCAACGCCCAAGATGAGGCCGGGTGCATTCTTGGCCACGTGCTGCGACAGCTCGTTAAAGACCTGGAAGGCAAAATCTCCCCGGTTGGTGAACTCGACCAGGCGGGCCCCGCCGGCCTGGCAGGCCGCGGCGATTTGCTTGGCCACTTGCACGTCAGGGTTGTAAAACACCGGTACCAGGCCCTGTTCGAGCATGGTGTTGAGGACTTGCATTCTCGTGTACTTTGCCATTTTCTGATCCTTTTAGTTTCCGATTTCAGCGCGACACGCGCCCCGAGGCGTCGCCCGCCATCAGTTTCTCAACCTCGGCCACGCTCACCAGGTTAAAGTCACCCGTGATAGAATGCTTGAGGCAGGAGGCGGCCACGGCAAAGTTGAGGGCCTGTTGGATGTCCTGGTAGGTGTGCAGGCCATAGATCAGGCCGGCGCCAAAGCTGTCGCCGCCGCCCACGCGGTCTACAATTGGGGTGATGTCGTAGCGCGGCGCGGTGTAAATCCGGCCGGCTTGCCACAGGATCGCGCTCCACGTGTTGTGACTGGCCGACACCGAGCCGCGCAGCGTGATGGCGATGGTCTTTAGGTTAGGCAGGCGCTCGGCCAGTGCTTCGCACACGGTGACGTACGACTCGGCCTCGACCTTGCCGCCCGTCACGTCGGCCTCTTGGGCCTTGATGCCAAAGACCTTCTCGGCGTCTTCCTCATTGCCTATCGCCACGTCACAGGAACGCACCAACTCCGGCATCACCTCGCCGGCCTTTTTGCCCCACTTCCACAAGTTCTTGCGATAGTTCAAATCGCACGAGACGGTCAGCCCCATCTCGTGGGCTGTCTGCGCTGCTTCCAGGCAGACCGCGGCCGTGCCCTCCGAGATGGCCGGGGTGATGCCCGTCCAGTGGAACCAGTCGGCACCGCTAAAGACGCTTTTCCAGTCGATCATTCCCGGCTGGATGGTGGCGATGGCCGAGCCGGCCCGGTCATAAACGACCTTGCTGCCGCGTTGGGCCGCGCCCATTTCGAGAAAATAGATGCCCAGCCGCTCGCCGCCGCGCACGATCTTGTCCACCCCCACGCCGTACTGGCGCAGGAACTGGATGCAGGCGTCGCCCAACTCATTGGCCGGTAAACGGGTGACGTGGTCGACCGGCAGGCCAAAATGGGCCAGTGACACGGCCACGTTGGACTCGCCCCCGCCGTAGATTGCGTCGAACGAGCGAGCCTGCCCAAAGCGCAAAAAGCCTGGCGGCGACAGCCGCAGCATGACTTCGCCAAAAGTTACTATTTTCATAATCTGCTCCGAAAACAAATCACGAATGACGCGAATATACGAATGTCACGAATGTTTTTGACGTTTAGCCCGATTTGTGTTATCCGTTTGAGTCAATTGGCCCCGAAGGGGATTCGTGATTAAAAATTTTCACCCCTACGGGCCTATCGGGTCAACCACCCACCGTCTACTGGCACGATCGCGCCGTGCATATAGTCCGAAGCGGCCGAGGCCAGGAACACAACTATACCCATCAGGTCGGCCGGCTCACCCCACCGCCCGGCCGGGATGCGGCCCAGGATAGACTGGCTCCGCTGTGGGTCGGCTCGCAGGGGAGCGGTGTTGTCGGTGGCCATGTAGCCCGGCGCGATGGCGTTCACGTGGATGCCCTGGGCGGCCCACTCGTTGGCCAGCGCCCGTGTCAGGCCGGCCACACCGCTCTTGGCTGCCGTGTACGAGGGCACCAGGATGCCGCCTTGGAACGACAGCATGGAGGCGACGTTGATGATTTTGCCGCCGCCTTGCCTGGCCATCACCCGCGCCGCCGCCTGCGAGAGGAAAAAGAGCGCCTTGAGATCGATCTGGATCACGTCGTCCCAATCCTGCTCGCTGAATTCGAGCGCGGGCGCTCGGCGGATGATGCCGGCGTTGTTGACCAAGATATCCAAGCGCCCCAGCTCGTTGGCCACCTGCCCCACAAGCTCGTTCAACTGGGCCACGGGGGCTTGTCGCAAATTGCACTCGAGCGACAGAAAACGCCGCCCCAGCGCTTCAACTTGGGCGCGCGTCTCGTCGCGCGAGATCACGTCCAGGCCGGCGACGTCCGCGCCGGCCTCGGCCAGTCCCACGCCAAAAGCCTGGCCCAGGCCCCGTCCCGCGCCGGTGACCAGGGCCACTTTTCCGTCTAATCGAAACAAGTCTAGTACGCTCATTTTTTACCTCATAAATCACGAATGACACGAATCCCCTTCGGGGCGAATTTCACGAATGTCTGCTTTTTCTTAAAAGCCAGCCTTTGACCCAATTCGTGTCATCCGCTTCTTCGGAGCCCCGAAGGGGGCTATCGTCCCATTGGTGACATTCGTGGCTATATTTCAGTGTCCCAATTCCTTCAACATAGGCACAGTGCGGCTCACCCAGCCCAGGGCGGGGTCATCCGCTGTGGCTTGGACCCGGTGCTCGCCGGCCAGGAACCACATGTAATAGGTGGTGTAGCCCGGCGCGCTGACGACGCAGTGGTAGCCGGTGGGGGCCATCATGATCGTGTTGTCGCGCACGCTAAAGTTTTCCTCTTCTCCCTGCCCGTTGTAATAGTGGCACATGCCGAAACCGTCGGCCGGGTTGAGCTTGAAGAAATACATTTCCTCGTGGTAGGCCTCGCGGGGCAGATCGTCCACCTCGTGCTTGTGCGGCGGGTAGGTGCTCCAGTTGCCACTGGGCGTAAAGGTCTCGCCGACGATCAGCCGCCGGGCGGGCAGCTCGGGCTGCCCGGCCTGGGTCAGGATCTGGTGAAAATAGCGCTTGAAATTGGCCGCGCCCCACACGCCGTTGGTTACCTTGTCCGGGCCGATGACGTAGGGCTGTGTGGCCAGATCGCTGGGCGCGCTGGCCAGGCCGATCTCGACCGGCCCCTCGGCCGTGATGCGGTACTCGATGCCGGCCGGCAGATAGACGGAATGTGGCTTGCCGGCAAACACATTGGGCCGGGCGCCGACTTGGTCGAAGCGCTTGCCGCCAGCCTCAAAGCTGGCCTTGCCGCCCATGATCACCGCCAGCACCTCGCGTTGGCCTGTCTGGGCCGAGAATTGCTCGCCGGCCGCCAGCTTGAGCAGCTCAAACCCCAACAGCCGGCATGGATTGTGGGCTAGGGTGTTCAACCCTGTCTTGGTTTCTAACGATGCAAAGTATTTCATGTGTACCTCCTAGAGTCTTATCTTGTGATTCCAAATCATTCGCCAAGCTCGCGGCGAAAGCAAAAACTATGTGATGTATAGCCCCATCGCAGCCAACGCGGCTCGCAGGCCAGTCTGTAAATCGGCCAAGGTCTCGACTCCACCCCAGTCGACCCCAAGGTCGACAATTGTTTCGGCTACGGCCTCAGACATGCCGGTGACGATAGGCCGCGCCCCCTTCAAGCGCGCGGCCTGGATGGCCTTGTTCAGGTGATTCGCTACACCAGTGTCGACGACAGGCACGCCGGTGATATCGAGGATGACCACTTGCGCTTGGTGTTCTCGAATACCTGCCATCAAGGCGCGCATGATGTCTTTGGCGCGGAGTGTGTCGATGCTGCCGATGAGCGGCATGACGATAATGCGATCCATGACAGGAATAATGGGAGTGGTGAGTTCCTCGATGGCCTGTTTTTGCGCATCGATGATCTCCTGTTGCAAGCGCAAATTCTCCTGCTGTGCTTGCATGCGTTCGGCGGTCTCGTGCTCTAGTTCGCTTGTCCTTATCTTGACTTGCTGTTCTACCTCGAGATAGGCTTTCTCCAAGGCTTCATCTGCCTGCTGGCGTGCTCGCAGGATCAGTGCTCCCTGCAGTGCACTGGAAAGCTCTCCGCGCAGCACCTCGTAGACGTTTGCATCTCGTGGCCCTACCTCAAATAGAACAAAGCCGATCTGGGTCTCCTGGAAATAGAGGGGTGCAGCCACAAAGCTGAACCGCCTTTGAGGTAGCAGCCCTTCTGGCGTCAACTGGGAAGAAGGGAAGCGAGTTTGATCGACTTTGAGTTTGCCCCCTCTCTCCTTGTCGTAGGCCAAGCACAATTCTGACCACTCGGCGGGGGCGTGAGGATTTTCGTACAGCGAAAGGTAACAGCTAGGGATGCCCATTTGTGGCAGTCCCTCGGCCACCACCTCCATGAGTTCCTTCACGTCGAAGGTTGTGATGAGCCCTTCGCTGATTTCGTGCAATATCCGGGCCTGCTGCTCGGCTTGCGACACCCGGCGCTTCTCGGCTAGCGTCGCCATTTCCCCGATCATCACGTAGGCTTGCTGCCAAAGATTATTGGCCTGCAACAACAGCGCGTCATCACCAAGGTAGGGCTGCAAGTGACGGCGCATGGCGGGTATCAGTTCTTGCCACGCGTGTACATCGCTGTTGGCCGCTGCCGTCTGCCGCAGCTTACTGTCTAATACAAGCAAAAAACTGTCTGGTGATGTCCCGTGTACTTGGGCCACAAAACTGTCCAGCAATTGCTCCGCCCACATCGTGGTCGAGTCGTCCTCAATACCATGAAGGGACTGGCGTATACCGGTCAGTATCTCTTCTCGCTGTGCGGTCGAGGCGGCCACGAGTGTCTCGGCCCCGAGAACGTCGGCTCTCGCTCGAACCGGCTCTGTCGCCGCCTGTGCTACTGCGGCAGGCATACAACCACACGACTGGCGCACCATCAAATGCGCTGGCAGAGACACTTGCTCAGGCAACGGCTTGTCTCCGGTCAAATCCAGCAGCATCTCAACGGCCCGCCGCCCCTGTTCGTAGAATGGCAAGGCCACCGACGACAAGGGGGGGAGAGTAACCCTGCTCTTCGCGTCGTCGTTGAATCCCACGATAGCTACGTTATCGGGAACCCGAATTCCCCGAGCCTGAAATGTCTCCAATGCATCTATGGCCTTGATGTCATTGACCGCCACGACTGCCTCAAAATCAACCCGAGGGGACAGCCGACGCTCGTCTAGCAGCACCTGTATGGCTGGTTGATTCCAGCCGCTGGGTGGGGTGATAATGTTCTGCTCGAAGGGCAGCCCATATTCCTCCAGTGCATCCAGGTAGGCCTGATAGCGTTCCTGCGCGTAGGGATGATCCTCAGGCCCACGCAGGAAAGCGATGCGGCGAAGCCCGTGAACCTCGATAAGATGGGCAACGATCTCGCGCATCCCTCTGTAGTTATCCAGGTGAATGTAGGGGATTTCCTTCAATGTCTGTCGTATGCTAACCGTAGGCACGTGAAGATGGCGCTCGTAAAAGTTTCTAAACTCGTCGAGGTCGACCATATCTTCTCGCACGATGTTTCCCAGCACCAGGCCGGCCATGTTTTCGGTATTGACCAGATCATAGATCGCATTGGCCTGCCCATTGGATTTAGAATCGTGCCAATACGATCCTGGGAAGCAGATGAGATTGATGTCTCGCTCTTGGGCAGCATCGATCACACCATGCCACCGAGTCCCATTGACATTGTCAAATATATTGGGTGCCAGGTAGGCAATGGTGGGCCTCTCAGCGTGCCTGGCATGAGATGTGACGCTTGTAGTATTCATATCAAGTTTCATAGACTTCACCGCTGTCCATCAACTGGCTGAGGGGCCGTATGTCTTGGCCCCGGCAAGGGTAACAGGACGTGGAAACAACTGCCCGGGCAGCTCGCCTCGTCGTGCCGCTCGCTTTCCACCCAGATACGCCCATTGTGTGCCTGCACAATGCCGCGGGCAATGGCCAAGCCCAAGCCTGGCCCGCCGCCTTTGAACTTGGTCTTTCCGGACGAGTGCAAGGCTACCTTGCCCGTCTGGTGAAACTTTTCAAAGATCAACTTGTGGTATTCGGGGTCAATGCCGACGCCTGTGTCGCTCACAGTCACCTCAACACATTCTCCCAAGTGCTCATCGCTGATGCAGCGCCCGGCGATGGTGATCTCGCCTCCATCTGGAGTGTACTTGATGGCGTTGACGATCAGGTTGTAAAATACCTTGTGCAGCAAATCCGCGTCGGCCAGGATGGTCGGCATGCCTTCCAAGTTTTTTAACTGCATGGTTAACCGACGTTCTTCAAGCGCTGTCCTGAGCTCGTCCGGGATGTGTCTAATCAACAGGGTGATGTCCACAGTCGCCAGGCGCAAATCAAGCGCCTGGCTATCGATGCGCGCCACGTCCAGCATACTGTTGACAACTTGGTGCAAGCGTTTCATCCCATTCAACATTCCTCCCAGGGTTTCGTTCAGGGAGGCGTCGGCCACGATGGTCGGATTGATGCGCAGCATCTCGGTATAGCCTCGCACGACGGTCAGCGGAGTGCGCAGTTCGTGGGCAGCAATGTCGATAAAGTCAGATTTGTTGCGATCCAATTGTTCCAATTGCTCGTAGGCGCGTTGGAGTTCGGCTGTGCGCTCCTCTACCATCTGTTCTAGTTGCTGATTGAAGCGCTCTAATTCGACGTAGGCCTTTTCCAACGCTGCCGTTGTGCGCTGGCGCTCCAGCGAAAGCATCGCACCCTGCAGCGCACTGCTGATGCTCCCGCGCAGCGCGTCGTAGACACCCCCCTCGCGAGGTCCTACCTCAAACAGTGCAAAACCGATCTGGCGCTCCTGGAAGTAGAGCGGCTCGATGACGAAGGTAACCCGTTTCGTGGGCCAAAACCTTTCTGGTATCAATTGCGTCGAGGGGAAGCGGATCTCGCCGGCTTGCAACTCGATACGCCCCTCCTCGGTATAGGCCAGGAACAGCTTGGACCATTCGGTTGGGGCGTGTGGATTCTCATATAGGCAAAGAAAAGCGCTGGGGATGTTCAGGCGCGGCAGGCCCTCGGCCAGCACATCGATCAAGCTTTCCATGTCAAAAGTGGTGATCAGGGTTGCTCCAACCTCACGCAGTACCTCGGCCCATTGGTTAGCCTGCAGCATCTGGCGCATCCGCGCGCGTTCGGCCGTTTCTCCAATCATCACGCGAGCCTGGTGCCAAAGTCCATCAGCGCGTGCCAAGACGTCACCGTCAGCAAGATAGGGGAGCAGCCGCCGCCACAGCACCGATATGGCTCCCTGCCAGGCGGCCGCGTCGCCATCTTTGGATGCCACCTGGTGCAAGATGTCATCCAGGGTAGACAGAAAAACGTCCGTGGAACCGTCTTTTGCGTTGGCTGTGAATGTGCTAGTGAAAGCATCCAGCAACTGCGCTGCCTGTTCGGGGACATCTTTGAGGCTGCCGGCCTCATGTGCGACCTCGGCCAGGATATCCTCTCGCTGCCTGATCAAGGCTGTCTCGAGATCCTCCTGACCCGCCTCCACCGGCTTTGCCGCCGCCTGTGCTACGGCCGGGGCCATACAACCACACGATTGGCGCACGACCAGGCGAGTGGGCAAGGTAACCTGCTCTGGCGCCTTTTTGCCCTCCAAGAGTGCCAGCAGCATCTTGACCAATGGCCGCCCCTGCTCGTAGAACGGGATGGCTACCGATGTCAAGGGGGGAGTGGAAACCTTGGCCTCCGCGTCGTCGTTGAACCCTACGACGGCCACGTCGCCAGGCACTCGCATTCCTCGCGCTTGAAATAGCCTCAATGCGTTGAGCGCCTTGCGGTCGTTGGCTGCTATCACTGCCTCAAAATCAGCCGGCGGAGATAGCTTGCGCTCATCCAGCAGCACCCGGGCTGACGCTTCATTCCACCCACTGGGAGGTGATACGAGTTCCGGCCTGAAGGGCAAACCGTATTCTTTCAAGACATCCATATAAGCCTGGTATCGCGCCAAGGCGTAGGGGTGCCCTTTGGGACCGCGTAGGAAAGCAATCCGGCTGAGCCCGTGTACTTCGATCAGGTGAGCCATCGCCTCTCGCACGCCCTGGTAATCGTCTAATGGGACGTAGGGAATCCCTTCTAACATCTTGCGCATGCTGACTAGCGGGACGCGAAAGCGGCGTTTGGAAAAGTTTTCGAACTCGTCGCGGTTAACCTTGTCCTCTTGGACGATGTTGCCAAGGACGATGGCGTCCAACTGACCCGGGTCGATTAGCTCGTAGATCACGTTGGCTTGTCCCTGCGGGCCAGAATCGCGCCAGTAAGAGCCGGAGAAGCAGATGAGATTGACGTCTTGTTCCTGGGCCGCGTCGAGGACGCCATGCCAGCGGGACAGGCCGATACTATCCGACACATTGGGTGCCAGGTAGCCGATGGTGAACCGTCTATCTATCATCTTAATAGCACGCCATTTCTTGATGTCGCCTGAGCCTGATCAAACATCAGGCGGCTGACTTGCCCTTGCCCCATGCCTTCCACGGCGACCGGTATGCGCTGGCGGCTCAGAGCCACTCCCGCGACCTCGGCGAAGAACACTTCGCACAACACGTAAATTGATTGTTGTCATTGGCTCATCTCCACCTCGATGCTGGCCAGGACGAACGCACCGACGCCCTTGTAGTCGTTAGCCATGATTTTTTCGCTGATATAGTATTCGAACGATCCGTCCCGGTACGGCTGGCCACCCAGCCCCCCTACGCTGCAAATCCTCTCCAGGTTGACCAATCCAGCCTCATCGACTCGCACAAACTGCTCCAGGATGCCCTTGTACCCTCGCCTGGCTACGTCCAGGTACTTTCTGTCGAGGTAGCCACATCTAACTCCCTTGGCCAGGGCATAGACGAACATGCAGGAAACTGAAGCTTCCAGGTAGTTGCCATCCCGCCCGGCCTGATCCAGGATCTGGTACCACACGCCGCTCGACTCGTCCTGGACGGCGGTGATCGCCGCCGCCAGCCTCTGAAAGATCGAGATGAGCTTGCCCCGCTCTGGATGGTCTTGAGGAAAGTGATCCAGCACGTCTGGGATTGCCATGGCGTACCAGCCCATGGCGCGCCCCCAGAAATGGGGCGAGCGGCCGGTTTTGGGGTCGGCCCACGCCTGGCTTTTGCTCGAGTCCCAGGCGTGGTAGAGCAAGCCGCTCTTAGGCTCGCGGGTGTGTTTCTCGATCAGGCTGATTTGCAGGGCGATATCGTCAAAACTGCGCGGCTCGTCAAAGCGCCTGGCAAACTCGGCGTAAAAGGGGCAGGCCATGTAGATGCCGTCTAACCACATCTGGTGGGGATAGATTTGCTTGTGCCAGAACCCACCCTGGCTCGTGCGGGGCTGGGTCCGCAACTGCTCGCGCAGCAATCGAGCGGCTTTTATGTAGCGCTCGTCGCCGCTTTGATCGTACAAGAAAAAGAGCAGTTTCCCCTCGTTGATTTGATCCAGGTTATATTCTTCGAGGCGGTAGGTCCGAATAGTACCTTCGTGGTCTACAAGCTCGTCCAGGCTTGCCTTGATATAGTCATAGTACTGGCTTTGGCTCGTTTTCAGCCACACTTGCCGGATGCCTGACAGTATCACCCCAGCCTCGTAGTGCCATCTATCCGACACCACCCGGTTCCGCTTGATGGCCGAATCGGCCATCCGAACCGACCAGACCTGATCGGCCATGCCTGCGTGCAGTTCATGTTGTTTTGTGTTGTCTTTAGTCATGGCATTTTCCTTTCTATAGTGGTCACCTGGGGGCTTCACACTTTTACTCCAAAGGTGGTTTCGTAGAACGCGATGTTCTCGGCGATCATTTCCCGAATCGGCAAGTGATACGGGCACTTGGTCTCGCACTCGCCGCACTCGCTGCAATTTTTGGCGCCTGCAATGGCTTCGGCTACAAAGCCGGTGATCATCCTTTCAACCGGGAATCGCTTCCAAAAGCTGCGTATGTGCAGCACGGTGGGGATGCTGATGCCCTGGGGGCACGGCTGGCAGTACTCGCAGCGGTGGCAGAAGCGCGTGCCTACTTCTGCCCGGATACGCTCTATCGCTTGCCATTCCTGGGGGGCAAGCTGCCATGAGCCGGCGACTATGGCCGCGATTTCCTCAATTTCTTCGATCTTTTCCATGCCGGGATCGGGCACGACGTTCTCAAACTGCAGCAGGTACTTGATGGCCAGGCTGGCATCGTCCAGCAAGCCGCCGCCCATCGGTTTCATGGCGATGAAGCCCACGTCGTGTTCCCGGGCCAGGGGTACGAGTTTCTCAGCCGCCTCGTCGGTGACAAAGTTGAACGGGAATTGGATCGTCTCAAAGTGCCCGCTGGCCACCGCTTTGAGGGCCACATCCATCGAGTGGCTGGTGATGCCGATGTGCTGCACCTGGCCGGCTTGCAGCGCTCGCTGAGCGGCTTCCATCGCGCCGCCTGGCCCTAGCACTTGCTCATAAGCCTCCATGCTGCTGACGTTGTGGAACTGCCACAGCTCGATCGTCTCCACGTTCAAGCGTTTCAGACTTAGGCTCAGGTGCTCCTCCGCTGTGGCGCGCTCGCGCGCCATCGTCTTGGTGGCAATGACGACCTGCTCGCGCCGTCCCGCGATGGCCTGGCCAATGCGCTCTTCGCTAGTGGTATAGCCATTGGCCGTGTCGAGGAAAGTCACGCCCAGGTCGAGGCAGCGCTGTATGACCCGGATCGCCTCGGCCTCGCTCGGGCGTTGGATAGGGATGCCGCCAAAGCCTACCCTGGAAACGTGCAACCCGGTTTTACCTAATCTTATCATTTTCATCAGATCATCAAGCGATTCCTATCAGCTTGAGCGTGTCGGCCAGGTGGCAAGCTACCCAGTGATCGTCGCTCAGCTCGCGCCAGGCCGGGTTCTCCTGGCTGCATATCTCCTTGGCGTAACGGCAACGCGGATGAAATTTGCAGCCCGGGGGCGGATCGGCCGGGTTGGGCACGTCGCCGGGGAGAATGATGCGCTGCGTGATCTGGTCTGGGTCGGTGCGGGGTACGGCCGAGAGCAGAGCCTCTGTGTATGGGTGCAAAGGATCGGTGTATAGCTCCTCGGCCGCCGCCAACTCGACGAGATTCCCCAGGTACATCACGGCGACCCGGTCGCTGATGTGTTCCACCACAGACAGGTCGTGGGCGATAAAGAGATAGGTCAGCCCGAACTCTTTTTGCAAATCTTCGAGCAAGTTGAGTGTCTGGGCCTGGATCGACACGTCCAGGGCCGAGACCGGCTCGTCGCACACGATCAGCTTGGGCCGCAACGCCAGGGCGCGGGCGATGCCGATGCGCTGGCGCTGCCCGCCGCTAAAGGCATACGGGTAGCGATTCATGTGCTGCGCTCTAAGCCCAACCGCCTCGAGCAGCCGCCGCACCTCCGCTTTGAGCTCGTCACCCTTGGTCACATTGTTGATGCGCAAAGGCTCGCTGACAATGTCCATCACCGTCATCCTTGGGTTGAGCGAAGAGAAGGGATCCTGAAAGATGATCTGCATCTGGCGCCGGTAGGGTTTCATCTCGCTCCCGGACAGTTGGGTGATGTCCGCCATCTCCCCATTCGCCCGAAAAAAGATCTGTCCCTCAGTGGGTTCCATCGCGCGCAGGACGACCCGCCCCGTGGTCGTTTTGCCGCAACCTGATTCGCCTACCAGGCCGAGCGTCTCTCCCTGGCGAATGAAGAAATTCACCCCATCTACCGCGCGGACGTGGCCGGTCACCCGGCGAAAAAAGCCCTTGTGGATCGGAAAGTATTTCTTGAGGTTTTTGACCTCTAGCAAGGTTTGTCTTGATTCCATATCACTCTCGTGCTGACTTGCCCCGACCGAAGGTCGGCATTTGCTGACTGGCAGATTTGTTTCCTCACTGGTACAGCGTACAGCGCACATCGTGCCCGGAAGCTACAGCGGTCAACGGCACTGCCTCTTGGCAGGCCGCCCTTTTGGGCGCCGGGCAGCGTGGGTAAAAAGCGCAGCCGGGCGGTATCGAATAGGGATCGGGCACAGTGCCTGGGATGGGGGTCAGGCGGTCTTTGACCCGCAGGCCCATGTGCGGGATCGAGCGCATCAGCCCGACC
>JAFGFO010000097.1 GCA_016931085.1 Thermoflexales bacterium
GCCTGGCGAGAGACCGTGATGGCTTCGTCGGGCTGCCCGGCCTGCTTGTAACACTCGATCACGTGCTTGCGCACCCACGCCCAATGCCCTGGGCTAAAGCTGTCGCCGCTTTTCTTTCGAGTTTGGGTGCGCAGCATGGCGCGCCAGGCTTCGGCGGCGTTTTCCCAATCCTCTAGCGCCTCATGGGCCAAGGCCAGGTTGTGCAGGATAGGGCGGGGAGTGCCGCCGCCGCTCAAGATGCCCAACACCTGACGAGCCATGGCCCACTGCTCGGCTGCGACCTCCCAATCGCCGGCCTGGGCCGCCTGGCGCGCCGCGCGATCGAGCGCCGTTATGGCCAGGTGGCTCAACGTCGTATCGCCTGGCAGCACCTCTAGCCCTTCCAATGCGCTTTGCGCCGAGGCCGGCCAATCGCCAGCCTGAGCTTGCGAGGCCGATTGGTGAGCATAGCTGGCCGCCAGGTTGTCGCGCAAACCGGGCATGTCGGGCTGCAGGCGTTGAACTTGCTTCCAGGCTTCGACAGCCTCGAGCTTGTCGCCGGCGTGCGCCGCGCTTGCGCCGATGTAATACCAGCGAACCGCATTGACACTGCGCGTCAAGCCCTTGCCCTCGATGCTCGTGAGCGCCTGGCGCGCCTTGGCTGTTTTTTGGTCCGCCAGCAGCGTCAGGCCATCGAACACTTGCTGGGCCGCCGAGGGCCGCGTCAGCTCGAGACGTTCGGTGATTCCGCCCAGCAGCGATTGAGACGGCTGCGCCTGCGGCTTGCCCTGCAAGAAATTTGCCAATGGCTCGATCCATTGGCGATCTTCCGGCGAGACGCCGGGCACGATCGCCAGGTCTGTCCGGGGGTCAAGCTCTAGCGCGGCCAGGGCGATCACACGGCCGGCGCCCCGGCGCGATAATCCATTCGCTGCCGCCACTCGATAGGCTTCGACGGCCTCGGCCACTCGGCCCGTTTTGTGAAAAGCCAGCCCAAGGTAATAGGCGTAAATGGGATCGGCCGGGACGAGGGCACTGGCGCGTTCCAGGTCCGGCAATGAGCCTGACTCCAGGCCGGCAGCGGCAACTCGCCTGAAGTGAGCTTCTGCCAACGCTGCCGCCAGAGCGCTATCAGACAGGTCAAGTTTTTCCCAGGCGTTGATCGCAGCGGCATAGTGGCCGGCCTTGAAGGCGCGCAGCCCATCTTGCCGCAGTCCTTCAGGCGTGAGCGGGCGAGAGCTAGACAGGTCCCTATCCGGGTGGCCTGGCTGGCGCGGTTCGCGCCTTTGAATTGAATGGCGATGCTTTTTCTTTTTTGACATCTTTAAAACGAAGGTGTATGGGTGCTTAGTTTACCTGGTCGCGTTATGATAATCCAGGATGCGAATACTGTCAATTGGGCGTCGCCCTATTTTATAATCGTGTGCCCATCATCCACTTATTCATCCCGATACTCGCAGTTTGGAAAGCAGCACCGGTCAGAACTGCCATCCAGATGGCCTGTCCATCAGGCTATGTATCATCCCACACTTGGCTCGCCCGGCAGCTCTCCAAAGCCGTCCAAAACCGTTGGGCCTCCATTGACCATTTCGAACGGATCTACCCGTTCCAAGATCACTTGAAACTCCTGCCAGTGAAAGTCAAACACACATTCCATCACCTGACCTACCTTGAGTGGTACACTTCCTACCAGCGTCTCATCGGCTGGGCATTCTGCAATGACCCACTGGGGGTGGGTGATGCCTCGCCTCACACCAAAGCGATCCCAGTATTGGAACTTGTACCGGTGATCACCAGCAACCCCAAAAGCATCCAGGATCACCTGTGCCAGGTCAGCCATGCTGTAATCGTCCCGAAGGGTTACCCGCCGCCACGCTTCCCCCATCCTCACTTGGAAAACATGCACCCCTTCGCGGAAGGCCATCTCCGGGATAAGCAGGATATTTTCCCATTGCGGGAAATATGGCTGCAGCACGTGCTGCAAAGCGCCCGACGCTGCCATCCTCTGCCGCTTGATTTGCAAGATGTTGTTTTCATCCCTGAAAAAACCATTGTGCAACAAGGCTAACAGCGCGTCCCCAAACAGCGTGCGCCATATCACCTCAACACACCAGCCCTCTCGCTCTCCAGGTATGCCGTGCTGGATGCTCACCAGGCCAAACAACTCGAGCAAGCCGAGCGTGTGCCAACCCGGATACTGGTGCAAGATCCTTATGGACTCTTTACCGCGGGCAATATGTAATCCTCTGTCAGGTATCTTGAAAGAAAAGTGAATCCAATCTTCAAACGCCCCAGGAGTGCCATAATGTGTCTCATAGTTACCGATGTCATCAATATCTGGATAATCCTGCAACAACCAGGTTTCCAACAAGGTACAGTAACGCTCAGTGGGGTTCGAGTCCTGCCAAGCCTGGTACATCTTGTCATCCACAATCACTTGAAATCCCTTACAAGTCGTAACAACATCCGTCAATCCCGAGCTGCGCAACAGCATGAACAATCCATTGACGTGGGGATATGATTCTTGGAGTGGCTTGATCAGCGTCATTTGAATCGGGTGCGAAAGGCAAGCATTGAGCTCCCGCAGTACAGCCCCGGGCAATCGACGAGTATGCTCAAATGAAGGTGGATGGCGTTTGAAAAAGGTCAAAAACGTCTCAAAATCGCGTAGGATGGTGCCCGGCCCGCTCTCTTCACCGATGGCTGTATCGCGCAACACACGCCTATGGTCATCCGTAAATGCTATTCGATAAGATGATACCCTAATCATGATGTTTCTCACTTCGACTAGATAAAGCGAGGTTTGCAAAACCGTATCAAGTAGTATAACGGCTCGCCCCAGACCACGGAAACTGGAACTAGGAAAGCGGAATCTCACCGCCAAGTCTAGGCCAAGGGAACAACTGGTCGTAGCTCATCTCGTACCTGGTATCACTCATTGCTTTTCAATCCTCTTGGCATTTGCTATCATTATACCACACCAGAACCCAAGAAACACTGAGATGCACCCGCGCACAGGCACAGTGATATTCGGCAAGGAGAGCAACCCCTTTTACGTTTCCTGCCCTCATGATAATGCGGAGGCCATCATGTGCCAACTGGCTTGCGTCACGGGCGAGGGCAATTTCCATTTTATGATGCGCCTTGAGGATCTGCCTGAAAACTTGTGGAAGAACTGAAGAGGAAGACGACTTGGACGATGATTTTGAAGAATAGGGGTAAAGCAAGTAGCCCTTTCCAGGAGCAAGCTCACAGATTCTTCAGCGCAAGTTGAACCGCTTGGCTCTTTTTCTCTGGCAAGACAATCTCGTAGCCGATGGCCTTGTATCCAGTGCGCCGCCTTGCATGCATCTTTGCCAACACGGGTACCTCGAAATCTACGTAATCGTAGATGATCACTTCCTTCTTGGCTGCATTCAGCCGGTGTAGCCGCCCTGCATACTGTGTCAGAGTTCCGCGCCAAGAGATTGGCAGAGCCAGAAATAGAGTATCGAGCCGCTCGTCGTCAAATCCCTCACCCAAGTAACGCCCGGTGGCGACAATCACACGTGGCTGATCCGTGGGAATACTGACGATTTGTTCCGCTAGTCGCTGGCGTTGCTTTTTGCCCATACCACCTGTCATCACGATAACATTCTGGATCTGCTGGGAAAGCAGGCCAGCGAGCAAATCCAGATGCTCCCGTCGCTCGGTCAGCAGGACTGGAACACGTTTGGCCCCCACGGCAGCCATCACATCTTCAACGATGAGGCGGTTGCGTTCATCATCTCTGGCCAGCAATGCATACACATCCTGGATGGATTGCGTCGTCACATTCTGCAAGTGAGGTGGAAGGCGAAAGGTGGTCGGACGAATGATGACCTTGTGGTCGAAAGGCCGTTTCTCGGCCTGTTTCCGATCATCCACTCGATGGCGAATGGGGCCACATTGCATGAAAATAATTGGATGGTGCCCATCTTTCCTCACCAC
>JAFGFO010000098.1 GCA_016931085.1 Thermoflexales bacterium
CGAGATCAGCTTTTACGTCTTTTCGTCGGATCGTGTGCCGCCGGTCGTATCGAACGTCCAGGCGGTCGACGTCACGCCCTACTCGGCCCGCATCACATGGGACACCGACGAGGCCTGCACCTCGCAGGTGGAGCACGGCCTGACAGGTGCCTACGGCACCATCTCGCCCATATCGTCCACGCGGGTCACGTCCCACTCGCTCACGCTGGTGGGCTTGGATGCGTCGACGACCTACCACTTCCGCGTGCGTTCCCAGGACGTGGCCTACAACGAGACGGTGTCGGGTGACGGCACCTTCAGCACCGCCGCCCTGGGCAACTTCCACTACGTCGATCAGAAACACCCCTCGGCCAGCGACGCCAATTCGGGGACGACGGTGGACGATCCCTGGCTGACGATCCAACACGCGGCCGACGTGGCCCAGCCGGGGGATATCATCGTCGTCTATCCCGGGAGTTACGGTCGTGTGACGATCAGCGCGGGCGGGACACCGGGCCACTATATCACCTTCAGGGGGCTGAACGTACCCGACCAGGGGCTGGTCGATCCCGAAGTTCTTTTCGATCCTGCCAATCCAGTGCCGGTGCCGGGCAATCCTGTGGTCAATGCCGTCATGAGGGGCTTCACACTCCAACCCCCCTATCTCATCACCGAGCCGGTGTCGTACGTGCGCATCGAGAACTTGGAGATCACAAATATCTCGGCTGCGGGATATACCGGTGGGCGGGCCGTTTCCATGAACAACACGGCGCACGTTCAACTCGTCAACAACTTTATCCACGACGTAAACCCGGCGGCACATGGGATGGGCATTGTGGGCAGCGGCCATGCCAATATCGGCAACGTGATCAAGGGCAATACCCTCTATCGCGTGCAGGGGGTGGGGATCAGCATCTCGGGCCGGAACTGGCTGGTCGAAGATAACGACATCTCGCACGGGATCGACGCCAACACCTATACCGGGGAATACGACGGCACCGATACCGACGCCATCCGCTTCTTCGGCAGCGGGCACGTGATTCGCAACAACACCATGCGTGATTACCTGAGAGAGGAACAGCTCGGCGTTCCGCACATCGACTGCTTCCAGACGTTCTCAGCGAACCCGGACGGCCTGCAGTTTGCCTACGACATCTTGGTCGAAGGCAACTCCTGTGACGACTTTGGCCAGATGCTCATGATCGAGGATCAGGCTGAGGCGGAAGGAAGAGGCAATCTGGTGCATCACGTCACCTTACGCAATAACGTCTTTCGAGGTGCCCGGGCGGCCACGATCAACGGCAGTTGTGACTATTTCACGCTCGTCAACAACGTAGTGGCCGAGAGCCACTATACGGCCTTCATGGCGAGCAACCACCCCTACCTTACCGTCGTGAACAATATCTTTTACAACAACGGCGCCGGCTCCCAGATCATCGACGAGGATGCCAAGGTCGGGACGGTGTGGGATTACAACATCTACTATCCCGATTTCGACTGGCCCACCAAGCAGCCGGGCTATGACCAGCACAGCCTGTTCGGCACCGGCCCAGGGTTCGTGGACCCGGCGGCGGGCGATTTCCGCTTGAGGGTCGACTCGCCGGCGATCGATGCAGGAATAGCCCTGACCGAGTTCAACTATGACAGGTACGCCACTGCGCGTCCCCAAGGCCAGGCGTGGGACATAGGCGCTCACGAGGTACTCGTCGAGGGCGAGATCACGGTGTCACCGATGAGCCTGGCCTTTGGCGACCAGGACGTGGACACCGGGGCGACGGCAGCACAAGCGGTGACGATTGCCAACGATGGGACGGCCGACCTGCACGTCAGCGGCATCGACCTGGCGGGAGCGGACGCGTCTGCGTTCATCGTCCAGAGCGGCGGGGGGGCGGTGACCTTGACGCAGGGCAGCGCGCACACTGTGCAGGTAGCGTTCGATCCCTCCACGCCGGGGCTCAAGTCCGCTGTGCTGCGGGTGCGGTCGGACGACAGTGACGAGGACACGGTCGACGTGGCCCTGAGCGGCACGGCTACCGCGGCCGATGCGCCCACCCTGGGCATCGTCAAGACCGTCACACCCATGCAGGCCCAGCCTGGCCAGACCATCACCTACACCATCGCCATCAGCAACCGGGGCGGCGGTGTGGCCACAGATGTGGTGATGACTGACCCTTTGCCCGTAGGAGTGAGCTTCGGCCGCCAGCTCCAGGGCTCGCTGCTGCTGCCGGTGGGCGACAACGTCTACCAGTGGGGGCCATACGACGTTGCAGCCCACACCGCCTACACCATTCAGTTCACCAGCAACGTCACCGACGCCGTCGCCTTTGTCGGGCGCACCATCGCCAACACCGCCTACTTTAGCGCTGCCAATCACCTCCCAGGCGCGTCTGAGGGCGCTCCCCTCATCATCGGGCGGCGCATCTACCTGCCGCTGGTGCTGCGGAGTCCGTAGCGATATGCATTACACAACGAATGAAAGGAGTCGCTAGATGAAAACACACAAATTCTTTGTATTGGCCCTTAGCCTGGTCAGCCCGGCCTTGCTGGTGGTGCTCGGTTCAGCCCTGCCAGGCAGAGCCGAATCTGCAGCGACATCGGAGGCTACAGCCGCGCGGGTCGCCGCGGCGCTGACCGGAAACGTCATCCAGGCCGCCAGTTGCTCACAAACCGACATCCAGGCCGCCATCGACGCCGCCAGCGATGGCGATTTCGTGCTGGTCCCGGCCGGAACGTGCACGTGGACAACATCTATGACCTATACTCCATCGGCGTCACCCATTATCGATCGTGCTGCTATGCAGGCGCAGGTTGTTCAGAACACGGGACATGTGATGGCACCAACCCGATTGACGGGAACACCGAGCCGCAAGAAGTGTACAAGGGCTGGCCATGTAAGGAGCAGATCGGCCGGGGGGCACAGCAAAGCTCTCAGCCCTTTTACGAATGGAACAACACCTATAACGGCTCAGACATCGACGTCACAGTGTACAACAACTGGCCTGGCTGCACGGATCCCCAGCCGTCCGACCACGTTCAAGAGAACCGCGACTATTACAACGACACGCCCCGGCCCGGCTACACCCCTTACATCTATCCCCACCCGCTGACCCGGGATCTGGTGTTGAGCGGCACCCCTTCAAGTTCAACAGCGGCTATTCGGCGTCTGGGGTGATGTATCTCTTTCACAATACAGCCGACGCCGCCCTGAGCGATCCCCAAAGCAGCGGCCTCGACATCAAATCGCCGGGGGCCTGGGCGCTGATTTACGGGCGCAACAACATCTGGTCAGGCACGGATTACGCGCTGAGCAACGCCAATCCCAGCCAGCCGCTCGACCTGGATTACGACGAGCTGTACACGACACGGGCCGGCGAGCTGGCCTGGTGGAGCGGCCTAGCTGATCGCCATTTGAATACCCTGGCCGAGCTACAGGCCGCCACCGGCCAGGAAATGCATGGCTTGAGCGTGTCGCCCGGCTTTTCCCACGCCGCCGGGGGAGATTACAGCTTAGACGCTTCCAGCGACTTGATCGACGCAGGGCTGTACATTCCTGGCATCAATGACAGCTATCAAAGCGCAGCTCCAGACATCGGCGCGTACGAGTTTGCGCCGTCGCTAGTGCTGCGCGGCCAACCAGGCGACCAGGCGATCCACCTGGCCTGGGAAGTCAACGCCAGCCTGCCCTCCACCGCCACGTGGCGCCTTGCCTACGAGGGTCCCGCTGGCCACCAGGCATCGCCCATCACCAGCCTTCTCAACGCCACTCGCACCTACACCCTCACTGGGCTGGCCAACTACACCTGGTATACCGTCACACTCGATGCGATGATAGATAGTGCATCCTGGTTGAGTGACACTGTGCGCGTGATGCCAACCGAGCACGTGATCTACCTTCCTCTCGTGAGCGCTGAGGAAGCGAGCAGATAGCCGGTCAAGCGGTTTGCCAAGTTAGAGAATCCATAGTACACTGTGCTGAATATGGAACACGATCAACACCTTGATTCTACACTTCAAACAGCCATTTCTATCGCCCACGAGGCGGGCGCCCTTGTGCGCAAGGCATTTCCCAAGACAGCGCTGCAGCAGGTTGGCTTCAAAGGCGCCGTCAACCCGGTCACCGAAACCGACCTGGCCGCCGAGGCATTGATCACCGGCCGCCTGCGCGAGGCTTTCCCCGAGCACCGCATCCTGGCCGAAGAAGGCGGCGGAGACGATTGGCGCACGGCTGGCCCGCCCATCTGGCTGGTCGATCCGCTCGACGGCACGAACAACTTCGCCCACGGCTATCCGTGCGTTTCCGTCTCACTGGGTATGGTCGTCGATGGCCAAGTCCTGGCCGGTGTGGTCTACGATCCGCTGCGCGACGAGACCTTCGCGGCGAGGGCCGGGGGCGGGGCAACGCTCAACGGCGCGCCCATCCACGTCACCGCCGTCGAGCAATTGGCGCAAGCCTTCCTGGCCACCGGCTTTCCTTACGATCGCCGCACGGCGGCCGACAACAACACACAGCGCTTGGATCACTTTTTGCGGCGCAGCCAGGGCGTGCGGCGGGGTGGCTCGGCCGCCCTGGACCTGAGCTACGTCGCCTGTGGCCGGCTCGACGGCTTCTGGGAGCTGCGTCTCAGCCCGTGGGACATGGCGGCCGGGATACTGCTGGTGCGTGAGGCTGGCGGACGCGCAAACGACGCCAAGGGCCAGCCGGACTGCCTGGGAAGCCCGATGCTGGTCGCCTCCAATGACTACATTCACGAACAAATGCTGCGGGTCATCCAGGAAGGCGCCAACGCGCCACGGCCTGAAGGTTAAGGAGGGGCCATATTAACCACTAAGGACACGCGCCCGGCGTGCCTCCATCGCGAAGCGATGGACAAGGCAAAGAGCACAAAGGGAAATAGTATCATCTCAATAATCCGGGGCGTAGGGGCAGACCTATGTGTCTGCCCTGGGCAAACACGCAGGTTTGCCCCTACATTTTGAGAA
>JAFGFO010000099.1 GCA_016931085.1 Thermoflexales bacterium
CCTGAATGGGGTTCAGGTGGTCGGCAGTTCAAATCTGCCCGCCCCGACAAAATGGCGCCTTTCGCTTGCGATGCGAAAGGCGCTTTTCCGTCTTCTTTATTCGTAGAGGCGGGTCTCAGACCCGCCCACCGAGCCCTATTTATTCGTAGGGGCAACCCCCTGTGGTTGCCCTTGAGGGCAGGCACGGGGGCCTGCCCCTACCCTCCTTCTGGCCGCGTCAATCCCGCGATCCTCGCCCGCACGTCCTCCCCCTTCAGCACGGCATAAGTGCCGTCCGTCACCGACAGATCCGCGTGCATCAGGTTCATCGAGACGGCCTTGTACGTAGCTACGTCGGGCGCCGCTGCACAATGACGCGGCGGGCAGCAAGATTTTCAGTTTCTCGACCCGTCAAGAATACCAACGCTGCCTGATCGAGGCACTCTACCGGCGCGATCCGCAATATGGGCGACTGGCGCAGTTGCAGAGAGCGGCCGGCCTGCGTGTTGCCGAGGCGGTCCATCTGCAGGCCAGGTGCATCGAGCCGGACGGCACCAAGGTGATCTTGACCGGCACAGGGATTCACACCAAGGGACGCAAAGAGCGCGAGATCCCGGTGATGCCCAAGTATCAGGAGTTTGTGCGCCAGTTGCGTGAGCAAGGGATGACTCACGAGGACGGCCACGTGTTTGTCCACCGTCAGACGCTGACCAGGGCATACGGGCGTGAAGTGAGCGCCTTGTGCGCCAGGCTGAAAATCACCAGCGGCAGCGGATCGCACTCGTTCCGAAAAACTTGGAGCGGCGAGTATTACAGATACTTATGCGGGCAAGGGCTATCGAGCAAAGAGGCGCGTAGACAAGTGACAGCGGCGCTTGGGCACAACCGGCTGAATGTGTTGAGGCACTATTTGACAGCGGCATGAGAGATACGCATAAACGTCAAGTGGTCAATAGCACGAACGGTTGTGGATCCGGGCAGCTTGCGTGCAGCAGCGCAATTCAGCACCACCTACAGTTCCTTGGGCCAGGCATAGGCGGATGATTTGATCCTGGTATAGTTCTCGTCCAGCGCCGGTTCGAGCAGTATGATGGCCCCAATGCGCCGCGCCATGTTGGTCACTTCGCGGACTTCATCCAGTGTGAGAGCACGGCCAAGCAACTCGTGCTCGCGATAGCTGAGCCATTTCTTGATGACCTGGTAGCCACCAATGGTATAGTCCCATACTTTGGCCGGTATGTTTTTCCAGTAGACGACGTCGTTGAGGTAGATGTCGTAACCCTCATCCCCCAGCCCCTCTACCAACCCTTCGGCTTCGCTCAAGGCAAGAGCTGGGAGAGGGGTGCCTACTATCTTGCCCTTGCCGGGCATGGTAACGCCACCTTTGTCGGCGTGCCCCCAGCCGGCGGTGACAGATAGCTCACCAGCATCGGGGTCAATGTTGCCGCCGCCAATGCGGGTGGCGACAGCAATGGTTTTTAGCTCCGGGCGAATTTTGCCGGAGGTCACGCCACTGACGGGTGTTTCGGTATCGAGCAGGGCAGCGATTTGCTGACCCAATTGGGCAGAGGCCAACAGCGCGTCTTGGTTATCCGGCAACGGGACGCGCGGCCAATCCTGGCGGATGCCGTCGGCATTTTCGGCCAGGTAGGCAGGCGAGTAACCGATGGCCAGCGCGTGCAGCCAAATGAGGCTGGCGGTGCCTGCATCGGCGTCGGGGTCAGTGATGCCCAATACGGCAAGGTAGGCGCGGGCGGCGGGCGAGAGATTGGCAGTGGGGGCAGCGTCAGCCGCAAACAACATGGCCTGTGCCATGCCCTTTTTCTTTTCAGGCACAGGACGAAGGCGAAGAGGAAAATAGTAAGCGTGACCGCGCAGAAAATCATTGTCGCCCAATAAGTGAGTAAAGTAGAACGGTATGCCTTCAGGTGACGCCACACCTGCTGGGCGCGTCATCAAAAAAGAGTTACCTTCCCAGCATTGTGCCCATAGGGTTGGACGGGACCGATTCCACAAGGGGCTAACATCACTGTAGTAACACCAACGAGTTTCAAAAGGGCGAAGTGCGTAATGACGAATCCTTTCAGGTTGGAATTTCTCTGCAACTTGAACTTTGGGGCGAACTTTCTTAGCTTCATAGCCAGCAGCATCCTCCGTTAGCCCTGTGCCCAATGCCTTGAGCGCGTCCCAGCTCACCGATGTGTCGTAATACATTCGCATCCGTTTTTCAAGCGTGGCCTGGTCAATGTCTATCAATGCGCCGCCGCGCTTTTCCATCAGACCATTGTTTGGCGGTCCGGCGCCAAGCTCTGTTAGTTTAGGCCATTCCAAATAATGCTCCGCCACATCAGAGGGCCGGAACGAAAAACGATTGCTTTTGTTCGGATTGGCAAGCTGATACCGAGCATCAAGGTCTTGTGCGTCTAAACTTGCAAGCAAATCGGCGCGTTTGGTCACGCCCCAAAATGGCCGAAAACGAACCGTTGGCGGCGTGTCGCGTTTAGCCTTACGCACCATCATGCCAATAGCAGTTCCAACTCGTATACCCTCACGGTTATACTCGGTCGAAAACACGCTTGGATCAGGCTTGCCGTCGGGTGTGAGCTTGCCTGTTTCGCGGCTGTCACCATTCATACAGTCAAACCACATTGAATCAAACCCGGCCAAGAAACGCTGGCGCATGACGACAAAAGACGGATCGCTCAAGTATGAAAAGTTGGAGATATAGCACACTACGCCCTTGCCGGTCATTTCGGCGATGCGCCGCTCGGCCAGGCGGAAGAAGCGGATATAGAGATCGTCAAGATTGAATTTCTTGATGCCCCATTCGGAAGTCAAGCCTTGCTTGTATGGCTCGACCATGCCTTGTTCTTCGACGGGGCTGATGCCGGCAAAGGCGTTATAAGGCGGGTTGCCCATGATGACCAGGATGGGCACATCGCGCTTGATGCGCTCGGCGGCGTCACGCTCGGCTTCCATTTCGGGCCAGATCAGGTGTTGCTTGGGGTGCTCCGCAGTCGCCCCCCAGCCGGTGAGGGCGTTGGTAAGAAAGATGGCAGCGCGCTCGTTTTTCTTTTCTGAAAGAGGCGCTCCCAATGTTTGCAGCAACAGCCCTATTTGCAGGTGCGCGATGACAAAGGGCGCGGGCAAAATCTCAAAACCAAAGATGCGTTCAATAGCCGCGCGCTTGACCTCAGCGCCTACCAGGGCATCTTCACCTTTTTCGCGGAGCGTGGCGGCAATGCACCTGAGCACCTCGACCGCGTAAGCGCCCGTGCCGCATACTGGGTCGAGCACATACACGCGTGGGTCAGCCAGGCCGTCTTCAATGCCAAGCTCGGTGCGCAACACGGCATCCACCCGGGCCACCATATACTGGACGATTTCAGGCGGAGTGTACCACACGCCCAACTCTTTGCGCAGCTCGGGGTCAAACGCTTGCAGGAACGGTTCGTAAAAATACTGGACGGCGTATACTTCCTCAAAGCGGGCAAAGAATTCGGCGCGATCTACACGGTCTAGCGCGCCAGCGGTCCAATCCATGACTTCAATCAGGTCAAGCGGCTTGAGCTTGCTGGGAAGCGACAATTGCTCGAACAATGCCTGGAGCACCGGCACGCGCAAATAATACTCCGCTCCGCGCCAATCGAATTGATCTTGCCGCTAGGGGTTTTCCTTGTGCCACAACACCCACGCCGAAAAGACGCCATAGAAAAGCGTCTGCACCAACGTGGAGCGGAAAAAGTGCTCGCCCTTTTTGCCTTCAAATGTGATGCCCAACGCCTCTTCCAACGCAGCGCGAACGGCAGACAATGCTGGCAAATCGGCGCTTTCCACGCGGGCGCGCGCATCGCGGGCATACGAGGCCAAAAACCACGCCAGGTCTTGGGGCGAACTGAGCGAGGCAGCGTGCAGCATCACGCGCTTGAGGTATTCGGGGAATCGCTCGCCGTGTTGACCCGTCAGCTTGCGCGGATGAGCGGCGGCGGCCCAAAACTCGGCTTCGCTTTCGGCCAGGTGATAGGATTCCAGCAATACGGGCTGGCCGTTTGTGTCTTGCCCGACCAGCACAAAGTCACGCAGGTTGGTCACCAGCACTTGACCATATTTGCCCAGGTATTTGGTCACTTGCGCGCTGCGGGCAATCTGTTCTACGTTTTGGCTTGTGCCTTTCGCTTCGATGGCTCCACGCGCCGGCAGAGTGCCTGGGACAGGCTCAGCATCGGACGCCTTTTGAAATTGATCAGGCGTGAACAGGCCGCCGTCAGGAATGCCCGCGCCGCGATTTTTGAGGTTGATAATGCAGCGTACTTTGGGCTTGAGTGTTTTGCCCACCTCATTCAACAGGTTAGCCAGCGGGCCGTAAAACGAGATCTCGTCCATTGCCGCACCGGACGAGCGAATGTCGCGCAGTTCGCGGAGATATGTTTCAAGTGGGTGCATGGTCAACTTGTCTCCTCAGGTTCTCACGCTTTTAAGTTAGGAGCTGGCGGTTGCGCAAGCGGCCTGAAAGTGTGCTATTCTTGAATTGCCGAGCGGCGCAGTCGCGTGTGCCACATGCCCGGACGTTTCATCCATCGTGGGGATGTTTCTATTTTATTTTAACACTTTGGTCTGCTAACTCAAGCTGAAAATAGACCTTGCCTATAAACACTCTATAAAGAATTCTATGCAAAAAATTGTTCATAGACTTACTTCTGGGGTAGCACATACCTGGCCCAACGCCGTTGCCCGGCCTGTTGCAGGTAGCCCTTGTCACGCATCCGTTTAAGCAGGTAAGCCGCTTGAGAGGGAGACACACCAAGAAGAGCAGCACATTCCTGGCGACTGATGCCCCCTTGCTTACGAATATGTTGTAGTATCTTTTGCTCTTCCGGACTAAGCGGCGAAACAGCCAGTTCTCCCTCAGCGCTGCTACCTAAGGTGTAATACGCCCAGCGTCGACTGGCGTGCATTTCGACCAGGCCTTTTTCCACCAACTCGCGCAGCTCGCGTGTGGCCTGGGTCGTATCGTACACGTTATTGAGCCGCCGATAGTCGCTGTTCGTCATCTGGCTATTGTAACGCAAATAGACCAGCGCCATGCGTTGATTGTCGTTCAATAGATAAGCGCTGAATTGATTCAGCCATCGCACGGCCTCGGGGCTCATCAACGAGGCGTTCTTGAACGTAACCTGGAAGTAGTCACGAGAGTCCTGGAAACGTGGCGGTTCCAGGCGCGCCTCACGCATCGCGGCAATCATCGCCCGGATGCCAGAACCGCGATTTTCCACCAACCTCAGTTCTTCCAAGAATCGCATCAACAGTTGGTTGCGTGTAGATTGCGATTCCTCCAGGTTGTATTCATTCACCGCCCCATATAGCCCGCCTGGGCTTTGAACTTCAAGACGATCAGCGTACATCTGAATACGGACCTGGCTGCTGCAAGCCAGAGGGCCATAATCACGATGCGCGATGGCATTGACAATGGCCTCACGCACCGCTTCTTCGGGATACTCGCTGAGGGTACGATGAAAGATCCCCTCGACTAACAAGCTCTGGCGCATATTGGCCATGGTGCGTCGAGCAGCTTCCTCAACAACTTGCGTCAGAGTGCCTTCACATTTGCACGTGTCCAAGAACCGCTCGCCGCGCGGTCCTTTGTCATCCGGCGTAGAACCAGCATAACGCACAAAGGTCACAACTAACGAAGGGAAGAACTTTTGCGGCCAGACGCCAAAGCACAGCAGTCCGGCCAGCGTCGGATGCACGGCGCCATTTGTCTTCACCGCTATATCCACAGCACACAGTTGATCCACGAGCGGCCTTTCGTCCATTCGTAGCCGCTCCCATAGTTGGGGCCTGGACCGATGCAAACTGTCGAGATACGCTTGAACTCGCGCCTGATCTAGATCATCTGGTGTCGCCTGGGGTACCGGCTCACGGTCAAAAGTGGCCTGGCTCTTGCTGCTGACATAGGTAAAGATTTCATAATCCGTCATCTGCCGATTGGTGTTGCCCACGCGAATATAGCTGCCGGAATTCATGCCTGCCGGTTTGTAGAAGCAAGGCTTTTGCGTATAAGCGCACTCGGGCACCTCGGCCACAATCACACTTTTGCCCTCGATCTCGACCAGGACAGTGTCCAATCGCAGCGGAGGCTCCATGGCGGCCGCCACTTCGGCCAGTTGGGTGAGCGCGGTTTGCGGATTGGCCACACCTACCGGGTTGAAGCCGTGTTCCTCGTCTACTCCCAGCACGAGCACACCACCGTCCGTGCGATTGGCGAACGCCGACAGCGTTTCAAAAGTTCGCTTGGGCAACTGGCGATGTGCCGACTTGACCTCGACAAACGCATCCTCAAATTGCCCCGACCTGATTGTGTCGACTAACTGGAGGGCTTCCTCACGCTCCATTTCTCAATACCTCCAATCTCGATGTCTTGCAAAGGGTATACTAATTGTACCTTGTAATCTCCAAACCGCAAGTTTAGCAAGGGCCACGGCGTTCGGCTTCGCCGAACGCGGTTCGCTGCGCGAACCGAGGCAGTATGCAGGCTGTGCCCGCAACTGCTGCTACAGGATGCACCGCTTGGTCGAGAGACACTTGCCTCCAGATTGAAACGCATCCAAGAGGCACGATGTCTTTCACTGCGCCAGCCTTTCCACCGCCGCCCGGCGATCCGCTTCGGTGGAGCGAGTGTAGCGCGCCGTCGTGTTGACATTCTCGTGGCTGCCGCCGTCCTGCGGATGCCCCAGCAGATCGGACACGGTCACCAGGTCGGCGCCCTCTTCGCGCAACAGCAACGTCGCGAAGGTGTGTCTTAGCGTGTGCGGCGAGATGTCGTCCACATCGGCCTGCTTGGCATATTTGTTCAGGGTGCGCCACACGCCCGACGACGTGATTGCCTCGCCGCGCTGGCCAATGAAGAGGTGATCATCCCTGGCCACGGCGGGATTCGGGCGCACCTTGATGTACGCCTCCAGGCAGCGACGCACCTCCGCGTTCAACGGGATTTCTCTGAATTTCTCCCCCTTGCCAGAGCGCACCACCAGATTGCCAGAGCGTGGCCTGATGTCCACGTCGTCCAGCGTCAAAGCGCACAACCGACCAAGCCCCCTATTGAACATCCTCGCCAGTAGAATTGCGCCTTGAATCGTAGTATAATATGTTTACTCTCTCTTACCCCATCATGCCAACATACCAGAGCGCAGTGTGGCACTGTTTGCAACAAGGAGGGCTATCGGAATAGCCTGATGAAAAACAAAAGGAGTCTGAAATGCGTAACAAATATTCCTCTCTTATCATTGTCCTGTCGATCCTGTTGGGGGCGTTGGTGGTATCAACCATCAGCCGCGCGGCGCCACTAGACCGCAGCCAGGAGGGCCTACTCCAACCCTCTGCGAGGCTCAAGTCACTCGCCGGCGGGCTTGAGCCTGGCGCACCACCCACATCCACCTACTCATTCACCCTGCAAGACATCTACAATCGCCTGGCCAGCGGCGAGGCCGGCGCGCAGAGCACCTTTGCCGAGCCGGCCAGCGGGCCGACCGCCGGCACAGGTCACACGCTCAACGAGATCATGGCGCTTGCCCCGGCCGCCGACGAGGTCCACGGCGCCGGCGCGGCGGAGGTCTTGACCGGCACGACGGTGTGGGGCTTGACCAGCGGCGCGTGGGGGGTACTCACCGGCACAATGCCGGACAGAGGCGGTGTGGTGATCACGCCTACGACGGCGAGCCAGGCGATCGCTGCCGGTTACCACAACGGAAGCGGCTACGTGATAGGCGACGCCGACTTGGCAGCGGGCAACATCAAGGCGGGCGCGAACATCTTTGACGTGAGCGGCGATCCGAACGTGGTAGACACCAGCAGCGGGGACGCGGCAGCGGGCGACGTCCTGAGCGGCAAAGTGGCCTGGGTCGACGGCAGCCAGGTGACAGGCAGCATGGTTAACCGTGGAGCGGTCGCATACACGCCCGGCACATCTAACCAGACGGTTGCTGCCGGCTACCACGATGGTTTTGGTTATGTAGTGGGCGATAGCGACTTGATAAGCGGCAATGTCAAGATCGGTGTGGACCTGTTTGGTATCACAGGGACACTGCTGGAAGGTGGCGTGCCCAAGACCGGCCAAACCACATCGTATGCCACCGGTGACGATGGCGACCTGGAAAAGGGCGTGGCCTGGCCCAGCCCACGCTTCATTACAAGCACGACAGGTGTAGTGACCGACACCCTGACCGGGCTGGTCTGGCTGAAGAATGCGAATTGTGCCAACGCAGCGAGAAACTGGGCAACCGCGCTCACGGATGTAGCGTCACTCAATAGCGCTGGCACGATGAACGGCAACAACTGCGGCGATACCAGCAACGGAGGCAGCCATCAAACGGATTGGCGGCTGCCGAACGTGCGCGAGATGCAAAGCCTGATCCACTATGGCTATTACAATCCTGCATTGCCCAACACAGCAGGAACAGGCCAGTGGACGGCGGGGGATCCCTTCACCGGTGTTCAGTTTAGCTTCTTCTGGTCCGCTACTACCGACGCCGGCAGTACGGCCTACGCGTGGGTCGTGATCCTGGGCTTTGGCTACGTGAGCAGCGACAATAAGACGTCTAGTTACTATGTATGGCCTGTTCGCGGCGGACAATGAGGGGCTTTGACGCTTTGACACTTTGGGCGCTTTAGACGCGCGCAAAGCAAATTTGAACATATGTTCTACATATTCGATTCACACTAACGATTGAGAGGGATTATGGCGCGCTACGAACACTTGCCTATTTTTCACGCGGCTTATGAACTGGCCGTGCACGTTGAAAAGATCGTGCGCCATTTCAGCCGCTATCACAAGTACACGCTGGGCACAGAATTGCGCAACAAGAGCCGTGGCATCTATCGGATTCGCTTCCACTCTCGCTGCAACTACAAGCGCGTTTCTAACACAAGTGTTGTGGGGGAACCGCGCTGATTGTATGGAGGGATTGAAAATGAGGACAAAATTCGGCAAGCCCATTTTGCATGCCGCCCTGCTTGCGACGGGCGTTGTAATGCTACTTGCTGTGGGCTGGGCTGCCGCCAGCGGCAATGTGGACCCGGCCAGGCGCTTTGCCTGGAGCGCCGCCACCGGTTGGATCAACTTTAGCCCGGCCCACGGCGGTGTGGCGGTCTACGACGATCATCTGGAAGGCTACGCCTGGGCGGAGAACACCGGCTGGATACACCTGGGTACCTATACCGGCGGCGGCTCGTACACCTACGCCAACAGCTCGAACAGCGATTACGGCGTGAACGTAAGCACAGGTGGGGCGCTGTCGGGCTACGCCTGGAGCACAACCGCCGGCTGGATCAACTTTGCGCCCACCTATGGCGGAGTGAGTATTGATCCCGACGACGGCAGCTTCAGCGGCTACGCCTGGTCGGAAAACACCGGCTGGATACACTTCAAGCCGGATACCTACAACGTCGTCGCCACAGGCGGCAGCGTTAATGCGAGCGATAAATACGCCTGGAGCACAGCCGCCGGTTGGATCAATTTCAGCCCGGCCCACGGCGGCGTGGCCGTCTACGACGATCACCTGGAAAGCTACGCCTGGGCGGAAAACGCCGGTTGGATACGCCTAGGCACACACACCGGCGGCGGCCCACACACCTACGCCAACAGCTCGAACAGCGATTATGGCGTCAACGTGGACGCGAGCTGGGCGCTGTCCGGCTACGCCTGGAGCACGACCGCCGGCTGGGTCAACTTTGCGCCCACCTACGGCGGGGTGAGCATAGACCCTGACGACGGCAGCTTTAGCGGCTACGCCTGGTCGGAAAACACCGGCTGGATCCACTTCAAGCCAGATACTTACAACGTCGCTGTGCTGCTGGCTGAGCTGTCTCTCACCAAAGTGATCAGCCCTGAGATGGCTGCTCCGGGCCAGGTCGTTACCTACACCCTGGCCTTTTCCAACACGGGCAGCAATCCCGCTTTGGGCGTGGTCATCAGCGACGACGTGCCGGTCAGCCTGACGGTGCAAGCCGTGATCACGCACAGCGATGTGGGGCTGGTCCAAAGCGGCACCGGCAATCGCTACGCCTGGCGGGCGGACAACCTGCCGGCCGGCCAGGGCGGGGCCATTACGATCACGGGGCAAATCAGCCCGCTGCTGCCTTCCGGCGCTTTCACCAACACGGCCAGCATGGCAGCCGCACAGGCAGCCGTGGAGGCCACAGCAAGCCTGATGGTCGTGCGCGAGGTCTATGCTTCGCAACAAAGCGGCCCGTGGAGCAGCGGTGCCACCTGGGGAAGCGCGACTACTCCCACCGCGATGGACAGCGTGACTGTCACCGCCGGCACGACCGTCACCGTCGACAGCGATGCCCAGTGCTATCGCCTGTTCGTCGAGCCGGGCGGCGTGCTGGTGATTCCCGCTGGCGTCATGCTCAGCATTGAGGGCGAGCTTGTCAACAACGGGACACTGCGCCAGGTCGTGGGCAGCGTCCCGGCTGGCTCCCCCACCACCTTCCTCCACATCCAGGACTTGACCGGAACCCAGTACCGGCACTGGGGCGTGGTCATCACGTCCACCGGCGGATCGATGGGTACAATCACGGTGACGATCAGGGGCAACCAGGATTGCGGCGGCGGTGGCTCGCCCGTGCAGCGCTGCTTTGTGATCGAGCCTGCCAACCCCACGACAGCCACCCTGCAGTTCTACTATCGCTCGGTCGAGACCAACACCAACAGCTCGCCGCTCGTCTGGCGTTGGGATGGCACGACATGGCAATTGGTCGCAAACCCGGTGGACACAGAATGGGGAGGCAGCGGTGACGCGCTGTGGGTGCGTGTCACCAATGGGCCAGCGTATTCGCCTTTTGTCCTGGCTGAGAGCGACCTGGTCCCCACAGCGGTCGCGCTGCGCGCCCTGGCCGCACGGCCGGCCGGGCCGGCAGCTTGGCTGGTCGTCAGCATCGTTATGCTTGGCGCAGCAGTGGTTGTTCTCAAACGCAAAAGGTGACGGTTGGGGGAGGGTTCGTCCCTCTCCCAACCTTTCAAAACCATATCGTCACGTTTGGCCGATTGCCAAAATGTGACGGTATGGGAGTAGACTCAAAAAACTTGACTATAGCCAATGATGCGGTAAAATAATGCCAGGAACCCCGCCGGAGATATACTATGCTCGGCCGAGATGTGGACTTTTATGCCCGATTACGCCTGTAAAAAGTCTATAACCTGCCCATATGCAGCATAGTATCTCCGGTCCGACGCCCACCCCACATGGGGTGGGTCGTCTCTTTGTATGGGGAATCAGTGGACCTCGTCGTGGGTCCCGATCGTCTCCAGCAGAATCGCTTCTTCGCCTTCGTACTGGACAAATCGGAAAACGATGCGCAGATTGTACTCGACAGTGCAGGCCAACTGGCCGGACAGCCTGCCTTTCAGCTTATGCGTGCGCAACTTGCTGAAAAGCATCTTCCACCAACGCGTCCAGCGATGCACGGATCGCTTCGGCCGTCTCGGGCCGCTTGCTGACCACTCGCCTGGCGGCACGCACAAACGCCGTCGAGCGCAACAATCGCCGCCTCACCCCAACACCTCAGCCATCAACTCGTCGGGGGTGCAAGGCTTACAGTTGCCGGCCAAGAACTCGCGGTAGGCCTCGTCGACGTCTTCAGCCAGTTCTTCCCGCCGACGCTCTGCTATGCGCCGGCGCAAAACATCGACCACGGTTTCTTGCTCGTCTAACGGCAGCGCGTCCACCGCTTCCAGAACATCGCCAAATCGCAAGATCGCGTCCATTTTTGCCTCCTGCTACTATTATACCATAACCACCCAAGACTTTGTACAGACACTAGCAGCCATCGCGCTTGTGGCGCTTTCCATCTTCTTTATTCCCTCCAATCTTCTTAATTTGCCCTGTCACGTTTTTTGACATGCCTTGCCCCCAAAAACGGCGCGAAACACGAGTTTTGGCGCAGACCAGGTGGTCGGCAGTTCAAATCTGCCCGCCCCGACAAAATGGCGACTTGCGCCAACGATGCGCAAGTCGCTTTTTCGTCTTCTTTATTCGGCTTTTTTACCTCCCCGAAAGCTTGGAGCTTTCGGGGAGGTGCATCTGTGTCAACCCCGCGATCATCCCCCTCACATCATCCTGGTTCAGCACGGCATAGATGCCGTCCGTCACCGACAGGTCGGCGTGCATCAGGTTCATGCTGACGGCCTTATACGTGGCCACGTCGGGCGCCAGCTTGAGCGCGTACACGGCATAGCCATGCCTGATCTTGTGCGGCGAGCGATAGCGCACCCTGGCATGTCTGCACAAGCGCTTGAGCCCCTTGGCCACCTTGTCGCGCCGGTTCACGTTGGGCTTGCTGGACACGAGCACACTCATTCCGTCCGTCGCCAGGTGCGCGTACCACAACGCCGAGCCGGGCAGCTCGGCCCGGACGATCTCGTCCCACCTGGCCACGACCTGGACCAGATCAGGCAGGTCCAGCAAATAGGCTGACCGTCGTGCAGCCAATCGCCGCCCCAGGCCCGTACAGCTTTGACGGGACGTGCGTGCAGCTCCACTTTGCCCCCGGCACGACGGGTGCGCTAAACGCCGTCACAGCCACGCTGAGCCTCACCTATCCTACCGGCACACCCAGCGGCCTGCCGCGCCGCTATGACATCGCCGGCAACGTGGTCAGCGGCTTTACGGCCACGCTGCGCGTGTGCTACAGCCACGACGACTTGGCGCGGGCCGGCATCTCATCGGAGGACGAACACAGACTGGTGCTGTACCGCTACGAAGCGGGCAACGGGTGGGTGCCATACACGTCAGTGGTGCACACCGAGACGAACGTCATCACCACGACCGTCACCGGTTTCAGCACCTGGGCGATTGGCATACCGGAAACCCACGAGCCGACGGCGGTAGGCCTGCGCGCGGCAAAGCAGGAGCAAAGCCGGCCGGCTCCCTGGCTTGGCTTGCTGATGGGGGTAGGAATGCTGTGCCTGGCCGGCGTATACTGGCTGCAGCGGCGCAGGCAATAAGGAATTCCGGCTATTGACACTTGCTTTCACAACGGTTATAATCACTGATAGCAAGCGCTCGACACAACCGCGAGCGTCAAAAATGCCTTTGCCTTTTTAGAATGGCCGGGGCTTTGCACGATCGTACAGAAGGGAAACAAAATGGGACAACAATTGCTGGTGGAAAAAGTATCAGCAGATGGTAAAATCAATATTCCCAAACACTTGCGTGCATTATTCCACCTCAAAACTGGTGACGATGTGTTCTGGCACGTGGCGGAAGATGGGACCCTAGTTGCCAAAATCTATGCCGAATCATCTGATACACCTTCTGAGGTGCGCCGCCAGTTGCGACGGCTCGCCCAGCGAATGGATCGTTCCAAGAGCATCATGGCCACTCTACGCGAGGTCAGAGGAGAAGAATATCAGACGGTTCTAGCCAATCAAGAGTGGGTTGACCAAGCGATGGGGAGCCAATCAGAAACTCGATGAAGATCTATCTGGACACTTCTGTACTCGTCGTTTTTTTGTATGGTGAGATCGAGGAGCCAGAACGCTTTCGTTCTACTCGAGCATTGTTTAACCGCATTGAGGCAGGCGAGATCGAAGCGGTGATTTCGTTTTACGCTATGCAAGAGATATACGGATACATTGTCCGAAAATCTCCACCTGAGGACGTTGACGTGGCATTCCGCACCGGTATGCTGGCATTGTTTAGCCTGCCGTTGGTCGTGGTTCCGTATCTTGATAGAACCAGGTTGGAAGCATGGCGGCGAAAGACGAGTGCCCGAGATGTGACAGACATTCCACATCTTGCCGTTGCTATGGAAAGACGTTGTGACGTCATGGCAGCTTATGACGAGACATTTCGTCAAGCCGTCGAGGGATTGGCTTACCACACGCCAGAAGAACTGGTCTGATAAGATAATGCCAGGAACCCCGCCGGAGATATACTATGCTCGGCTGAGATGTGGCCTTTTATGCCCGATTACGCCTGTAAAAAAATCTAAAACTCGCCCTTATGCAGCATAGTATCTCCGGCCCGACGCCCACCCCACTTGGGGTGGGTCGTCTCTTTGTAGGGTGAAAGATGCCCAGCCGCAGACGGATTGGCCAGCTCGCCGAGGAGCTAGGACTCGCCATTCGCCAGATTACCTTTTGTATTGTATAATTATCCTATAGAGCGTAATGCAGCATACGAAAGGTAATCTCTAGATGACAGACAAGACTTTGGGGCCGGCAAGTGGGGAACTGCTGCTTCGTCTCAGTGCCGAAGGAAAAAGCATCTTTTCCATCGCCGATGCCCAAGCTATCACACAGACAAGCTATCAGGCTACAGCCTCACTGCTTGGCAAGTTGGTGCGCAAGCGATGGCTCGTGCGTCTGACGCCAGGCAAGTATTTGATTGTGCCGTTAGAAGCCGGACTGGACAGCATTCCCATGGCCGATCGGTACGTGATTGCTCGCGAGGTATTGGGTGGTCTACCGTACTATATCTCACATTATAGTGCGCTGGAATTGCACCAGATGACCACGCAGCCTGTCAATACTGTATACGTGACTGTGCCACGCCAACATCCCAACCAAACCATCGCGGGCGTAGGGTATCGCTTTGTCTATGCCAATCGGCGTTCCTTTTGGGGGGGAGATGCGAGTTGGGTGACTGATCAGGAGCAAGTGCAGGTCAGTGACCCGGAAAAGACTATCCTCGACTGCGCCGCCCGGCCCGAGCTGTGCGGGGGGATCAGCGAACTGGCCAAGGGGGTATGGCTGCGCAAAGACAATCTGGACGAGAGCCGCCTGGCAGCGCACGCCGGGCGACTCGGCCACAAAGCAGCCGCCAAGCGAATTGGCTTTTTACTAGAGACATACAAGCTGGGCAAGCCGGAGACAATCGCCGCATTACAGGCGCTTGTCAATGAACGCTACGCGCGTCTCGACCCCACCTTGCCAGATAAGGGGCCTTACCGCGCTCGCTGGCGGCTGCGTGTCAATCTTGACCCTGAAGAACTCGAAGCTATTGTATGGACGTGATGTATGATTTCAACGGCTGAAATCGCTCGATTGGCCCATAGCCTGGGCGTTGGTGACCGCGTCATTGAAAAGGATTATGTCCTGAGTTGGCTGCTGGTCGCTATTGCGGAAAGCGAATTGCAAAACGAGGTGACCTTCAAAGGCGGCACGGCGCTCAAGCGGTGCTATTATGCTGACTATCGCTTTTCTGAGGATCTCGACTTTACACTCTGTGCCGGGCTATCTCACGCCGACCTGATCAGAGGTTTTGAAGCCTCGTTCCCTCGGCTGAGCCAACGGGTGAACTTGACTTTGACGCTGCAGAGCGCGGAACAGAACGTCTTTGAAAGCACAGTGTTGATTATCAATTATGCGGGGCCGCTCAAGGCGCGTCCCGAGTCGCGGCATATCAAGGTAGACGTCACGCGCGGCGAGTTGCTGCTGTATCCGCTGTGCAAATGATCGATGCTGGCGCCATATAGCGATTATCCGGCGGACGTTACGCTGTCGACCTATGCGCTTGAAGAAATCCTGATCGAAAAGTTGTGCGCTGTGATGGGGCGTACAGAACCACGTGACCTCTACGATGTGTATTGCCTGCTTGAGGAAGGCGACGTCAATTTAGATTTTTTGCCAGCCCATTTTGCTGCCCAATGCCAGCACAAAGGCCAGATAGCCGCGCAACTGGGTCAAGTGTTGAAAAACAAGACTGA
>JAFGFO010000100.1 GCA_016931085.1 Thermoflexales bacterium
AATTCACGCTAATTTTCACGAATTTTACAACCATTTGTGTAGATTCGCGAAGATTCGCGGATAAAAAAGCAACTTTTGCGGTACTGCCTATTAAGAAACTGAGCGAAATCAGGTGACGAGTTCTTTGGGCAAAAAATCAAGGCGATTCAGGTAAACCAGCTCCACGCTTTCAGTCTCGCTCAGTTGAAAATCGATCCGGCTGATGGCGGCGTTGTTGAGATAGAACCAACGACCGTCTTTACGAGTCGGGTCGAGCAGGGCCTTGAGGAAATGGTTGTAGAATCCGCCGTGGCTGATGACGGCCACCCGGTCCTGCGCCTGGCCGTGCCGCTCGATCAGCTCGCGCAAGACGCGTTGGGCACGCAGTGGCCTCTCCTCAGGCTGCTCGTAGGGGCGATTCCACCAACCGGCGTCGTTCATCGCGTCGGGCAAAATCAGCTCGGGGTAATGCGCCTCAAAATAGCTGCGGCTGTTGCCGGCTTGTCCGAGCGGCAGCCCGCTTTCCTCGCCATTCAGATAGATGCCGCCCGATTCGTGCCAGTCTTCCCATGCCACGAGTGGCAGGCCCAACGCCCTGGCCACGATACGGCCGGTGGCGACGGCCCTCACCATGAGACTGCAATACAGGTGGGTAAAGCCAAAGCCGGTGACGTTCTGCTTGTCATAGTCGCTCGCGGCCACAGCCGGATCGAACTGGGACAGGAATCGCGCCAGACTTTCAGCCTGCTGCCGTCCTATCGTGCTGATTTCGGGGTCGTGGCTGCGGCCCATGCTGGAAGCGGTGCGCGCCCACAGAGCGTTGTTTTCAGACTGGCCGTGCCGTATGAAGTAGAGCTGCATTTTTTATCCGCGAATCTGCGCTAATCTTTGCCCATCTTGTGCCAAGCGTGCAGGCACCGGGCGAGTGTTCGTACAGAATGCCATTATACCACAAAGTGATGCATCGGCCCGTGTGGGCCGGTCCCCAGGCACAGCCCGGCCGAGGCGTACAGCACGCTGGCCAGGTAAGTTTTGGCCTGGGATACAGCCTCCACGACCGGCAGCCCCTTGGCCAGGCCGGCGGCGATGGCCGAGGCAAAGGTACAGCCGGTGCCGTGCGTGTTGCGCGTTTCAAGGCGTGGCGAGCGATACTCGTGAAAGGCCTGCCCGTCAAAGAGCAGATCCACCACGTCGCCCGCCTGCTGCAAATGCCCGCCTTTGACCACCACCCAGGCCGGTCCCAAGGCGTGGATGCGGCGAGCGGCCTCGCGCATGTCGTCCAGCGTGACGACGCTCGCGCCGGTCAAGACGCCCGCCTCGGGCAGGTTGGGCGTCACGACGGTGGCCAGCGGCAGCAGCCGCTCGACCAGCGCGCTGCACGCATCCTCGCGCAGCAGCGGGTCGCCGCTCTTGGCCACCATCACCGGGTCGACCACCAGGGCCCGGACCGCGTGCCGGCGCAGCCCCTCGGCCACAGCTTCGACGATGGCCGCGTTGGACAGCATGCCCGTCTTGACCGCGTCGGCGCCCAGGTCGCCCAGCACCGAGTCGATTTGAGCGCTGACAAACTGGGGCGGCACTTCGAACACCCCCTGCACGCCCAGCGTGTTTTGGGCCGTCAGGGCCGTCAGCACGCTCATCCCATACACGCCCAGGGCGCCAAAGGTCTTGAGATCGGCCTGGATGCCGGCCCCGCCGCCCGAATCCGAGCCGGCGATGGTCAAAGCTCGTTTGAGATCAGACATTCTTCCCTCCCATCTTCAGGCCGCAAAGTGGTCCCAGCCGCTGGGGGCCAGGGGGTGCTCGGAACCGTCCGGCAGGCGCAGCCAGCGCCCGGCCGCTTCCGGCAGCACCTCGCCGACGACGTGCACCGGCGTGCCGGTCTGGGCTTGCACGGCGGCCGCCAAGGCCTTGGCACGCCCAGGCCGGGCGGTGAAGCACAACTCGTAATCCTCACCCCCGCCCAGCGCCCACGCCAGTGGGTCAACCCCCGCCAGCGGCGCGATGTGCCGCGCCGCCCCGGCCACGGGAATATCCCCCGCCCACAGCCGCACGCCCACCCGGCTGAGCTCGCAGATATGCCCCAGGTCGGCCGCCAGCCCGTCGCTTATGTCAACCATCGCTGTGGCGCCGCCAAAAGCAGCGATCGCCTGGCCTTCTTTCACCCTAGGCGTCGGGGTCAGGTGAGCGGCCAACGCGGCCTGTGCGATCTCCTCCGGCACTCGCTTCGCACGCTCTGCTTGCAGCACCAGCTCCAAGCCGGCGCGCGACGTGCCCAGCTCGCCGCTGACCAGCACCCAGTCGCCGGCCCGGGCGCCCTTGCGCCGCAGCAGCCTGTCTTCGGCCACCTCGCCAGTGAGAAAAGCGTCCACCACCAGCACGGGCGCGCGGGAGCAGTTGCCGCCCACGACGTCGACCCCGAAGGGCACGCACTCGTCGCGCAGGCCGTCGTACATGGCTTCCAGCTCCTCGACTGGCGTGTCGGGCGGCAGCCCCAATGAGAGCACAAAGTGACGAGGCTGCCCGCCCTTGGCGCCGATGTCGCTCAGGTTAATGGCGGCCACCTTGTGGCCCAGTTGGTAGGGCGTGATCACTTGGGGCAAAAAGTGAATGCCCGCCACCTGGATGTCGCAAGTGAGCAACAGCAGCCGGCCGTCAGCCAGCCGGGTCACGGCCACGTCGTCGCCGACGCCTTCGAGCACGTCCGCCCCGTAGGGCGGCAAGTGCTGGGCCAGGCGCGCGATCAGGGGGAATTCGCCGACTTCTGCCACCCGGCTCACGCCTCACCCCCTGCCGCGCCCGGCGCCTCCAGCGCGCTGATCCTGGCGCCCTCGGCCAGGCGTTGGGGGGACAGATTGTACAGGTGGTCGAACAGCGCGACTTTGAACGAGGCTGGACCTGCGGCGTTTTCGGCCGCCAATTCGGCCGCCAGGCCATAGCACGCCAGGGCCGCCGCGGCGGCCAGCAAGTAATCCGGCTCGACGGCGCAAAAGGCGGCGATCATCGTCGTGGACATACACCCCGTGCCGGTGTTGGCCGCCAGCCACTCGTGGCCGTTGTCCACGGCCAGGGCGCGCCGGCCGTCGCTGAGGATGTCGCGCGGGCCGGTGATCGCCACCACCGTCTGGCGCGCCCGCGCCAGGGAGGCGGCCACCTCGAGCGGCTTGTCGACGCCGCGCACGCTTTCGACGCCCTTGACCTCCCCGCCCGCCCCGGACAGGGCCCCTATCTCGCCGGCGTTGCCACGCAGCACGGCGACGCGCAGCGCGTCCAGCAGGCGCAGGCAGCTCGCGGTGCGAAAGGGGGTGGCGCCGGCGCCGACGGGGTCGAGCACTACCGGCACGCCCAGCTCATTGGCTCGCCGGCCGGCAGCCAGCATGGCCTCGACCCAGGCCGGGGTCAGCGTGCCGGGGTTCAGCACCAGCGCCCCGGCCAGCTTGACCATGTCGGCCACTTCCTCAAGCGCGTGCGCCATGACCGGCAGCGCGCCGACGTGCAGGGTGACGTTGGCCGTGTCGTTCATGACGACCAGGTTGGTGATGTGATGGACCAGGGGGCGTTGGCGGCGAATCCGCTCCAACGCCTGGCCTGCCCGTTGCCCCAGTTCTTCTGATGTGAGTTGCATACAACCTCCAAGAGTTTCAGGTTTCAAGGTTTAAGGTTTCAGGTTGGCGCGCGCCGCCTCGACGGCCGCCCTGAGCGCGCGCGCGGCGCTTTGCGGGTCGGGCGCCGCCACGATGGCCGATACGACCGCCACGCCGGCCGCGCCGGCCCGGATCAAGTCGCCGGCATTATCCAGCTTGATCCCCCCGATCGCCACCACCGGCAGCGGCACAGCCCGCACCAAGTCGCGAAAGCCCTCGACCCCCACCGGCTGGCCGGTATCGGTCTTGGTGGGCGTCCAAAAGACGGCGTTGCAGCCCAGGTAATCGGCGCCGTCCGCCACGGCCTGGCGGGCTTCCTGAGAGTTCGAGGCCGTGACGCCCAGGATTTTATCCGGCCCGATCAAGCGGCGTGCGATGGAGGCTGGCATATCGTCCTGGCCCACGTGCACGCCGTCGGCCTCCACGGCCAATGCCACGTCCAGGCGGTCGTTGACGATGAGCGGCACGCCGGCCGGGCGGGTGATCGCCAGCAGTGCCTGCCCCAACTCGATCATCTCACGCGTCGAGGCGGCCTTGTCGCGCAGTTGCACGGCCGTCACCCCGCCGGCGACCGCCGCCATGACGATGTCGATGATGGAACATCCGCCGGCCAGCTCACGGTCAGTCACCAGGTACAGGCTCCAGTCGATAAGTTGTTTCATAGCACGCTCCCAAGAATTGGGAGTAGGGAGTAAGAAGTAGGGAGTAGGGAGTAAGGGTTAAGAAAATCCGTGTTCATCTGTGTTCATCCGTGTCCGTTCTGGCTTTGACTGGCTAGGCGAGCGAGGGCCAGGTGGGCGACACACGCCACCAGCAGGGCCGGGATGGACGCCCCCAGCCAGGGCAAGTAGCGCGTGACGAGGTGGTACACCGCAAAGCCCAGTATCCAGGCGACCAGCGCGGCGACGTTGAGCGTCTGTTGGCCGCTCGCCGGCCCTGGGGCGCCCTCAAGCTCGTCCGGCCCGTACAGGCTGGCGGCGTCGAGCCGCCGGCCTCGGACGATAAAATAGTCGGCGGCCAGCACGCCAAAGAGTGGCACGAAAACCGAGCCGATGAGCAGCAAAAAGCTGAAAAACTGGCCCATGGTGAGCGAAGCGGCCAAAATCGCGCCCAGCCCCCCGATGCCCACAACCAGTCCGCGTTGGCTCAGGCGCGGGAAGATGTTTTGGATGGACACGGCCGCCGAGTAAATGTCGGCAAAGGCGTTGTCAGTTTCGTCCACCAGGATGACGATCATAGCGGCCACGCCGCCGGTCATGCTCACGATGGCCGCCGCCAGGTTATCGGGCGTCGGCTCGCTCACCTGGAGCGTCAGGACAAAGAGCGCGCCCAGGGCGTAGAACCACACGTTGGCCAGCGCGTAGCCCAGGTAGGTGCCCCAGAAGGCGGGGCGGGCGCGGCGGGCAAAGCGGCTGAAATCGGCCACCAGGGGCAGCCAGGAAATGGGCATGGCCACCACCAGGTCGACCGCCAGCCAGAAGGGCAGCGTGCCCGTGCCGGCTTGGGTCAGCAAGTGTCCCAGTTGGCCGCTCCTGAGCAGGTAAATCGTCATCCAGGCTGAGACCAGGTAAACGACCCAGATGCCAAATTTTTCCAGCCACTGGCGGACGACGACGAGCGGGCCGCCGAGGGCCAGGAACACGCACCAGAGCGTTGCCACGACCAGCCAGACCCCATAGTTGCCACTGCCCCACAGCGCCTGGCTGACGCGGCTGGCGGCCAGGGCGATCACCCACAGCTCGAAGGCCGTCCAGCCCAGGAGTTGCACCACGTTGAGCACGGTCGGGATGTAGGAGCCGCGCCGGCCCAAGACCGAGCGCAGCAGGACCATGGTGGGCGCACCCACCTGGCTGCCCATCACGGCCACTGCCGCCAGCAGCAGGTTGCCGATCAGCGTGCCCAGCGCGATGGCCGCCAGGGCCGCGCCCAGGCCCAGGCCGGGCACGAGCAGCGCGCCGGCTTCCAGCACCAGCAGGCCCACCCCCAGGCTGGACCACAGGACGAACAGGTCCAGGCCACGCAAGACGCGCAGGTGCTCGGGGGCCGGCGCGATCCCCCAGGCCGGCGGGGACTGGACGCGCATGCGGTCGACAAGAGACCTCAGTTGGCTCATAGATCACCTCGGTTAACCTTCCAGGAAGCTTGGAAGCTTCCTGGAAGGTTAAAAAAATATCACCCCGGCGCGTGGGGTGGTGAAAAAGTGTGTACACTTCTCCCTACGCCGGCATTACCCGGATCAGGTTCGGGGTCGGCGCCGGATCGTCGGACGCCCTCTCAGCCTGGCTCCCCAAGCTCCCCATTCAATTGTCGCACCCATACTATGCTCGGTCGAAACTTGCTTTTCAAGCCCTCCATAGCTAGTTCAAAAAGCTCAAAATCCACCTGTGTAGAGCATAGTATAGCACCTGCGCTGGCGGATGTCAAGCCTAATACGCGTTCCGGTCGGTAAAGACGCGCAGGATGGTGCGGATGACGATCTTGATGTCGAGCAGCAGCGACCAATTCTCGATATACCACAGGTCGTACTTGGTGCGCTCGACCACCGAGGTATCGCCGCGCAAGCCGTTGACCTGGGCCCAGCCGGTCATGCCGGCCTTTTCGCGGTGGCGGTCCATATAGTGCGGGATGCTTTTCTTGAACTGCTCGACGTACACCGGGCGCTCGGGGCGCGGGCCGACCAGGCTCATCTCGCCCAAG
>JAFGFO010000101.1 GCA_016931085.1 Thermoflexales bacterium
CCTCTCAGCGGATTGCAGTGCGAGGCGGTCGGCGCTTCGGACAGGCCATAGCCTTCGCGCAAATTGCCGCCGGTCAGCGCCTCGAACTTGTTCTGCGTTTCGGCCAGCAGCGGGGCGCTGCCGCTGATGCAGGCGCGAATCGAGCGGATGTCGTAACGGTCGATGTCGGGGTAGTTGTTGATGGCGTTGTACAGCGTCGGCACGCCCGGAAAGATAGTGGGCTTGTATTGGTTGATGGCCGCCAGCAGATTCGGTAGGTCGCGCGGGTTGGGGGTCAGGAGCAGGCTGGCAGCCGCAGCCATCCCGTAACACATGCCGGCCACCATGCCATAGACGTGAAAGAGCGGGATCGCCAACAGCACCATCTCCTGGCCGGGCCGGGTGTCGTGAATCCAGGCCTTGATTTGCAACGCGTCGGCCACCAGGTTGCGGTGCAGAGCCACCGCTCCCTTGGGCACGCCGGTCGTCCCACCCGTATACTGGAGCAGGGCGATGTCGTCGGGGCCTACTTCCACTTTGGTCCGCTGGGCGGCCGTGTACTTTTTGAGCAAATCCTGAAAGCGCAGGTCGCCGGGCGCGATGTCCGGCTTGTGCCCTTCCTTCTTCTCCTTGGCCAGGCTAAAGAGCAGCTTGAGCAGCGGCGGCATATAGTCCTTGATGCTGGTCACGATGATGGTCTTGAGCTTGGTTTTGGCCTGAATCTCCTTGACGCGCGTGTAAAAATTGCTCATCACGAGCATCGTCTCTGCGCCGCTGTCGACCATCTGGTGCTCGATCTCGCGCGGTGAGTAGAGCGGGTTGGTCGCCACTACTACGCCGCCCACTTTGAGAATGGCAAAATAGCTGATCACGAACTGGGGCGAGTTGGGCATAAAAATGACCACCCGCTCACCCTTCTTGACGCCCAGATTGACCAGGGCGGCTGCCAGGCGATCGCTGGCGTCGTTCAACGCCCGGTAGCTCATCTGGCTGCCTGCAAAGCTTTGTTGAGATGGCTTGAAGATGAGGGCCGTGCTGTCTGGGTAGTCGCGCGCCGCTTGTTCCAAGAAACCGTACAAGGGGATCGCGGGATAGGGCTCCAGTGAGTGAGGGACGGCCGAATCATAACTCTTGAACCATAACCTTTCAGACATGGGACCTCCTTTGCATTGTTTCGAAAATAACCGTTGAGTAGGGAGATTCGGGGCCATCGGAATGGCCTGTCGAAATTAGGCTGTCACAGGTATGAAAAGGCCCAACATCAACAGCTTTTTCCGAAAAGCCGAGATTCGCCAGGTCATCCCTACGTGCCTACATATTAACAAGTATAGTGGATTAAATCGCCAATGTCAACAACCAATTTTGTGGACAAAATCCACTCTCGGCGGTATAATCCACTGCATGACTCTACTGAAATAACTATAATCTTACCGCGAAGGCGCGAAGGACGCTAAGAAGATTAAGGTATGGCTAAAGATTCTTTAAGGAATTGCTTGTTTTCATCAAGATTATTCATGCCAATGTCACTCCCAGCACTGCAGCCATGGCCTTGAGCGCTTCGGCTTCCTGGGGGCTCACCCGGCTTATCTGCTTTCTTCCAAAGCCCTGAAAGCCGCCCACGCCTCCGGCCGCCCTGGTGACCTTGTCGGCCACCATCAGCAAATAACGCTTGAACTCTTGGGCCTCGGCCGGCTCGGCCTTTTGATCGAGGGTATCCACTACCTCCTGGCAGGTCTGGAGCAGCTTGCTCAACGGGAAACGCTCTTGCGACACCTGGTCTTCCGCGCACACCAGCCAGGCTTCCTGGGCTTCGAGCCCTGTGAACAAGTTCTGGATGATGAGATTCTCTCCGAACTGTTGGGCAAGTTTCACCAGTTCTTTCATGCCGGTGGAAAGCTCGATGGGCATGTCGTAAACACGGCTCAGGCCCTCTGACCCCACCGCGGAGACAGTCATCACCACCTCGAAAGGCGCTCGCACGAGCAGTTGCCACTCTTCCGGTGTAAAGTCCGCTTTCGATGTCATCGCTGCTCCTCTCGTGATTCCGAACCTATCTGGTATACGTTTGATTATACTATGAACTTGCAATCCTAACAACATCGAGTGCTAGGGGTATTATCTCATGTCATGGATGATTGCGCGTGATGAGTGGCAGATAGGTTGACAATACACCGACCTTGTACTCGCCAAGGCTGATTTCATCCAGGTAAATTTGTTGTGTGCCGGTCTGAGTCTGGAATCCAAACTGCATTGTCACCGTTTGTCCAATGAACGCACTCAAATCATACCAGGCGTGTGCCCAGTCACTAGTCGCTTGCATGGCTACACTCTGTGTGAGAACAGTGCTGTCACCCGAGATCACGACAAGAAATTCATTGTCTCCACTCTCCCGAGTCACACGATATAACCATGAAAGAGTAGGCTGTGACCACGTTATCGGAATCGAGACAGACTGCGTGACATAGGACCAGAAACCTAATGTGCCACCAGAAGCGTCAAGTCTGATGCCATAGTGCCCCGTGTGAGCGGCGGCCGTATCGATGGTGGGGGTGACCCCGGCTCCGATGTGCCAGCCGGTCAGGTCACCGGATTCCCATCCGCCGTTGACAAGAACATCGTTCGCTGGCGGCATTACAAAATCAGGCCCGGCAACACTGCCACTGACCACGATGCCATAGCGCGGGGGCAATGTGCCAAAGTCGACGTGGTTGACTGTGAGTGTGTACGTGCCGGTGCTACTAAAATAGAGCGTATAGTTTCCCTGTCCATCCGTTCTGGCGACGTTGAGGGCAGGCGGTTGTGTGCCGACCGTAGCGTTGAATATCGCTTGGTGGCGGTTGTTCGTCACTTGTCCGCTGGCTTGATAATCGGGTGTCTTGGTGAAAGAGTCGCCGTCGCCGCCTGGAAATGTCTCGACATTGCCAGCGCGGTCTCGAGCGCGGGAGCGAAAGTAATAGCTGTGGCCAAGTTCACCATTGAAGAAAGCCGAGTTTGCAGTAGTAGCGCTCAACCAATCGGACCATACGCCCAAGACCCCATCGCGCACTTGTACATCGTAAGACATGATCCCTGATACGCTGTCGTGGCCACTCCAGATGACCTGAAACCGAAGGGTGCTGGCCGTTGGGGGGGATGATGCGGCGGAGGTGGGAGGGACAGTGTCAACCGTAGTAAAGGCATCGCCATTGCCTGCAGGGTATGAGCCGACGTTGAAGGCAAAATCGCGGGCGCGGGAGCGAAAGAAGTATGTATGGCCTTCTTGCCCGCTAAAAACAGCAGATGTCTTGGTCGTACCTAAAAGCCAGTCGGTCCATACGCCAGTGATCCCATCGCGATATTGGACGTCATAAGCGTGCAAGTGGCTCCCCCCACTATCGTTGCCTGACCAACGCACGCTAAAAGCAGTGCCCGACCATGTGGGTATAGATCCCACCCAAGAAGCCGGTGCAGCAGTGTCGGTGGATTGCCAATCGGGCCACCAATCAGTATCCGCGTCCCCCAGGACATAAGAAATGCCTTTGTTCACGTTCATGGCGTGGACATAGGCGTCCACCCAATACCAATCGCCTTGGTAGTTGATCCATTGGACCCTGGCAAAGGCCACACTCGTTCCGTCAGGCGCCCAACTCGGAGCCAAGTCATCATAAAGAGCTGGCGAGCTGCCCAGAGGATGGCGCAAGCCTGTCCCGTCCGTATTGATGATCGCCAGGTCATACCACCCATCGGCGTTGAAATCGTCATTGAAGGCGATCTGAGTGCCGTCGGGTGACCAGTCCGGATAGGCTGCGTAATTGAGACCGGCTGAAAGCTGCTGTTGGTTTGAGCCATCCGCGTTCATCGTCCATAGTTCGTATTGGCCGCTGCGCTTGGACACAAAGGCTAGCTGGCTGCCGTCAGGCGACCAGGTGGGGTGCCCATCCCAGGCTGGATCAAAAGTCAGGCGAGTCTGGCTGGAACCGTCTGCGCCCATGACGTATATTTCGTAATCGCCGTCACGGTCCGTGTAGAACGCAATCTTGGAACTATCAGGCGACCAGGTGGGCAAAAGCTCGCCGGCACCGGTGGCAGTCAGGCGAGTCTGGCCTGAGCCATCCGCATTCATCTTGTAAATTTCAGGATTGCCGTCACGATTGGAGACAAAAGCGACCTGACCGGCGTCCCGATTGAACTCAGGCGTGGAATCTGACTTCGAGTGATCGGTCAAGCGGGTTGGCGAGGTGCCATAACCATCAGTTGTGTAAATCTCGGCTTGCCTATCGCGATAAGAGGCGAAAACGAGCTTGGACCAGCTGCCGGCATTGGTCAAGTGAGTGGCATAATTGAGCCCGTAGCCAGAAAATGGCGTGTAGGCAACGCGAGCTAGTCCATCCGGGCCTATAGCTATGGCACAGCCATTGTTATTACTACCATCTATCGGTTGGCTTTGCCAGCCAAGATCACTGTTGTAAGCATGCCACACATCTTCGTTGGCTACATAACAGAAATGCAAGCGACTGCCGGCATCAGTGGTAAGAGGGAAGGGCATTTGCCCTGCGCTCACGCGGAATGTGTTCTCAAAGCGCCATGCGACCCCATCGTAGTAGGTATGGACCAAGGTGTTGTCTGTAGTGTTGTAAATGATGTGTGGGTGATCTTCGGTATCCACAACCAGCGCTGTGCTTCCATCCATATCAGAAGCTGTCCCCAATGTCTGAGTTACCCAAGCCGAGCCGTTCCAGTAAGCGTATCTCGCCCAATTCCGGTACGAATTATCCATGTAGTAGTAGCTGGTATGCGGTTTCCCCTTGCTATCCAGAGCTAGAGAATTAGCGGTGGGCGCATATCCACGACCATCTATTTCTTCGATATGCCAGGTGGAGCCATCACGGTAAGCGTACTTGGTCTGGGCACCGGCAGGATAAACGATATGGGGTCGCTCCTCAGCATCTAGTACCAGGGAAGTGGGGGGCGAGACCCCGTATGAATTTACCTCCACGACCTGGATCTGCCAATTTGAACCGTCGTAATACGCATATTTCAAAGCTCTATTCGTATAATCGCAGTAACTGATGTGGGGATGGCTGGCAGCATCGATAGCGATAGAACTGCCGTCGCCTACATTCCCTGTGCCGTCTACGAGCTGGCTTTGCCAGGCTGCGCCGTCCCAGTAAGCGTACCATAAATCGTCCTGCGCTGCATAGTAATTAAAGACGTAATAACTGAGGTGAGGGCGGCCACTTGTATCCAGGGCCATAGAATAATATTGAATCGGATTATCACCGGTCCTGACCGCCACTTGAGTTTGCCAGTACAACCCTCTTGGGGAACTGGCAATGCTTTTCGATGGGATCGCCAGGGCGTGTTGCGAGAAGCGCCCTGGCTCGTTGGCCCGTTGCTCCAAGAAGCGAACCATGTCTGCGCCGGGTTGTGGCCCTTGACCATGAGCTGTACTGCTGGGCCAGGTGATCATCACGATCACCAATGTCGCCAGGACGGTCAGCACTTTCCCATAATGACGGCTGCTTGTGTCCATTATCGTTTCCTCCTTCGTGTCATTCAAAAACCATTGCTCTGTTATACCTTAAAACTAGGGAATGTGCAACGCGCAGGCGTGGGTGGGGTTAACAACTTGCGAGCGTTTCACGCTGGGGACTATTTTCACGCTTTGGAGTTGAGGCTTTCGCCCTTGGCGCGCAGAGCGAGCCGGAAAATCCGCCTTCCAAAGGACGCAAAGCGAAAGGCTCAAATCCAGTGAATATAATCGACGGGACACGCTCAAATGATAGTCGCCGGCTTGTCCCATGTGTGTAACGCTCCCACAACTTGGTCGAGACAAATGTACCCATCGGTGATATAATAGAGGAGGAAGGAGGTCATGATGAAGCCAATCATAGCCAGGCTCGCTCACGTTGCCACGCACCTGCTGTTTGCCGCCATCTGCGTCATGCTCTGGCAGGTCGCCCGGCGCAGCCCGCTCGACGCGCCCACGCTGCTGGCTGCCCTGGCCGGGGGAGTCTTGCCCGACGTGGATATCTCCACCTCGTTCGCCGGCCGCTTGCTCCTGCCGCTCTCGCGCTTCCTGGAACGCCGCTTCGGCCACCGCCAGGAAGTCCACACGGCCTGGCCGCCGTTGGCGTTGGGCATCGCTAGCCTGCTTTTGCCCACCACGGCGTGGACTGTTCCTATGCAGGCCATGGCAGTGGGTTATCTCTCTCATCTCGTCCTGGATACGCTGAACCCGGCCGGCACCGCGTTCCTGCTGCCGTTGTCCAAAATGCGCGTCATACTTCTGGGAGGCAAGGTCCAGAGTGGCCAAAGCTCTGAGATCGTTTTGCTCGTCGTTCTGCTCCTGGGTACGCTGGCCCTCTTCCCCCTTACCCGCTTCGAGCCGGGCGAACTGGTCCAAAACCTCTTGCCCACGCTAGACACGGCCAGGGAGCAATACAGGCTGTGGGAAAGCGCTTATACCGTCTACGCCGAGCTCGAAGGCACCTGGAACGAAACGCACCAGCACTACGCCGGACTGGCCGAGGTGCTGGGCTTCGATCCTGGCGGAGCGCTCAAGCTGCGCGACGTGGAAACGGGGCTGGAGTTCACCGTCGGCCGGCATCCTATTGACGATCTCTATCCCACCAGGATCGTGCTGCGCAAAGGTGAGCCGCTCGCCCAGGGCGAAACGATCCCTTTAGCGCCTACCCAGTCCCCGCTGCCCACGCCCACGCCATTTATCGTCACCATCCTGGTCGAGGGCGTGCACGACCTCGACCAGGAGATTCTCGTCAGACCTGGTGATATCCTCACCAAGGGCCAGCTCATCGCCGAGCTTTTTACACTGGGGTCGCCATCCCCTGGCCGGCCACCGGCGGCTGCCGGCCCATACACCGACACGCTTGCGGCTGCTTTGGCCGTGGCCGAATTCGAGCTGGCCAAGGCCGAATACGCCCAGGCGCTCGAAGGAAAAGCGCCCAGCGAAGCGACTATCCTGCAGGCCGAGGCAGCCATTGCGCAGATCGAGGCCAGCATCGCATCGCTTCAATACTTACAGATGGCCAATCCCGACCTGTCTTATGTCCCGGCCCAAATCGTCGCCGCCCAGGCACGCCTGCTGGCCTCGGAGGCCAGGTTGGAAGAAGTCAAAAAGTGGCAAGGCCCTACTAAAGCGGATATCGAGGCGGCTAAAGCGCGCCTGGCGATCGCCGAGCTGCGCTACCGGCAAGCCGTGGCTACTCCCACCCCGGCGCCATCGCCTACGCCGCTTGCCCCGGCTGCACCTCAACGCGTCTACAGCCTGGTGAGTGGCCTTGTGCGCCACATCCGCCCCAGCCGCATCGTAGGCTCAGTCGCCACGATTGAAATCCAGGTCGAGATCGCACCTTGAACAAGTGCAACGCACCTTCAAGGTGCGTCGCACTTGTGGTATAATGCAGGCATGGATACGAGACACATAGAAGAACTGACGCTGAACGCTTGGCCAGCCTTGCAGACCGTGCTTTACGATGGGTGGATCCTTCGCTTCGCCAATGGCTACACCAGGCGAGCTAATTCTGTCAACCCACTGCTCTTTTCTACGCTCGACGTGGAGGAGAAGATCGCAAGCTGCGAGCAGCTTTACCGGCGGCGGGGATTGAACGTCGTTTTCAAAATGACCCCTTCCAATTGCCCCGAAAACCTGGACGACATCTTGGCCAGGCGTGGTTACCAGCAAGATGCCTTGACCAGCCTTCAAACCCTGGCGCTGGGCGATCTGGATGGCTCGGCTGGGGCTTGTACGCTGACTGAGACGCCTTCGGCCGATTGGCTGGACGCTTCTTGCCGCTTGAGCGAAACTGATGGGCAGCGCGCGGCCACGCTCCGGCAAATACTGGGCAATCTCGTCCCCCGGGCTGGCTTTGCTTCCTTATGTCACGACGGGCGGGTGATCGCGTGCGGCTTGAGCGTGGTGCAGGATGGCTTTGTCGGCTTGTTCGACATCGTCACCGACGCCGGCTTTCGGAATCGAGGCTTTGGCCAGCAGCTCGTGCACGAGCTGCTGGCGTGGGCCAAGGCGCAAGGCGCGCATACCGCCTACCTGCAAGTGATGCTGAACAATCCGCCCGCGCTGCGCCTCTACGCCAAGCTGGGCTTTCAGGAAATTTACCAGTACTGGTATCGTGTTTGCACAGGATAGGTAGGGGCAGTTCGCGAACTGCCCCTACTAAAGGTACGCCACGAGCATTCAAATTCGCATAGCAACCCTTCAAGACGCCGGCGCCATCGCCGAGATATTGAGAGATCTCGGTTTTTTTGAGCACCTGTCGGCAGAATCGTTCGAGGCGACCCGAGATCGGGTGGAGCGCTATCTCACGTTATGCTTTGCGGACGATGGTCACAGTGTTTACGTTGCGGAAAGCGTCCAGGGCGGGGTAGTGGGCTACGCATCTGTCCACTGGCTGCCCTACCTGTTTTTGCTCGGGCCGGAAGGCTACGTGTCCGAGTTGTTCGTCAAAACCGAGGCGCGTGGCCAGGGCGTTGGCAGCCAGTTGCTCGACGTGATCAAGGCCGAGGCCCAAGCGCGCGGCTGCACACGCCTGGCTTTGCTCAACAACCGCCAGCGCGAATCTTATCAACGTGGCTTTTACGCCAAGTGCGGCTGGCAAGAACGAACCCACATGGCCACGTTTATGTACTCGTTGGCCTAGCCCATGCGTGACCTTCATTCGTGGACATTAGAGCCGGCCGAGGCTATTCGGGTTCAAGCCACCTTGCGTGAGCGCCTGGTGTTGGCCTGGGACGGGTGTGAGCTGAGAACGGTAGGCGGGGTCGATGTGAGCATCCAGGGCGAGACGGCCCGCGCGGCCATCGTCGTCTTGAGTTACCCGGAACTCGCACTGCTTGAGAGCGCGACGGCTGATGTGCCCCTCGCCTTCCCGTACATCCCCGGCCTGTTGACTTTTCGCGAAGGCCCGGCCATCTTGGCTGCCTGGCAGCGGCTGGGGACCCAGCCTGACTTGCTGATGTTCGACGGCCAAGGCATTGCCCACCCGCGCGGCATAGGCATCGCCGCGCAGATGGGGCTGTGGCTGGAGCGGCCCAGCATGGGTGTGGCCAAATCGTGGTTGTACGGCGTCTACACCGCTCCTGGTTCGCAGCGTGGCGACGCGGCCGAGCTGCGGGACCCGCGCGACCCCACCCACGTCATTGGCCAGGTGCTGCGGACGCGCACAGATGTCAAGCCGGTCTATGTCTCCCCAGGCCACCTGATCGACGTGCCGCACTCGGTCGAGTTCGCGCTTGCCTGCTGCACGCGCTACCGCCTGCCGGAGCCGACCCGCCGGGCGCACCAGGTGGCCGGCGGCCTTAAATAGGCCATCGCCTAGCAGATCGTCGGAGAGACGCCCGTAGGGCAGGTTTCCACGCGAAGCGTGCCACAAGCGAGGCGGCTATCCGCAGGACGCCTTTGGCTGGGTCAACCCTAGCGCGGCCTTCGGCCGCAACCAAAGATTTTACCGCCGAGAGCGCCGAGAACGCAGAGTTTTTAAAAATCTTCTCGGCGCACTC
>JAFGFO010000102.1 GCA_016931085.1 Thermoflexales bacterium
ACGCATTCGTAATGCGTCAATGGTTGGGCACAACACGGTTGCAGTACCCAGTTCCAAGCTCAAGGTCGCTATCGCCCAATTGATGAGAGACGAGGGCTATGTCCAAGACTTTGAGGTTACTGCCGATCATCCGCACCCTATGCTGCGCATCTGGCTCAAATACACCGGCGACCGCCGGCAACGCGTGCCGGTTATCACTGGCCTGAAGCGTGTCAGCAAGCCCGGACGGCGAGTGTATTCCAAAAAGGAAGATATCCCTTGGGTGCTGAGCGGTATGGGCATTGCTATCTTGTCTACTCCTAAGGGGGTGCTGACCGGTGAGCAGGCCCGCCGCTTGGGTGTTGGTGGTGAAGTCCTGTGCCATATCTGGTAAACGCCGGCAATGGTGCGGCATAAAGAGTGGGAGGTTTCAATGTCCAGAATCGGTCGCATGCCTATCCCCCTACCCAGCGGGGTGAAAGTGACTATCAAAGAAAGCCAGGTGACGGTCGAGGGGCCGCGTGGCGAGTTGTCTCGCCAGTTTCACCCGGATATCCAGATCAAGCAGGAAGCCAATACGGTGCTGGTCAGCCGCTCGAGCGACGAGCGCCAGGCGCGCGCCCTGCACGGTCTGAGCCGCGCGCTGCTGTCGAACATGGTGGTCGGCGTGTCGGATGGATTTCGCAAAGAATTGCAGATCGAGGGAGTGGGCTACCGTGGGGTGATGGAAGGCGCCGCCCTGGTGTTGAGCCTGGGTTTTTCTCACCCCGTACGGCTTGAGCCGCCGGCCGGCATCCAATTTTCGGCCAACGAAAGAGCCCGCACTATCACGGTAGAGGGTATTGATCGTGAGCAGGTCGGCCAGGTGGCGGCCGACATCCGCAAGATCCGCCCGCCGGAACCTTACAAGGGTAAGGGAATTCGTTATAGCGGCGAGAAGGTGCGCCGCAAGGCTGGCAAGGCCGGCAAGGTCAGCTAATTTTTTATCCGCAAATTCACGCGAATTGTCACTAATGTTTAAATATTCGTGTAGATTAGCGTAGATAAGCGGATAATATCCGATAGGAGCGAGTATGAGTCAGGAATCACCGCGTGAAAAAGCACGTCAAAAACGACACCAACGTGTGCGCGTTCGCGTGTCTGGCACGGCCCAACGGCCACGCTTGAACGTGTTTCGCAGCTTGCGAAACATTTCGGCCCAGGTCATTGATGACACGCAGGGACATACCCTGGCGTCTGCCTCGACTGCTGAAGCCGAGCTGCGCGCCAAGGCCACCGCTTTGTCCAAGATCGAGCAGGCCAAGCTGGTGGGACACACTCTGGCCGAGCGGGCAAGAGCGGCCGGGGTCAGTTGTGTGGTGTTTGACCGGAGCGGGTACAAGTATCATGGGCGCGTCAAGGCCCTGGCTGAAGCCAGCCGTGAAGGCGGATTGGACTTTTAGGAGCAGCGTATGGCAAGACGAAATGAGTTTGTTGAGCGCGAAGAGCGCGATGAATTGGACGAGCGCGTTGTCAGTATCTCGCGCGTGGCTAAAGTGATCAAGGGCGGCCGCCGCTTCGCTTTTCGAGTCGTGGTGGTGGTGGGTGATAACAAGGGCAGCGTTGGCATCGGCGTTGGCAAGAGCCGCACTGTGCCGGATGCCATTCGCAAGGGCGTTGAGCGCGCCCGCCGCTCCATGCGTCATGTCTCTTTGTCTGGCACGACGATCCCGCACCCGATCGAAATCAAGTACGGGGGCGCGCGCGTCCTGCTCCGACCGGCCTCGCCAGGCACCGGCGTGATCGCCGCTGGCGGTATGCGCGCCGTGCTGGAAGCCGCCGGCGTGCACGATATCTTGACCAAGTCAAAAGGCAGCCCAAACGTGCTCAATGTGATGCGCGCGACCTTCAGTGCGTTGTGTAGCCTCAAGTCGCCCGAGCTGACGGCCAGGATGCGAGGCAAGCAAACTGAAGAGGTGCTGCCATTCTGGAGGCGTAAAGATGCCCAAGCCTAAATCTCAACTCGACCCCGAGCTGGCGGCTCGGGTTCGGATCACCCTGGTCAAAAGCCCGATTGGCTACGCGGAAGGACAAAAACGCACCGTGCGCACCCTCGGACTGCACCGGATGAACCAGACGGTCGAGCAGCCTGATTCGGCCAGCTTGCGCGGTATGATCGCCAAAGTCAGTCACCTGGTTAGTGTAGAGCTAGTGGAGGCAAGCGATGAAACTGCATGAATTGCGCCCCCCGGCGGGTGCCAAGAAACCGCGCAAGCGTGTCGGCCGTGGCCTGGGTTCTGGTCAGGGCACGTATGCCGGGCGCGGCCGTAAAGGCCAGAACGCGCGTTCTGGCGGCGGCGTGGCACCTTATTTCGAGGGCGGACAGTTACCCCTGGTCCGCAAGCTGCCCTTCGCGCGCGGCGTGGGCTTTGTCAACTTTCGCAAGGTGGTCTATGCGCCGGTGAACCTGGCTGCCCTGAAGAATTTTCAGGCAGGCAGCGAGATTACACCGCAGGTGTTGGTGGAAGTTGGCTTGGTCAAGTCGACCAGGCAGCCGGTGGTGATCCTGGGGGATGGTGAGTTGGACCGCCCATTGGTGGTCAAGGCCCACCGCTTTTCGCAGTCGGCGCGCCTCAAGATCGAGACTTCCGGCGGCCAGGTCGAGCTGTTGCCGTTGGAAGATAAGGCGCCTAATAAGCAGTTGTATCGGCGGAGGCGACAAAGACGATGATCCAGGCTGTTCGCAATGCGTTCGGTTTGCCCGACGTTCGGCGCAAGATCTTGTTTACCTTGTTGATCCTGGCGATCTATCGCCTGGCAGCGCATATCCCTGTGCCGGGAGTGGACCACGTGGCCTTGAACCAGTTGATGCAGAGCGGTTCTGGAACGGGCACTTTGTTCAACATCCTGGACTTGCTGTCGGGTGGCGCGATCGCCAACTTTAGCGTGCTGGCTATGGGGGTATACCCCTACATCACCGCTACGATCATCATGCAATTGCTGCAGCCGATCATCCCGCAGTTGGAAGCGTTGGCTAAAGAGGGCGAGGCCGGGCGCAACAAGATCAACCAGTATTCCTATTACTTGACGATCCCCCTGGCGGCCCTGCAAGCCATCACCCAGGCCCGCCTGTTGACCAGCTCGACCGGCGGCATGCCCATCCTGCCCGACTTTGGCTTTTCGGGACCGCAGTTGCTGCCGACCATTTCGATCATCACGACGATGACGGCCGGCACGATGTTCGCCATCTGGCTGGGCGATTTGATCACGCAGGAAGGCGTGGGCAACGGCCTTTCGATCATCATCTTTGGCGGCATCGTGGCCCGCCTGCCGAACAATGTGCTTGACTTGTTGGTAGACCCGGTTCACCGTTGGACATCGCTGGCAGCTTTTATCATCATCGTGGCGGCGACGATCGCCGTGATCGTGATCGCCCAGGAAGGCCAGCGGCGCATCCCGGTGCAATACGGCAAGCGTGTGCGCGGGCGTAAGGTCTACGGCGGCGGCAGCACGCACATCCCGCTGCGCGTCAACACGGCCGGCATGATCCCGCTCATCTTTGCCCAGTCGTTCATGACCTTCCCGGCCATCATCGCCCAGTTCTTTGTGACCAGTGAGGGCATCGTGGGCAGCCTGGCGAATAATGTCGTCAGGATCTTTGCCGGCTACACAGGCTGGTACTGGATGATTTACTTTTTGCTGGTCGTCGGCTTTACCTACTTTTACACCGACGTGCTGGTTCAGCAGCAAGACTTGCCGGGGATGTTACAAAAACAAGGCGGCTTTATCCCAGGTATCCGACCCGGAAAGCGCACCGAGGAGTACGTCAACGGTGTGATGCGCCGCATCACCCTGGTGGGTGCCCTGTTCCTGGGTTTTGTGGCGATTCTGCCTTACCTGGTCCAATTGACCGGCTTTATCCCGCAGGCGACCCAGTTCTCTATCTTGAGCACGGGCCTGCTGATCGTCGTCGGGGTGGTCATCGATACCATGCGCCAGTTGGAAGCCCAGTTGGTCATGCGCCACTACGAGGGCTTTATTAAGTAGAATTATTAATTAATAATTAACAATTAATAATTAACAATTAACAATTAACATGGCTATCGTCGTCAAATCTGAACGCGAGTTGTCCTTGATGCGCCAGGCCGGCGGGATTGTGGCCGAGGTGTTGCAGTTGATGCGCGACACGGTGCGCTCAGGGGTGACGACGGCCGAGCTTGACGCGGTTGCCGATGAGCTGATCCGAAAACGAGGGGCAAGCCCGTCGTTCAAGGGTTATCACGGCTTCCCGGCGTCGATTTGCGCGTCACTTAACGATGAAGTTGTGCACGGTATTCCGAGCAAGAAGCGGGTGCTGCGCGAGGGCGATCTCCTCAGCGTCGACGTGGGGGCCAAGTATCGCGGTTATCACGGCGATGCGGCCATTACTTTGGCCGTGGGGTCTGTTAGTCCCGAGGTACAGCGCTTGATGGATGTGACGCAGGCTGCTTTAGCGGCCGGCATCGCAGCCGCCAGGAGTGGCAATCGCTTGTGGGACGTCATTCGCGCGATCGAGAGCACGGTCCGCGCGGCGGGTTACGATGTTTTGCACGGTTACCAGGGGCACGGGATTGGACGCCAGATGCACGAAGACCCGGGCGTACCCAACTCGTTGGCGGATTCGCGTGGACGCCCGCCCAACATCGTGCTGCGCCGGGGGATGACGATGGCCCTGGAGCCGATGGTGGTGATGGGCAGCGGCGAGCCGCGTGTGCTTGACGACAAGTGGACGGTGGTCACGGCGGATGGATCGCTCTCGGCCCATTTTGAACATTCGCTGGCAATTACTAATGGTGTGGCCGAGATTTTGACGGCAGGAGGTGTGTGATGAAAGTATCCGCTTCGGTTCGGCGGCGTTGTCCGAAGTGCAAAATTGTGCGGCGCAAGGGCGTCTTGCGCGTGATTTGTGAGAATCCCAAGCATAAGCAGAGACAGGGCTAGGGCGGTTGGGTACAACGACGTTCGAGTACGAACGTAGGGAGGTTATTATGGCACGTATTGCAGGCGTTGATCTGCCCCGCAGTAAGCGGGTAGAAGTCGGTCTCACGTATATTTATGGCATTGGCTTGCCGAGCAGCCATGTTATCTTGGCGCGCACCGGGGTCAGCCCGGACACGCGGATCAAGGATTTGTCGGAAGCTGAGGTCACTCAATTGCGCGAGATCATTGAAAAGGAATTTATCATCGAGGGGGACTTGCGGCGTGAAGTCTCGATGAACATCAAGCGATTGGGTGAGATCGGTTGCTATCGTGGGCTGCGCCATCGCCGCAACTTGCCGGCACACGGCCAACGCACTCGGACGAACGCGCGCACCAAGCGCGGCCCCAAGAAGACGGTTCCCGGGCGCGGCCGCCGCCGTGGCATGAAGAAGAAATAGTCCGCGCGCGAATTTTCGCCAGTTTGTAAAATCATTCGAGTACATTCGCGTAGATGAGTGGATAAAAATAGATAGGAGTAGAGTATGGCACGTCCTCAGCGTGGCAAGCGTACAACGAGAAAGGTCAAGCGCTCTGTCTTGTACGGACAGGCACATATCCATGCGACGTTCAATAACACGATCATCACTGTGACTGACCAGCAAGGCAACGCGGTGGCATGGGGCAGCGCAGGAGCGGCCGGCTTCAGGGGCAGCCGTAAAAGCACCCCCTACGCGGCTCGTGTGGCAGCTCAGGCGGCTGCCAAGAATGCGCTAGATATGGGCATGCAAGAAGTGGATATCTTTGTAAAGGGGCCGGGCCCGGGCCGCGAGGCCGCCGTCCGGGCTATCCAGGCCGCCGGCATGCGGGTGCGGGCGATTAGCGACATCACGCCCATCCCACACAACGGCTGCCGCCCCCCCAAGAAGAGACGCGTGTAATCGTTTTCGTCCGCGAATGAGGATTCGAAGCGAATCTTTTTGCTAATCTTCACGAATAACGATGAGTGAAAATTCGTGTGGATTCGCGGATCATATTAATTCAGGAGGAAGCAATGGCTCGTAAAGTTGGGCCGGTGTGTAAACTGTGCCGTCGAGAAGGTGAAAAATTGTTTTTGAAGGGCAGTCGCTGCTTGTCGTCCAAATGCGCGATTGAGAAGCGCGCGTATGCGCCCGGACAACACGGCGCGAGCGGCCAATACAGGCGCAACCGCGCCAGCGACTATTCGCTGCAGCTGCGAGAAAAGCAAAAGGCGCGCCGGATTTATGGCGTGCTCGAACGCCAGTTCCGCCGCTACTACAGGATGGCGCTGCGTAGCAAGGGTATGACGGGTGCGATGTTGCTCATTAGCCTGGAGCGCCGCCTGGACAACACGCTGTACCGGGCTGGCTTTGCCGACTCGCGCGCCCAGGCGCGCCAGTTGGTGCAGCATGGTCTTATCGATCTCAACGAGCATCGCGCCGACACCCCTTCACTTTTAGTCAAGGCCGGCGATGTGATGAGCGTGCGCTCAATAGCGCGAGGCAACCATCACTTCAAGAACTTGGTCGATGACGTCAAAGGCCGTCCCCCCGCGCCTCAGTGGCTGAGCGTGGACCCGGCCGGCAAGTCTGCGCGCGTGACCAGGCTCCCGTTGCGCGAAGAAATCGAATTGCCGCTCAACGAGCAGTTGATCGTCGAGTTCTACTCGCGCTAAGAGAGATTGAGGGTTGGGGATTTGCAGCTGAATCCAAAATCCAAAATCCAAAACACTTGCACCTGCGCTGTGCTTGGGCGCAAGTGCAGGTGTCCAAAATCACAGGAGGCATCCCTTGGCTAGTCTGAGCATGGTTCTGCCCAAAATAGAATGTGAAGCCACGTCCAAGAACTATGGACGTTATATCATCAGCCCACTGGAAAGTGGCTATGGCGTCACGTTGGGTAATTCACTGCGGCGCGTTTTGCTAAGCTCTTTGCCCGGCGCAGCGATTACGTCGGTGCGTGTGAGCGATGTCCATCACGAGTTCTCGGAAATCCCGCACGTGAAGGAAGATATGACCCAACTGATGTTGCAGCTCAAGCAGGTTCGCTTGAAGCTGGAGGGTGAGGAAGCCGTTCGCCTGCGCTTGGAGGTACGCGGCGAGGGTATCGTGACGGCTGCCGATATTCAATGCCCGCCGGAGGTCGAGATCGTCAACCCCGACTTGTACTTGTTCACGGTGGATAGTGAAAAGGCTCGGCTGGAGATGGAGTTTACCGTCGAACGAGGGCGCGGCTATCAGCCGGCGGACGTTCACGGCCGCTTGCCCATCGGCGAGTTGCCGGTAGATGCTATCTTTAGCCCGGTGCGGCGTTGTAATTACACGGTAGAACGCGCACGCGTGGGACAGATGACTAACTATGACAAGATCCTTATCGACATCTGGACGGATGGCACTTTCCCACCCCAGCAAGCGCTTAGCCAGTCTGCTCGTGTTCTCATGCAGCACTTTTCTTTGGTTGCCGGCGTGAGCGAGGATGTGCTGTTGAAAGAACAGGCGCCGGAAGAGCCGCGCGGAATCCCGACTGAAGTCTATGATGCCCCCATCGAGCAACTTGATCTGTCGGTGCGCGTGTTCAACTCTCTCAAGCGGGCTGGCGTCACCAACGTGGGTGAAGTGTTGGAGATGCTGAACCGGGGTGAGGAAGCGATGCTCACCATTCGCAACTTTGGACAAAAGTCTTTGCTGGAGCTGCGTGAAAAGCTGAGTGCAAGGGGCTATTTGAAAGAGGATGATCTGGCCGGGTTAGCTGCCAGCGAGTTGGCCGGAGAGGAAGAGGACGAGGAGTAACAATGCGACATCGAGTAGCTGGTAAGAAACTAGGGTTGTCGTCTGCCCATCGTAAAGCGTTACGGCGCTCTATGGTGACCGAGCTTTTCCGGCATGACGCCATTCAGACGACGCGCGCCAAGGCGGACGCGGTTTGCGGCCAGGCCGAAAAACTCATTACGATAGCCAAGCGCAGCCTGGCGCTTGAGGATCCGCAAGCGGCGGTTAGCGCGCGGCGTAGAGCCGCTGCGCAACTGAATGATCCGGAGATCGTCAAGCGCTTGTTTGACGTGATCGCGCCGCGCTATCAGGAACGCAAGGGCGGCTATACGCGGATGTACAAGCTAGGCCCACGCCTGGGTGATGCGGCGCCTATGGTCTTGTTGGAGCTGATCGAGGAATAAGCAGGACGCATGCGCGTGCAGGCAGTCCTCGCCTACGATGGGACGGATTATCACGGCTTTCAACGCCAGTCGCTTGACCGCGAGCCTTCGATTCAAGGCCGCTTGGAGCAGGCTTTGGCGGCGATTGGCCAAGAGGGCGTCACTGTCATAGGCAGCGGACGCACCGACGCCGGTGTGCATGCCAGCGGCCAGGTGGTGGCTTTCGACGTGAACTGGCCGCATGGCAGGCCCGCGCTGCAGCGGGCACTCAATGCCAGCTTGCCGCCTACCATCGCCGTCCTTCACCTGGAATGGACCAGGCCTGACTTTCACCCGCGCTATGATGCGCTCAGGCGAGAGTACGTTTACACGATTTATAACGCACCCGTGCGTCACCCGCTCTACAGCCGCTTCAGTTGGCACGTGCCGGGCGAGCTGGACGTGGAGCACATGGAACGAGCGTGTCAAGCCCTGTTGGGCGAACGGGATTTTGCGACCTTTGGCCAGCCCACTGGCCACCGGCCGGGCGAGAGCACGATCAGAAGGGTGTACCAGGCCGGGTGCTGGCGCGCGGGATGGAGCTGGCCGCCAGCGAGCGTGGAAACGTCCGGGCGCGAGTGCGTTTACATAAGGGTAGAAGCGAGTGGATTTTTGTACCACATGATGCGCAGCCTCGTAGCTACCTTGGTGTGTGTGGGGCAGGGCAAGTTGGATCCGGCTTCGGTTGCCGAATTGATCGCGTCGCGCGATCGGAATCGGGTCAGGTTCGTCGCGCCAGCGCAGGGCTTGTGCTTGACGCAGGTGGTTTTTAATCACGAATGTCACTGATTCAGGTTGTGACAGCGTTGCGGGTCTTGCGCCTTAGACCTGAAACCTGAAACTATGAAGTAGGGAGTAAACTGTGAAGACTTGGATAACAAAAGCATCGGATGTCCAGCGTGAGTGGTTTGTGATTGACGCCGCAGGGCAGACACTGGGCCGCTTGGCAACACAGGTCGCCACGCTTCTCAAGGGCAAGCACAAGCCTATCTATACCCCCTGGATGGACACGGGTGATTACGTGATCGTGATCAACGCTGACCAGATCCGGGTGACGGGCCGCAAGCCTGATCAGAAATTCTATTATCGCTACTCGGGCTATCCCGGCGGGCTAAAATCGATCTCTCTGCGCGATCAGTTGGACCAGCACCCCGACCGTGTGGTCAGATCGGCTGTGCGGGGTATGCTGCCGCACAACCGCTTGGGACGGGCCATGTTCAAAAAGCTCAAGGTGTATCGTGGCGCGGATCACCCGCACGCGGCTCAAAAGCCCAAGCAGTTGACTAGTAGTGTGGAGGAATGATGACAGAACAACAGTATTATGAGGGTATTGGCCGTCGCAAGGCTGCCACAGCGCGCGTGCGCTTGCACGTGGGCGGCACAGGCAGTGTTGTCGTTAACGACAAGCCAGCCGAAGAGTATTTCACCCGCGATGTAGACCGATGGATCGTTCTCGAGCCGCTGAAGGTGACCGAGAATGAAACGCGCTTTAACGTGACGGTGCTCGTCAAGGGTGGGGGAGTCAGCGGCCAGTCGGAAGCCGTCCAGATGGGCATGGCGCGTGCGCTGGTCCAGGCTGATCCCGAGCTTCGCAAGGCGTTGCGCCGGCATCACTTGCTCACTCGCGACGCCAGGGTAAAAGAGCGCAAAAAGCCAGGTCTCAAGCGCGCGCGCAAGGCGCCTCAGTACACCAAGCGCTAGGCGCTCATCGGCAGGGCAGCTTTCCCCGCAGCCCCGCTCGCGCGGAGCGGGGGATGGGGTTATACCTGCCAGCCGGGATGCGTGGCTTCGCGTAGCCTGGATTATACGATTGCCAGTGGGTAGGGCGCCTGGCGCCCTACCCATGTTTTGTTTTCAAAGGAGGCGGATGTGAAACAAAGGTCTGATCGGCGGATTGCTGTGGTGACCGATAGCACGGCAGATATTCCGCCCGCGTTGATAGATGCGTATGGTATCCACGTTGTGCCGGTTTACCTGGTGATGGGGGACAAGACATGGCGAGACGGGGTGGACATTTCGCCGGCCGCTTTTTACCAGTTGCTGCAAAGCTCGACCGGCTTCCCTCATACCGCACCGCCCGACATGGTCAGCTTTCAGGATCTGTTCATCGAGTTGTCCAAGACAGCCGAGGGCATCGTCGCCGTGTTGCTCTCCGATGAGCTCAGCGCCACGCTCGGCTCGGCGCGGGCAGCGCGAGCCAGTTTGCCCGATGTCCCCATCGAGGTCGTCGATTCGCGCGCGACGTCGATGATGCTGGGCTTCTCTGTCTTGGCGGCGGCCCGGGCGGCGGCCAGCGGCAGTGACCTGGCGGCGGTTGCTGGCGCGGCGCGCGAGGTGGCGAGCAAAGCGCGCATTTATTTTGTCGTCGACACACTCGAATACCTGCACCGGGGCGGGCGCATCGGAGCCGCTGCCAAGCTGATCGGTTCGGCCCTCGACATCAAGCCGGTGCTGGAGGTTGCAGACGGCATGGTCGCGCCGGTGGCGCGCGTTCGCACCCGCCCCAAGGCGATGGAAAGGCTCTACAAACTGCTGGAGGAAAAAATACCCGGGCGGGACCGTCTGCACATGGCCGTCGTAAACGTCGCTGCCCAGGCAGAAGCCGCTCGCTTGAAGGAGCTGTTGGAGGCGCGCTTCCACCCCGTGGAGATGATCGAGACCGAGTGCAGCCCCACCCTCGGCGCGCACGCCGGCCCCGGCGCGGTCGGCGTGGTGTTCTACGCGGAATGATTCACTGACCCGGATGGACTAGGCGTAAATGGCACTTTCCGCTATTGACAAACGCCCCAAAGCCGTGTAAGCTAGAAGCGGATGGTGTCACTTTCGTGCCTTTCGTGCGCGAAGCGTTCGTGCCCTTGGTGATTTATTTCCGGAGCAGATCTGCATGGCTGCGTCAAAACCGGCCGCGTTGGTCATTGGGGCGGGTATCGCTGGCATTCAGGCCGCCTTGGATATCGCCGACGCCGGCTACAACGTGTACCTGGTCGAGCGAGAACCCAGCGTCGGTGGGCGAATGGCCCAACTGGACAAGACTTTTCCCACGCTGGATTGCTCGTCGTGCATCCTGACACCCAAGATGGTCGACGCCGGCCATCACCCCCTGATTAACTTGATGACCTACTCCGAAGTCGTCTCCGTCGCGGGTGAGGCGGGGGCGTTTTGCGTCACGGTCAAGCACAAGCCGCGCTACGTGGACGCTGACAAGTGCCGCGGCTGTGGCCTGTGCGCCGAGGCGTGCCGCATGCACGGGCGGATCGTCGACACTTTTAACCAGGGCCTGGGCAAGCGAGCCCCCATCTACGTACCCTTTCCCCAGGCCGTGCCGCTGGTCTATACGATCGACCCGCAAGCCTGCCTGTACCTGACACGTGGCGTGTGCGGCAAGACTTTCAAGTGCAAAGACGCCTGCGTGGCCGGCGCCATCGACTTTGAGCAGAAGGAAAGCCTCGTCGAGCTGGAGGTGGCCGCCATCATCGTCGCCACCGGCTTTGACCTGATCGACCCACGCGCCAAGCCCGAATTCGGCTACGGCCTCTATCCCAACGTGATCACTGGCCTGGAGTTTGAGCGGCTGTCTTCCGCGTCGGGACCAACGGCCGGCAAGATTGTGGTCAATGGGCGGCAGCCGCAGGACGTGGTCTTTATCCACTGTGTCGGCTCGCGCGACCCCCACACCGGCGTGCCCTATTGCTCGCGCGTGTGCTGCATGTATACGGCCAAGCACGCCCACCTGGTGCGCGACAAGTTGCCCCAGGCGCGTGTCACGGCCTTTTACATGGACGTGCGCGCCTTCGGCAAGGGCTATGAAGAATTCTACGACCGGGTCAAGCACGAACGGGTGCTTTACCGGCGCGGCGAGCCGTCGGAGGTCTACAAGCGAGGAGACAAGCTGATCGTCCGGGCTGAAGACACTCTCCTTCGCCGGCCGGTCGAGGTGGAGGCTGACCTGGTAGTGCTGGCGACGGCAGTGGTGCCCCGCGCAGACACCGCTGAGATGGCAGCTCTGCTGGGGGTGGAACGCTCGCCGGACGGCTTTTTCCAGGAAGCGCATCCCAAGTATCGCCCGATCGACAGCAGCCGGCCCGGCCTCCTGCTGGCCGGCTGCTGCCAAGGCCCCAAGGACATCCCCGACGTGGTGGCCCAGGCCAAGGCCGCCGCCGCCTCGGCGCTGGTGCTGCTGAGAAAGGAAGCGATATGCAAGTAGACGTCCAAGCTCTCACGGAGAAGCTCGATCTGTTTGGCTGCATCCAGTGCGGCAAGTGCACAGGCGGCTGCCCGGTCTCGATCAAGACGGCGCTCAACGTGCGTTACCTCATTTACGAAGCGCTGCTGGACGCGCTGCCAGAGTTGGACAAGATGGAGGAGCTGTGGGACTGCACGTGCTGCTTTACCTGCGTGGAGCGCTGCCCCAAGGACGTCAAGCCGGCCGAGCTGATCATCGGTCTGCGTAGCCTCCTGGTCGAAGGCGGCCGCATCCCACGCACGGTCAGCGACGCGCTGACAGGCATCTTTCGCCAGGGCAACCCTCTTGGCTTTGGCCGCGACAGCCGGACGGCCTGGGCCGGCGAGTTGGAGATCAAGCCGGCCCAACAGGGCTGCGAATGGCTGTATTTCGTGGGCTGCACGCCCTCTTACGATCAACGCGTGCAGCCCGTGGCGCGCGCGCTGGCCCGCGCTTTCCAGGCCGCCAGGCTGGACTTTGGCACCTTGGGCCTGGAGGAAAGCTGCTGTGGCAACGAGGTGCGCCGCGTGGGCGAGATGGGATTGTTCGAGATGCTGGTCGAGGAAGGCAAGCCGCTCATCGAAAGCACGGGCGCCAAGCGGATGGTCACCACTTCCCCACATTGTTTCAACACCTTCAAGAAGGAATATGGGCTGAATGGGGTTGAAGTGCTCCATTACACCCAGGCGCTGGCCCGCTTGCTCGACGAGGGCCGCCTGAGCTTCTCGAAGCGGGTGGAGAAGAAGGTCACCTATCACGACCCTTGCTTCCTGGGTAAACAGAACCACGTTTTTGACGAGCCGCGGGCGATCCTGCGGGCGCTGCCGGGCATCCAGTTGGTCGAGATGGATCGCAGCCGCGAACGAAGTTTGTGCTGCGAAGGCGGCGGCGGGCGCATGTGGGTCGAGGGCACCAACCTGGAAGAACGCTTGGCCTTCCAACGCGTGCACGAGGCCGCCGAGACCGGCGCCGAGATCTTGGCGGTAGCTTGCCCCTTCTGCCTGCTGACGCTGGAGGATGCCGCCAAGGTGCAGGGGCTGGAAGAGCGGCTAAAAGTGATGGATATTATGGAATTGGTGAATATGGCGCTATAAGACGTGACTACCAGAGCCCATCTTTTTACACAAAGCTACACGGAGACGCTTCGCGCACAGAGATGCACAGAGAAAACCTGATCTTCTCTGTGAGGCTCCGTGCCTCCTCTGTGAATCTCTGTGTAACCTAAGGAGAGTTTGTGGATCGAGAGCCTCGTATCGGTGTATACATTTGCCACTGCGGCACCAATATCGCCGCCACGGTGGACGTCGAGGCAGTAGCAGAGGCGGCCGCCCGCTGGCCCGGCGTCGTCGTCGCTCGTCATTACACCTACATGTGCTCCGAACCAGGCCAAAAGCTCATCAAGCAGGACAGCCGCGAGCTGGCTCTGAAGCGGGTTGTGGTGGCATCGTGTTCTCCACGCATGCACGAACCGACTTTTCGGGCGGCAGCCGAGGAGGGCGGGGTCAACCCCTACCGGGTGGAAATGGCCAATATCCGCGAGCAGTGCTCGTGGGTCCACAGCGACCGTGCCCAGGCGACTCGAAAAGCCTTAGACTTGGTGGCCTCGGCAGTGGCCAAGGCCGCTTACCTGGAACCTTTGCAGGACCGCTACGTGGACGTCACCCCCGGCGTGCTCGTGATCGGCGGCGGCGTCGCCGGCCTCGTCGCGGCATTGGACGTGGCCGAGGCGGGTTTCCCCGTTTACGTGATCGAGCAGAGCGATCACCTGGGTGGACGGGTGGCCGAACTCGACTGCACTTTCCCCGAGTTGGAGGCGGTGGAAGCCTGGTTGCCCACCCTCATCGAGCGTGTCCAGTCGCATCCTAACGTCACCGTCTTTTTCAACGCCCGCGTCACGGAGGTCAAGGGCTACGTCGGCAACTTTAAGATTACAGTTGCAGCTTGCAGGGTTTCAGGTTTCACGTCCGGTCAACTGGAGACTTTTAACCTGAAACCTGAAACTCTTTCTGCCGGCGCCATCATCGTCGCCACCGGCTACGAGCTTTTTGACCCCCGCCGCAAGCCGGAATTCGGTTATGGCCACTATCCGCAAGTGATCACGACCTTGGACATGGAACGGCGCCTGGCTGCCGGCGAGCTGAGTGTGGACGGACGCGTTCCCCAGGACATTGCGTTTATCAAGTGCGTCGGCTCCCGCGATGTGCAACTGGGCCACCCGTATTGCTCTCGCGTGTGCTGTGCGGTGACCGCCAAGCAGGCCCAGTTGGTCAAGCAGCGCTTGCCAGGCGCGCGCGTGAGCGTTTTTTACATGGACGTGCGGACTTTTGGCAAGCGCGGGGAAGAGTTCTACGATGAGGCCAGGCGCGCGGGTGTCCAGTACCGGCGGGGCAACGTGTCCGAGATCAGGCGGCAAAACAAGCGGCTTGTGCTGCGTTTCGAAGACACCTTCCTGCGGCGCACCATCGAGCAAGAAGCCGACCTGGCCGTTTTGGCGGTCGGCATGGAGCCACGGCAAGATGTGGCCGAGCTGGCCTCGCTGCTCAAGCTGCCTCGCTCGGCGGACGGCTTCTTCCTGGAGGCGCACCCCAAGCTGTCCCCGGTGAACACGGCCGTGGAGGGTGTTTTCCTGGCCGGCTGCTGCCAGGCCCCCAAAGATATCCCCGACAGCGTGGCCCAGGCCAAGGCGGCGGCGGCGTCTGCGCTCGTCTTGTTGATCCGCCGCAGCGTGCCGGTCGAATCGGCCACCGCCGTCGTCGACCCCCAACTTTGCGCCGGGTGCGGCATGTGCGTCGAGGTGTGCCCCTACGGCGCGCCCGCCCTCGACCCGCTGCTGGGCGTGTCTGTGGTGAATGCGGTGTTGTGCAAGGGCTGTGGCGCGTGCGCGGCGGCGTGCACCTCCAAAGCGATGCGTCTGCAGCACTTTACCCCACAGCAAGTCCTGGCCCAGGTCGACGCGCTGGTGTGGTAGGGTGGGGAGGGCCTTAGCAGTATGGAAATACTTTGGGTGTGACCAAATTTGGTTGGTGGTACTTTTTTGGCGTTTTCCATAGACGCGCACTGCCCCATCAGGCGGGCATCAACCTCCC
>JAFGFO010000103.1 GCA_016931085.1 Thermoflexales bacterium
AGAGGCACAGAGGCTTTTTAAAAAGGCTTCTTCTGCTCCGTGAAACTCCGTTTGCTCCGTGTATCTCTGTGACCTGAGTAGTTACCAATTATGACCAGATGGCTACAAGCCTTTACAATCGCCTGCTTACATTGAGAGTGCCATGCCGCAAGAAACCGACGCACGTATCGTCATTGACCGGCTCTTACGCGAGGCCGGCTGGGATATTGAAGACAAGGCGCAGGTTTCAACTGAAGAAGCCGTGACGGCCGGCCGCGCCGATTATGTGCTCAAGGATTCTCGTGCCCGTCCTTTGGTCGTTATCGAAGCCAAGCGATTTTCAGTTGATCCTTACGCGGCCAAGGATCAGGCTCGCGAGTACGCCCGGACACTGCCCGTGCATTTCGTCATCCTCAGCAACGGTGACGATCACTACTTGTGGGATTACGCCGACGGCGACGCACGCCCCATCCTGGGGATGCCGGCGCAGGCCGACCTCGAACGGCGCGCCAATCTCAAGCTTCACCGTAAAGGCCAGCTCAGCCAATCGCTTGCCGCTGTGCCCTATCCACAGCGATTTCGCTTCAAAGGCGAAGAGGTTACGGTTCGCCCGTATCAATTAGAGTGCCTGCATGCTGCCGACGCTGCAATGGCTGCCGGGCGGCGACGAATGTTGTTGGAAATGGCAACGGGCGCCGGCAAGACGCTGACGATTGCGATGTTGCTCAAGCGTTGGTTTCAAGCCGGACTGATCTCGCGTGTGCTTTTCCTGGCTGATCGAATCGAGTTGGCGCGGCAGGCCAAGCAGGACACGTTTGATGATTACCTGGCGCAATGGCCGAGCACGTTGCTGTATGGCGGTAGGCGGAGCCTGGAAGGGCAAATTGTTGTCGGCACGCTGGATACGATTGCAGGGCAATTAGGGTCAGGTGGATTTGGCCACGCTTATTTTGACGCAGTGGTCACTGACGAATGTCACCGCTCGATCTATGGCGCCCATCGAGCGATGCTGGAGCACTTTGACGCGATTCACATCGGCATCACGGCCACGCCCAACCCCGGCGAGTTGCGCTGGGTGAGCGAGACCGAGCGCCAATTGGTCCGCAGTACATACTTGTTTTTTGGTTGTTGGGACAGCGCCCAGCAAATCGGCAAGCCGACGTTTTGTTACGATATTCAACGCGGGATTGCGGATGGCTACCTGGCGCGTTACCAGATTTACCTGGCCGAGTCGCGGCTGACGTTTGAAGGCGCTCAGTGGGAAGGCGATGATATTGCGCCGGGTGAATGGGAACGCACGTATACGTCTCTAGATCGCAACAAATTGATGGTGGACGAGTTTTACCGCGTAGAGGCTGAGCGCCCCTCCGAGCACCCGCGCAAGACGCTTGTGTTTGCGATTGGCGAGCGCCACGCAGCGCAATTGGAGCAGTTGTTCAACCAGGCTGTGAGTGACGATGAGGTGCTGCGGATCGCTCAACACTACAACCTGTCGCCGGGCGAGGTTCGCGCCAATTACGCCAAAAAGATTACGTCGTACAGTAACAATGGCTTCCCCAGGCCACTGATAGACCGCTTCAAGTACGATGTACTCCCGGTCATTGGCATATCCGTGGATATGTTGGACACTGGCTACGATCACAAGGACCTGGAGAACCTGGTGATGATGCGCCCGACGCGTTCGGCGATCAAGTACGCGCAAATGCGTGGACGCGGCAACCGGTGCTGTGAGCGTAACCCACGCGGCGAGATCATCAACAAAAGCTCGTTTGTGATTTACGATTTTGCCGGCAACACGGAGCAGTTCAACGATCCGGGCGAACAGTACCAGCGGCCCAGGCTGGTGGGCAAACGCCTGGCAGAGTCCAGGCCAGCCGGGAGCGAAGGATTCCAGGTTGTCGAAGGGCAAGAGCCGGCTGCCAAGCTCCGTCCGCGTGAGCTGGTGACGATTCCACTCGGCTCGCTACAAGACGAGTTCCGCCGGCGCGAAACCTTGATCGTCGGGCCGGAAGGGTTGGCGATTGACCGCAGGTCATATCTCAACGAATGGCAGGCCGTCATCGGCCGGATGAAAGACGCCGACCTGGCCATCCGCGCGATTGCCGAGGGCGGCGAGGTGAGCGAGGCCGAACTCGAACGCCTGGCGGCGCGGCTCAACTCACCGGAATTTTGGTTCACCGAAAAATCGCTGCGCGAGGCTTATGGCCAGCCGGTGGGATCGCTGTTTGACTTTGTGCGGGTGGCATTGGGGCGGCAGCGCTTCCCGACGCGCGAAGAGCGAATCGAAAGCAGCTTGCAAGCCTGGGTGGCCTCGCGCAGTTTGAATCCAGATCAGGCCAAAATGCTGCGTCTGCTTCGCAATCGTTTCCTGGCCGGCGAGACGATTGACATCACGTTGTTCAACCGTGATTCTACGTTTGGGCAAATCGGCGGGCGGCGCAAGATGGAGCAACTATTTGGCGAAGCCGGACTGCGAACGATTTTGGAAGAACTGAATGCGAGGGTGTTTGTATAGATGGATACCACTGAACTTTCTGGCCTGCTCAAGCGCCTGTGCAAGGTGGCCTGGGCGGCAAATGTCACCAACCCTATCACCTATGTCACACAGATTTCGTATCTACTCTTTCTCAAAATGCTCGAAGAGTGGGACGCGCAAGCCGAGCAGGACGCCCGCGACTTGGGCCGAGCTCATCAGTCGCTTTTTGAAGCCATCGAAGTAAACGGTGAGACGGTGGATTACGAAGCCTTGCGTTGGAGTCGCTTTAGCTCCGACCCCGATAACGAGCGCATGCTCCGCACCGTGCGCGACCTGCTTCCTCGTCTGGCCGATCATCCCGGACTATCGCAGGGCGCACAGCAGATTTTCACCGGCGCGGCGCTGGTCATCCCTGATGGCGCGTCGCTGCGGCGGATGGTTGACCTGGTCAGTCCTTTATCGTTTGTCGCACAAGACGCTGACGTGAAGGGCGACTTGTTTGAAATCCTGGTGGACGACCTCGGCTCGCAGAAACGCGCCGCGCAATTTCGTACGCCGCGCCATCTCATCCGCGTCATCACGCAGATGGTTGATCCCGGCATTGGCGATACGGTGTGCGATCCGGCGGCCGGGACGGGCGGCTTTCTCATCGCCGCGCACGAACACATCCGCACGGCCAATTCCAGCCCCGAGTTTATCCGCGAAGTGCAGCGCAACGGCGGCCAGGTCATCCGGCGTGGCCTGGGCGACAAGCTCACGCCGCCGCAGCGCCGTTTTTTGGATAGCGGCACGCTGCACGGCTTTGAAAGCGACCAGGATATTATTCGCATGTCGGGGATGAACGCCGTGCTGCACGGCTTTGACCAATCGCCCCTCATCCGGCGCGATTCGATTGCCGGCAGCGAAGACCGTTGGGACGAAGTGCAGTTTGATGTCATACTGACCAACCCGCCCTTTTCTGGCGAAGTGGATCGCAACTCGGTCAAGCGTTCGCTGCGCGTGGACACCGGCACCAAGTATCTATTGTTCCTGGCGTTGTGCCTGCGTTCGCTGCGGCCCGGCGGGCGCTGCGGCATTATCCTGCCGAATGGTGCATTGTTTGGCGATACGGGTGCACACTTTGAACTCAAGCGCAAGCTCTTGGACGAGTTTGATTTGCAGGCGGTTGTTTCGTTGCCGGTGGGAATGTTTCAGCCATACACCGGCATCCCGACAGCCTTTCTCGTTTTTGCGCGCACGAACAAGCCGACCGAAAGCGTGTGGTTTTATCGCGTCGAAGGCGATGGCTCGTCACTCAAGGGGCAGCGCAAGTTTGGCCCCCAGTTCCGCGATGACTTTCCTGACCTGCTTACCAAATGGCCTGCGCGCGTCGAAGAGCCGGGCCGTGCGTGGTGTGTACCCGCCCGGGTAATCAGGGACAAGGGGATGAATCTGACGCTTTCCGGCCTGGGGCTGACCGAGCCTGAAAAAGTGGAGCACCAGCCGCCGGAAGAGATTTTGGAGCGCGTGGCCGAACACGAGGCGCGCATTGCCCAACTGGTTAGGGAGATGCAGGCGTTGTTGGAGGAGGGCAATGGAGCGCAATGAGTTGCCGGAGGAATGGAAAGTTACGACAATCGGTGATGTGGTTGAAAATACCGAGACACGCAATCCAGCTTCTATACCCGACGACGAGTTCATCTATGTGGATATTGGCAGCGTAGATAATGCCAGTGCCACCATTTGCAATCCTAAACGTTTGACAGGCAGAGAAGCGCCAAGCCGGGCGCGAAAAGTTATTCGAGCAGATGATGTTCTGTTCGCTACCACTCGCCCTTACCTCAAGGGAATTGCGCTTGTTCCACGTGATTTGGATAATCAGATTTGTTCGACAGGCTTTGCAGTGCTGCGAGTCAGACGCGATCAGCTTGAGCCGCGTTGGTTATTCTATCTTTGCCGCTCCGAAATTGTGATGGGCCAGGTTTTGGTAAATATGCGGGGAGGTACATATCCGGCAGTTAGCGATAAAGATGTGCGTGCTGCTGAAATTCTCCTGCCACCCCTATCCGAACAGCACCGCATCGTGGCGTGTATTGAAGAGTTTGCGCAGCGAGCGGAGGAAATGCAGAGCTTGCGGCGCGAGGCGATAGGGTGGGTAGAGAATCTGATGCCTACTTCAAGAGGGCAAATCTTTGACGAATTGGCGCGTAATGGGTGTCAAGCACAGCGATTGGAACAGGTCACAGCGTTTTTGGGGCGTGGACGTTCAACGGCGCAGGGGACTTCAGAAATGCGGCTGATCAAAACGCGCCATGTTTACCCTGATGGGCTGCGCCCTTTCGATGATTGTCGCCTTTCAGATAAAGAAGCAGCCAAGTGCTCACCTGAACGTATCCTTCGGCCCGGCGACGTGCTTGTGTGCAGTTCTGCTGCTGGCTGTTTGGGACGCCCCGGTTTTTTCCCAGGCTGTGATTTTCCCTGTACCACAGATACCCACGTAGCCATTGTGAGGGCCGATCCTAGACGGCTTGACTCTCGATACTTGTTTCACTACTTTCAGTCGCCACAGGGACAGGTTGAATTGTTGAGCCGTGAGCAGGGCGGCAAATGGCAGGAAGAAAAAGTTGGCTTTCGACTAACCGAACTCAACCTGGCTGACCTGCGCACGGTTCCTGTACCGCTGCCGCCGCTCGAAGAACAGCGTCGCATCGTCGTCTACCTCGATGGCCTGCAAGCCAAGACGGAAGCTATTCGCGCGGCGCAGGCCGAGACGCAAAAGGAACTCGATGCGCTGATGCCTAGCATTTTGTCCAAGGCGTTCGCGGGGGAGCTTTGAATCGCTGCCTGCCCAGGCCGACAGGACAGGGAGGACGCTGACGCGAAGCGCGCTGATGCTGCTGAGGGGTTTCAGCATTCTCATCGGGGTTTCAGCGCATTCAGCGATTCCGGGGGGACTAACAATGAATAAGCCGTATGTGCGCGAGGAGTATTTTTACAGAGGGAGAAGGAGATCATTGGTGTGATCATCCTATCGCTTAGCGAGCAACAACTGGAAGCCATCTGTAATGTACTGGGTGATACAGTAGAGGGCCTAACAGGCTCAGAAATTGGGACACTGCTGGCCCAGTGCAGGATTGAGGACCTGCAGCCAGGGGGTACTAAACGCTACCGTCTTTATAATGCCTTGAGCGTTCGGCAGCGGCAAGATAGGTGTGCGAATAACATCATTGCTTTCATTCAGGCTGCAATGACGCCTGCTCGCTTTGCTGGCAACCGTGAGCGATTCAATACTCTGAAACAGCAACTCAACCAAGCCCTTGTTTTTGCTGGTTACATGCTTGGTGAAGATGGCCATCTGTGCCAAGTCACGCCAGCGACCACACTTGATGAGGCCGAGGGAAGAACTGGTCGCCTACAGGCAGAGCTGAGGCGACGAGAGGTTCACCCTGATGTTTTGCGCTTTTGCCAGGTAGAATTTCTGCAAGAGAACTATTTTCATGCTGTGCTAGAGGCTACCAAGAGCGTGGCAGACAAGATCCGTCGGATGACGGGGTTGACAAGTGATGGCGCTCCTCTGATTGATCAGGCTTTTGGCTTGGGTAGTACCAGTATACCCTTGTTGGCGTTTAATTCGTTGCAGACAGATACCGAGAGAAGTGAGCATACTGGTTTGATGAACCTTATAAAAGGTTTGTTTGGCGCCTTTCGCAATCCTACAGCGCATGATCCAAAGATAAGCTGGCCAGTGAACGAGCAGGATGCCATTGATCTCTTGACTCTTGTATCCCTAATCCACCGCAGGCTTGATCAAGCCGTTCGGACGAGGTAGACAGGCTCTGTCTCAAGGAGGCATTGATGGACGTATTGATGAATGGGGAGCAGTTGGTGGCCTTGCTTGTCGAGCACGAGATCGGAGTGCGCCGCGAGTCGTATGAGCTGATCGAGTTGGGCGAGGCAGAAGAGGAATAAAACGCTTGTCGCATCAAGGAGAACAAGATGGCAGAACAACTTCAATCTATTCAAGATGCACTGGCTGTTTACGATAAAGCCCAGGACCAAGACCACATCGAGGCCGCCGAGCGCGAGCGCCAAGAGTTACTCAAACGTTTCCCCATCGAAGCATGGCCGGCGTTGACCTTGGAACAATATGCTTTGGGGCAATCGGACCAGGCCGATACCTATTGCCGTTGGCTCGAGTTCGGCACGCCGCACCTGGGCAGCATGCGCGGCGGCTCTGCTCTCAAGCATCTGATCTACAAACACAAAAACAAGCCAGGCTGGTATTACGGCACCGGGTATGACAATGAGCACCAGGCTTGGGAATCGGTGCGCGGCGCATTTTTGCAAGCGTTCGAGTTGGCACGCGCCGGCAACTGGGAGCAAATAGACGAACTTGTCCCCTTGAGCGGCGGCCGCGCGTTGAGACTCAAGACCCTCCATGTCTATTTTCCAGATGAGATGTTGCCCATTTCCTCGATCTATCACTTGCGGCATTTTCTCCAGCGCTTGGGCGTCTACACGGATGAAATGCGAGACTGGGATGTGGTGCGTTTAAATCGCCGCTTGCTGCAAGAATTGCGTGCTATCCCCGAATTGCGCGATTGGACCACTCAAGAGATGGAGCGATTTCTCTACTCTTGGGCTGATCCCCGCGAGACGCGGCGCATCGTCAAAATCGCGCCGGGCGACGATGCCAAATATTGGGACGACTGTCTCGCCAATGGCTACATTTGTGTGGGATGGGATGGTGTGGGCGATTTGCGCGAGTTCGAGTCTGAGGACGCTTTCCGCGAGCGTTTCACTGAGGCATATACAGAGTTATACAAAGGCCACAAGCCCACATTAACCCGAAAAGCGAATGAATTATGGACGCTCACAGGGCTTGAGCCAGGCGATCTTGTGGTGGCGAACAAGGGCATCTCTGTTATTCTTGGCGTGGGCGAGGTAATTGAGCCGGGTTACGAATGGAGGCCGGATCGCGCCGAATATCGCCATACTGTGCGCATCAAGTGGGACACTGGCTATGCCAAAGAGATTGCGCCCCGCAAAAAGTGGGGCACGGTGACGGTTGATCCGATCCCATTGGAACTGTCTCGCATTATCTTGACGAAGCATGACCCCATCATCGATCCCTTTCCGACATTGATTGAGCCATTTTTCTTAGAGGTTGCCGATGCTCTGGAGCGCAAGGGCCAGGTCATCCTGTATGGTCCGCCCGGCACCGGTAAGACATTTCAGGCGAGGCGTTTTGCGGTCTGGTGGCTGCTGAATCATCAGGGGGATGGTAATGCCTGGTCTGTGTTGACCGATTCGCAGGCTCTGATTGAGGCCGAGCGGCGACTGAGCGCCGATCGGGCTGCTCGGCGTGTCTGGTGGGTCGTGGCTAATCCCAAAGAGTGGAGCTGGGAGCAGCTCTTTCAAAAGAAGCGTGAGGTCTTTCGTTACGGGCGCTTGCAGCGCAACTACCCATTGGTGCAGCCGGGCGATTTGGTGCTTGGCTACCAGTCAGCGCCTGACAAGCGGTTAGTGGCCCTGGCGCGCGTTTCCAAGGGGATGAACGATGTGAGCGGCGACGGGGTCGGATTTGAGATAGTGGCCTTGCAACGCATTGCTAACGGCTTGACGTATCAGGAACTGCAAGCCGACCCGATGTTGAAAAATATGGAGCCACTGCGTCACCGCTGCCAGGGCACACTCTTTGCGCTCACGCCAGATGAGGCCGAGTATTTGCTGGCTTTGCTGAGCGAGCGCGATGCTAGCCTAAGTGATTATATGCCTGGCGATGCGGATGTCACCGCCCTTACCTGGGTGACTTTTCATCCTTCATACAGCTACGAGGATTTTATCGAAGGGTTCCGCCCGGTGGATACTGGCGGTGGTGGCCTGGTGCTGCGATTGGAAGATGGCCTTTTCAAGCGTATCTGCCGTCACGCGCAAGCTCGTCCCAATCATCGCTACCTGTTGGTGGTGGACGAGATCAATCGCGCCAACATAGCCAAAGTGTTTGGCGAGTTGATCACGCTGCTCGAAAAAGACAAGCGGGGACTGGTGGTCACACTGCCCCAGAGCAAAGAGAGCTTTACGATTCCGCTTAACGTTTACCTGCTGGGTACTATGAACACTGCCGACCGCAGCATCAAGTTGCTGGATGCCGCTCTGCGCCGCCGTTTCGCCTTTTTGGAAATCATGCCCGACGTGGATCAACTGCATGGCGCCATGGTCAGCACATTGGCGCTGGACGACTTTCTCGCCGCACTCAACCGGCGCATTGCCGCGACCGAGGGACGTGAAAAGCAAATCGGCCACGCTTATTTGCTGGACGATGGCCAGCCCATCAGCGAACCGTCCGAGTTTGCCCGCCGCTTTCGCCAGGAAATCCTGCCCTTGCTCCAGGAATACTGTTACGACGATTATGCGGCGTTGGCTTCTTACCTGGGCGACACGTTGGTAGATAGCCAGGCGCAAACGCTCAACGCCGAGGTGTTGAACGACCCCGATAGGCTGATTGAGGCATTGACTCAGATGGTCAATTCGGAGAATATGGCTTGATGCACCCCCTGCCTGTTCTGGAATTGGGTGAGTGGGAGACTGGCTACTTGCCCGGTATCGAGATCTCGCCACGAGATCTCAAGTTGGTGGCGCAATTGGGCGACGAGCAGGGGCGGCTCGATATTGAAGAGCTGCGCACAGGGGTACGGGTCAAGGCTCGCTCGTGGGTAGGCGTTGTGCGTTTTGAGAATTGGCAAGTGCGTGTCGTGCCCAAGCTGGCTGGTGACAATCTTGGGCTGGTGGAGATGTTGGCCTTTACCAGTGGCCTGGATGCTCTACGCCGCAACATTGGTCGCCGGCAACTGCACCCGGAACCAAGCGATCAGCTATTGGACTTGCTGGCCTTGCTCCTAGCCGAGGCCTGCGAGAGCATTGCCAAGGCCGGGCTGCTCTATGATTACGTCGAGCAAGAAAACGATTTGCCCGTATTGCGCGGGCGGCTATTGGCCGACAAACAAATCCGCAAGCGACTGGGACAGATTGATCGGCTAGAGTGCCGCTACGACGACCGCAGCAGCGACATCCTGGAAAACCAGATCCTGGCTGCGGCGTTTGAGGCTTGCCGGACACGTGTATCAACCCCGGTTGTTGGGGTGCATGTGCGGCGGATGCATGCGCTGTTTGCGGCGGCTTGCTCTATTGCCGGATTTGACCTGCGCCGCGCTCGAGAGACATTGACGTATAATCGCCTCAACCAGCATTATCAAGAAGCTCATGAGTTGGCCTGGTTGGTGCTAGATGGGTTGGGTATTGAGGATTTGTTGGCCGTTGGCTCGACTCGCAGCTTTGCTTTTCTGCTAGATATGAACCGCTTGTTTGAGCTATTTGTCTGGCGTTTCGTCGAGCGTATCCTGCGTGGGCAGGATTATGGCGTACATTATCAGCGCCAGGACAGGTCCATCATTTGGGACATCACGCACAAGTGCCCTTACACCCAGGTGATCCCTGATTTGCTGATTGAGGCCAAACCAGCGGCAGGACGACGCCTGGTGGTGGATGCCAAATACAAAACCTACGACGAGCGGCGTTTGAGCACCGCCGACATTTACCAGAGTTTCCTTTATGCCTATGCATACAACAGTGGGGGGGCGGTAGCGCCGGAAGCGGTACTACTTTACCCAGCCACCCGTCACGAAGCGTCTCCGGTGCGTTTGCAGGTGCAAGGTGTGGCGCAACGAGTCGGCGCACGGATTCAGGCTGTGGGTATTCATATTCCGCAGGCATTGGCAGAAGTCAAGAGCGGTGTGCCTGGGCCGGTCAGCCGACTGGTGTTAGAGATGGTGGAAAAGACGCTGACCATGCCAGGGGGAGTGTAAAGCTTGTTTTTAGGAGGCCGAGGATGTACTCGTCATCAGAAACAACTCTATCGCTTGAACAAGTTGCCCATCGCCTGGACAATGCTGTCATCACCTGGACCGTGTTTGCCGGGGCGGCCGTCACCGCCTATGGCTCGTCCCGCCCGCTGACCGACGTGGACATCTTGGTGCCGGCCGCCGAGGGTGCGCACGTAGTGACTTTTAGACCTTCTAATCAACCTGTCCGCCTCAATGGCAGTCTAGGTGCACTTGCTATGCAAATCGAAGGAGGTGGTTTGCGCAAGGGTGCCAAGACGGAGACGGCAGTTGAACCTGCCTGGATGATCGGCTGGAGGCCACCGCTATGAGCTTACCTTGCCATTTCGCCTTTGGCGATGAAGCTGGCGACACCGGCCTCAAGTTCGATCGAGGCTCCAGCACATGCTTTGTGCCAACGCT
>JAFGFO010000104.1 GCA_016931085.1 Thermoflexales bacterium
CGACCGCGGCGCTCAGATGCGATCGCACTCGACCACCACTTACTTCCGGAAACTCGGCATCCCGCAACTGTTCAGTCGGCCGCGCACCCCCAACGACAATCCCTACATCAAAGCCCACTTTGCCACCGTCAAAACTCAGCCAGCTTTCCCAGGTTACTTTACAATCCAGGCTGAAGCTGTAGATTACTTCAGTCAGTTCTATCCGTGGTACAACGATGTGCACCCGCATACCCGTCTCCACATGCTTACACCCGGTCAGGTCCATTCCGGGCAAGGCCCGCGCTTGCTGGCTGAACGAGCCGCACTGAAAGCTACGACCCTCGTGACTCGCCGCGCCGACGCGACGCCTGGCGCGCATACTTTCACTCTGGAGGAGCTTATTGCCAATCATCTACCCGATGTGTCCGATTACCCGAGTTACTCGTGGGCGGGACCTGAAAATGGTTCCGTAAAAAAGGCGACAGCTCTTGACTAACTCACCGCCACTCAACTAATAGCACGCCGGAAAACCTGCCGCGAGCTACCTTCAGGCCCATTCGGTGCGGGCTCGGCAGCATGGAATCCCATCTGTTCATAGAAGCGGCGCGCTGGCTCTCCCGTGGGGTTATCTCCCCCGAACGTCGTTGCGACAAGCTCGGCAGGAATGTCCACAAGACCGACAATGTGCTCGATTAGTCTCCGCCCGATACCGTGCCGACGGTGCGGTTGTGCAACGGCCAACCATCCTATAGTGGCGCAGAGTTTTTTAAATTCTTCTCGGCGTTCTCAGCGCTCTCGGTGGTGAAAGAGTTTTGGTTGCGGCTGGAGGCCGCGCTATGGTGTACAAAGATCAACGCATCACGCTGGTCATGACGTTTGTGTGCAAGAGCGATACCATGCCGAAAATCTTGCGTTGCCTGTTCAAACGGCTGGATTTTCTCGGCGTCCGGATCAAAAAAGTGTATGTGGACAAGGGCTTTTACAGCATCGGCGTGATTCGCTTCCTCAAAGAGCGTGATCTGCCGTTCATTATCCCGGCCCGCACACGCAAAAAAGGCGGCGTGAGCGCGTTGTTCGTAGAAAATGGAGCGCCATTAAGAAATGGCGCTCACCAGTCGGGGCGGGCGGATTCGAACCGCCGACCTCTTGATCCCAATTCAAGCGCTCTAACCTAGCTGAGCTACGCCCCGTCCATATGCAATGCTTGTGCGCCGCATGTATTCATGCGCCGCATAAGTATACCCCGTTGTCGTCAAGGCGTCAAGGCGACCAGGATAGACGCTCGTCGGTCCAGTTGGGGCTGCGATCGCTCAAGGACAGAACCAGCCGCTGGTTCGAGCCGTCCAGGTTCATCAACCACAAGTCCCACTTGCCCGAACGCTTGGAGAAAAAGAGCAGCCCACTGCCATCCGGCGCCCAGGCCGGCCAGCCATCGTCAGCCGGATCGTTGGTCAGTTGCGCCACGCCGCCCGAGACGTTCATCAGAAACGCGTCCCAGTTCCCGCCATAATTGGACATATAGGCCAGGTTTTGCCCGTCTGGTGACCATGCAGCCGGCGTGTCGCTGCGATCCCCCGTCATTTTCGTAGGCGGACTGCCGGGCTGGTCGGGGTTAATGATAAATATCCCACACACACCGCCGGCGCCACAGCCGGTGTAGGCCAACACGCCGCCGGGGCTCCAGGCCGGCGCCCAACCGGCCGCCACCACGTGCGTTTCCTGCCCGCCATCCATCGACTTGATGTACACTCGCCAACTGTCCGAGCTATCTTTGGCAGCATACGCCAAGCGGTCCCCTTGGGGAGACCAGCTAGGCCAGGCGGCGGTTGAATCGCCCACTAAGCGCCGGTCTTCGTTCGTGGCCATATTGTAGACATTGATCCCATACCCCATGACGCGGTAGGCTAGCTCAGGCGCACCAGGCCGCCAAGCTGGTTGGCTGCCGCCCGTGATCGCTTTGAGCATGCGGTTCTCGGCGGCAAACAACACGTAGGTGTCGTACAAGCCACTCCTGGGGTTGTAGACAGGATAAGCCAAGCGCCCGGATGACAGGCCGGGAATTGGCACGATGGTCCCACTGACGGTCAGGGTGCCGCTGACCGGCACAGGAGTGGCTTGCAGGCAACGCTCAACGGCCATGGCGTGCTTGGCTTCTATCGTGGGATTGGCCTGCACCCTGAGTGCCTGGATATATTGCTGCTCGGCCGGGCAAAAGTCCATGGTGTTTGAAAAGTGGTCGCCATAGTTGATATAGGCCCCCAGCAGCCGCGAGTAAGCGTCTTTGTAGCCCGGCGCCACGCTGCACAGTTCCGAGAAGCGCTCGATGGCCTTTTCCCAGTCAGCGCCCCAGTAGCCACGGGCTGTCAGGTACATCGCCGCTAACTGGCGCTGGCTGCTCACTTCCTGGTCGAGCGGACGCAGTTCGGCGGCCAGGTCGAGATAGTACAGGCCTTCCTCGAGTTGATCGCCATCCAAAAGGCCCTTGCCGTGGGTTAGGGTGGCTGTGAATAGCATCTCTTCCACGGTCGCTGGCTCGTGCGCGGCGTCGACAGCACGCACCTGGCGCAGCCGCTCGACGGCCAATGGCCAGTCTTGTGCCTGGTAAGCCTGCACTGCTTGCCGGTATAGATCGTCCACGATGTTGGTGACTGTGACCGAGGTGGTAGGCGTGGGGATGACGGTCAATCGGCGGCGTGTCTCGGCCAATTTCTCACGCGCGCCTGGGTACTCGGGCTGCAGTTGCAGGACGTACTCGAACTCGGCCGACGCCAATTCATAGTCGCGCCCGGCCAGGTGCCGGGTCCCCCGCTCGTAATGTTCTGCCAGGTTGCGCTGAGCCTTGAGCGCGCGATCGTCCAATCCGGCGTAAAAACCGGCCGCCGTCGAGGCGATGACCAGTGTCACCATCAGCAAGGCAAAGGCGGCGATCAAAAGCGTTGTAGTCGCCGGCCGCCGCAGTCCCGCCGGGCGTTGGCACGGCGGCTTGTCTTTAACAACGGGCTGTGTGCGCCCACCGGCTGAGCGCTCGAGCAGCGTGCCGCAGTTGGGGCACAGGCGAATGTGCGGGCCTATGGGGTGTTGACATTCAGGGCAGTTGATTGTTTCTGACATTCGTATGATTTTCCTAATCGCGCTCGTAGATTATAACCGCTTTTGGGCAGATGGGCAAGTCATTTCCAGCGCTTGCTGCCCCGAAGCGAGGCTGGGGACTGACACAGGGGGCAAGCTCCTGCTTGCATTTATGGCCGGATGAGATACAATTGCCTCTGTGATTGTCCCACTTGTTCAAGAATTCGACGCTCGAGTCGAGTGGTTGAATGCGCTCATCACAGACCCCGGCGGCTCGCGCTATTTTACCAAGAGCCAGGCGGAGCGGGTGCGAGATCTTGAAGCGCAGCTAGAGCACACGGCCGATTTCCTCGAATTTGCCGGCAGCCCACACAAGACCTTCCCGGCCATTCATGTGGCCGGGACGAGCGGGAAAGGCTCGGTGGTGACTATGATTGGGGTTATTCTGGCCGGCTGCCAACTGCGTACGGCTTGGCATACCAGCCCCTACCTGCAGGTGTGTATTGAGAAATTGATGCTAGACGGCCGCCCGATTGCGCCGTCCGAGTTCATCGAGCTGGTCGATCGCTTCCGACGGCTGTACGAGAGCTGGCGGGCGGCGCGGGAAGATGTGAGCTTGTGCTATGTAGAAGCCTGGGCGGCGTTGACGTATATGTGCTTCGCGCAGCAGGCTGTCGATTGGGCCGTTATCGAGACCAGTATGGGGGGAAGGTTCGATCCCACTAACGTGCTGCCGTCCCGTCTGGCTGTGATCACCAACATCGATTTTGACCATACCGAAGTGCTTGGCTCAAGCTTGGCCGATATCGCTTATCACAAGGCCGGCATTATCAAGGAAAACCAGGTGGCGATTACTGCGGCCACAGACGCCACGGCGCTGCGCGTGATCCGCCAGGAAGCGGCCCAGAAAAACGCTCGCTTGTACTGCCTGGGTGAGGATTTCGATTTTGTTGTCAAGGCCACGGCGCCAGGGGAAACGTTGGTGATGGTTCGAGCGCCGCACCGGCGTTACGATGACGTCCGGGTGGGGATGAGCGGGCTGTTTCAACCGGCTAACGCCGCCCTGGCGGTCGCCGCCGCGGATGTGTTGGCCCACGAGTATGGCCTCCCCATCGCGGCCGAGAGCGTGAGTGCTGCCCTGGCAGAAGTGCGCTTTGCCGGCCGGATGGAGGTGATTCAAAGCGCCCCCCTTGTCATCCTGGATGGCGCCCACAACCCCCACAAGATGCAAGCTCTGATTGATAGCCTGCGGGCGATTTATCCGGGTAGGAAGGTCGTGGCTGTCCTTGGCATACTGATGGTCAAAGATGCGCGTGCGATGGTGAGCGCCTTGCTGCCCATGCTCTCTCGGGTCGTTGTCAGTCAGCCATATGTCCCCGGCAAACCGTCACTTCCCCCCCAGGCGCTGGCCGCCATCATTCGGGACACGGCGCCTGGCTTGCCGTTACAGGTGGCAGATAGCGTTCAGCAGGGCATCGCGTTGGCCTTGGAAGAACTCGACGCCGGCGACTTGGTGTTGGTTACAGGCTCGTTGTACATGGTGGGTGAGGCGAGAAATTACTGGGTCCCCAGGGAGCAACTTTTACGCGCCATTGAGCAGGGCAAGCACAACACGGATGCGCACGGATTGCACGGATGCGAGTGAGCCAGTCCGTGTATCCGTGGCGCGAAGCGCAGTCCGTGTCGGGCTTGCTCTTTCTCGCCGGATAGGATACAATGTTAACTTTGAAGATGAAAGCACTTTCTTACCAGGCTGCCTTGGCTTACCTGGACCACTATATCAATTACGAGCGAGAGCGCCCGGCCGCGCTCGCGCCTGGTACGTTTGACCTGGCGCGCATGGAAGCGCTGCTGGCTGACTTGGGCGACCCGCACTGCCGCTACGGCGTGGTCCACGTGGCGGGCACCAAGGGCAAGGGATCGGTGTGCGCGATGATCGAGTCGGTGCTGCGATTGGCGGGTTTTCGCACCGGCTTGTATACCAGCCCGCACTTGCACACGTTTCGCGAACGCGTGCGCGTGGGCGGCCAAGCGATCGCGCCCGACGAGATGGCGGCACTGGTGGACGAGATGGCGCCACACGCCGAAGCGATCCCGGGCTTGACGTGGTTCGAGTTTGTCACGGCCTTGGCTTTGCTGTACTTTGCCCGGCGCGAGGTCGAGGTCGCCATCGTCGAGGTGGGGCTGGGTGGCCGGCTCGACGCCACGAATGTGGTCAGCCCGCTGCTCAGCGTGATCACGTCTCTCAGCCTGGATCATACCGCCTGGCTTGGAGAGACGCTGGCGCAAATCGCGGCTGAGAAGGCCGGTATTATCAAGCCGGGTCGCCCCGTGGTGTCCGCACCACAGTCGCTTGAGGCGCTCCGAGTTATCGAGTCGCGCTGTGCCCAGTTGGAGAGCGCGCTGACGCTGGTAGGGCGCGAGTGGCGTTTCGAGCCAGGCGCGATTTCCACTGAAGGGCAGAGTTTTTATGTGACGCCACCCGGACAATCCCGAAGGCTGGGGCTGCCTTCCGAGCACGCGTCGTTTTTTATCGGGTTGCTGGGGCAGCATCAAGTGCTCAATGCGGTGGTTGCTCTGGCCTCCTTGGCTCATCTCGGCTCGATGGGGCTGCACGTTTCGCCCCGACATATACGTGAGGGCCTGGCCGGCGTGTGGTGGCCGGGCCGCTTGGAGGTGCTGAGCCGCGAACCATTGGTCGTCTGCGACGGTGCGCACAACGGCGATTCGGCTCGCTGCCTGGCGGCGGCCTTGAGGGAACACTTCCCCGGCCGGCGCTGGACGCTCATTTTTGGCGCTTCGTCTGATAAAGATCTTGGCGCGATGCTTGATGTGTTGGCGCCATTTGCCGGGCGCGTGCTGGCGACCAGGACGCGGCACTCGCGCGCGGCCGAGCCAGAGCTGTTGGCCAGCCTGGTGCGCGAGCGCGGAGCTGACGTGGAAGTGGCCACGAGTGTGCCTGACGCCCTGGCGCTCGCCCTGGCGCAGCCTGGCGAGCAGGCGGGCGTGATTGCCACCGGCTCGTTGTTCGTGGCAGCCGAAGCGCGCGAGACCTGGGCCCAGCGCAGCGGGCGGCCGCTGCCTGAGACGGACGACATGGGTGCTGATTTGCCCCGACCGAAGGGCGGCATTTGCTGATTGGCTTGATTCGAGGTTTTCTATGAGAATGCAAGGTTTTTTCGATATCGCGGCTGGGGCGAGTTTCCCGGATACCAGGCAGTGGATGATCACCCCTGACAGAATGCCAGGCCCGTTATCGCACGAATACGAAGACTTGATTGAATGCCCGATCCTGCCGGTACGCGACATTGTCTTGTTCCCTCGGATGGTGACGCCCTTGTTCATCGGACGGGACCGCTCGATGAAAGCTGTCGAGTTTGCTCAGGCAGCCGACAGCGTGCTGGTTGTCGTCGCGCAACGCGATCAAGAGATCGAAGAGCCGCTGCCAGAAGACTTGTATACGGTCGGCGCCGAAGTCAATGTGGCGCGCATGCTGCGCATGCCAGATGGGACGACCAGCGTGTTGACCCAGGGACAACGGCGTGTAGAGATTGTCGAATTTACCCAATATGAACCGTACTATCGCGCCCGCGTGCGTCCTGTCTGGGAACCGAGCGAGAGGCCGTCGGCGACAGAGGCCTTGATGCGGGCCGTATTGGCCCTGTTTGAAAAGGCCGTTCAGCTCAGTCGCAGTTTGCCCGAAGATGCGTATGTGTTCGCCATGAACGTGGATGAGCCAGGTTGGCTGGCTGACTTGATCGCCTCGACCCTCGAGTTGAGCGTGGCCGAACGCCAGCATGTCCTGGAATTGTTCGATCCAACGCGTCGCCTGCAGCAGGTGAGCATGCTGCTGGCCAAGCAGCTTGACTTGTTGGAAATGGAGGATCGCATCCAGTCACAGGTGCAAAGCGAGGTAGATCGCTCGCAGCGCGAGTTCTACTTGCGTGAGCAGCTCAAAGTCATCCAGACCGAGTTGGGTGAAGGCGATTTGCACCAGCAGGAAGTCAGCGATCTGCGAGAAAAGATCGCGGCGAAAGAATTTCCCGAGGAAGTCAGGCTGCGTGTCGAGAAGGAGCTCAAGCGCCTGGAAGCGATGCCGTCGCAGTCGCCCGAGGTCGGCGTCATCCGTACTTACCTGGATTGGTTAGTCGATTTGCCATGGACGGAAGTGAGCGAAGATAACCTGGACGTGGAGCACGCACGGGGCGTTCTGGAAAGCTGCCACCACGGATTGCCCAAGGCCAAGGAACGCATCTTGGAGTACATTGCCGTGCGCAAGTTGGCGGCCAGCGCGCCACACGTACGCGCGCCGGTGTTGTGCTTCGTGGGGCCGCCCGGCACCGGCAAAACCAGCTTGGGCAAGTCGATTGCCGAGGCACTGGGACGCAAGTTTGTGCGCGTCAGCCTGGGCGGCATCCGCGACGAGGCTGAAATCCGCGGACATCGCCGTACCTATATCGGCGCGCTGCCAGGCCGGATCATCCAGACCATGCGCCGGGCCGAGACGATCAACCCGCTGTTTATGCTTGACGAGATCGACAAGGTGGGCGACGACTTTCGAGGCGATCCCAGTGCGGCCTTGCTGGAGGTGCTTGATCCAGAGCAAAACGCCGGCTTTTCGGATCACTACCTAGAAGTGCCCTACGATCTGTCCAAGGTGTTGTTCGTGACCACTTGCAATATGTTGGACACCATTCCCCCAGCACTGCTTGACCGGATGGAGCTGATCGAGTTTTCCGGCTATATGGAAGACGAAAAAGTGGCTATCGCTAAAAAATTTCTTATCCCACGCCAACTGGAGGAAAACGGCTTGCAGACCGGGCAACTGGACTTTGGCGAAGGCGCGATTCGCAGCGTGATCCGCGAATATACCTACGAAGCGGGCGTGCGCAACTTGGAGCGGGAAATCGCCAAGGTTTGCCGCAAAACGGCTCGCCGCGTGGCAGAACACAAGCGTTTTGCACGCCACGTGACACCGGCCCTGGTCACCCGCTACCTGGGCCCGCCGCACTTTGATTATGGCATGGGCGAGGAGCAGGACCAGGTTGGCGTGGCGACCGGTGTTTCGTGGACTGAGGCCGGTGGCGATTTGCAGCCGGTCGAAGTGACGCTCATGGCTGGCAAGGGTGGGTTGACCTTGACCGGTCAACTGGGTGACGTGATGCAAGAATCCGCCCAGGCGGCGCTCAGCTTTACCCGCAGTTGCGCCAGGCGCTTGCACATCCCCCAACGCGAGTTTGACAAAAAGGATATTCACATTCACGCCCCCGAAGGCGCCATCCGCAAGGACGGCCCTTCGGCCGGCATCACCATCGCCACGGCGCTCATCTCAGCCTTTACCGGCCGGCCAGTGCGGCGCGATGTGGCCATGACGGGTGAGATCACCTTGCGCGGCCGCGTGCTGCCGGTCGGTGGCCTCAAGGAGAAATCGCTGGCAGCTCACCGCGCCGGACTCAAGACGATGATCGTGCCCAAGAAAAACAACAAGGACATGGTCGAGATTCCCAAGCGCGTGCGGCAAGATATGAACTTTGTGCTGGTCGAGCATATGGACCAGGTCTTGGAGCACGCTTTGCTGCCGGCGCCGCCTCGCCGCCAGGCGACCCGCAAGACGACCAAACCGTAACGCTGAAAGCTGAAACCTGCAACTTGCAACCTGGAGACCGCTTATGGCAACAAACCTGGTGGGGAGAATCATTGGCAAATATCGCGTCGACGAGCTGATCGGGCGGGGGGGCATGGCCGAGGTGTACAAGGCCTACCACCCCGGTCTCGACCGCCACGTCGCCATCAAGGTCATGCATTCCTTCCTGGTCGATGAAAAAGACTTTATGACGCGCTTCCAACGCGAGGCGCGCGTCGTCGCCGGCATGCGCCACCCCAACATCGTCCAGGTCTATGACTTTGACGTTGAGGCCGGCATGCCCTATATGGTCATGGAATACGTGGACGGCGAGGCGCTCAAAGACCGTTTGCAGCGCTTGCAAGAGGAGGGCCAGTGGCTGTCGCTAGATGAGACTGTGCGTATCACGTTGGTCATCGGCTCGGCACTCAGGTATGCTCACCGGCTGGGCATGGTTCACCGCGACGTGAAACCGGCCAATGTGATGATTGACAGTCACGGCGATGTCATCCTGACCGATTTCGGGATTGCCAAGATTCTGTCGGGGGGTGGGGGCACCCAGTTGACAGCCAGCGGCGCGATGGTCGGCACGCCCTCCTATATGGCGCCCGAACAAGGTATGGGCCAGCCGGGCGATGTGCGCAGCGACATTTATTCGCTGGGCGTGATGTTGTACCAACTGGCCACGGGCCGCTTGCCTTTCGAGGCCGATACCCCCTTGGCGGTGGTTATCAAGCACGTCAACGATCCACTGCCTCTGCCGCGCAACGTCAATACCGAGTTGCCCGAAGCCATCGAGATGGTGATCGTGCGGGCCCTGGCCAAGAACCCCGACGAGCGCTACCAGACGGTGGACGAGATGCTGGCGGATCTCAGGCGGGCGATGGGTATGCCGGTAGACGAGACGCCGGTCGAATCGCTGACGCTCAAGGCGACCCCACCACCTCCCATTCGCAAGCCGTCGGCAAGACCGAGCCTTGAATCTACCACAGTGGCCGGACGGCGCCGGCTTGGGTGGCTGCCGTGGGCGGGCGCTGCGGCGGTGCTGGTGGCGCTGGCCTTGGGCGGCGCTTTGCTCGTGATGCGGCCGGCTAACAGCGTCCCCACACCTACGCCCGCGCCGACCGATACGGCACAGCCGACGGCTACAGTGACGCCGTCGCCCACCGCCGCGCCCGCGTCTACCCACACGCCTACCCTCACGCCCAAGCCATCCACTGTCAGCGTGAGCGTGCGCCGGGATCAGGCCGGTTTGTACCAGGAGCCTGATGAAAGCACGTTCCAGGGCGGGTTGAACCAGGGGACGGCGTTGGTCGCGCTGGGGCGCACGGCGGCTGGCGATTGGATCAAGATCCAGGCCCAAGATGGCACGCAAGGCTGGATGCAGGCTGACAGTCTGGACCTGGGCGTTTTTTCGGTGAACGACATTCCAGAGGCGCTGGTGCTCATCAAGCCAACTGCTACGCCTGACCTGGCTGCCACTCAGGCCGCTTGCAAGCCGCTGGCCGAGCTAGACGCCACGCCCTCACCTGCGCAGGTCAAGGTTAACGAAAAGCTGTCTGTGACGTGGCGCGTCAAGAACACGGGCAACTGCGCGTTTGACGAGGGCAGCAGCCTCGTCCACACGGGGGGGACCTGGCCCAAGTTAGGGACTCAGTCCGTGCCCGCTATCAAACCGGGTGAGAGCCAGGAGATGGGCGTCGAGCTGGTCGCGCCGGCCTTGGGTGGTCTCTATTCCATTGAGTGGGAGTTTCACCGCGCCGATGGCAGCTCGATGGGCCAGTTCAAGCAGGACGTGACGGTGATTGGTCCCACCGCCACGCGCGCGCCAACCCTGACGCCGCGGCCTACTCTCCCGCCGACCGCCGCCGCTTCACCCACGTCTGACCCCAATCTCATCGGGCCGGTCGGTTCCGGTGATCTCCAGGCGGTGTGGGGCGGTACGTTTTGGAATTGTGTGGCAACGCCGATCGACGAGCAAGGCGGCTGGAAGTGGGAAGCGGATTTCTTTATCGAAGTGTATGGAGGGAACTCCGGCTACCAGATTGATTCGCCGGCCTGCCACTGGGATTTTGGCCAAAACAAGTACGCCTGCCGTTGGGGAGCCAGGGAGGGTGAACAGGTCATCCAGAGCGTCACTGTCACTTGCCCTGGATACCCGGCCGCCAGGGTGTCCATTGTGGCCTCCGCTGACCGCAAGGGCAACACCTGTGTTCAAAAGTAGATGTCATGTTGAAAGCAAGCGGTTTTTTCCCTAAAAACTCGGTTACTACAAGCTGAAACCTGAAACCTTTAATCTGGAACCTTCTTCCTATGTCTGATCGCGTCGTAGTCGCCATGAGCGGTGGCGTCGACAGCTCGGTGGCGGCCGCTCTGCTGCTCGATCAGGGCTATGAGGTGGTGGGCGTTATGCTTCGCTTGTGGAGCGAGGAAGCGGAGGGGACGCGCTACAACCGCTGCTGCTCGCCGGCCGATACGGAGCTGGCCCGCCGCGTGGCCGACGCCCTGCACATCCCCTTTTACCTACTCGACGTGGCCGAGTCCTTCAAAGAACATGTGGTCGATCCCTTCATCCAGTCCTATCTGGCCGGCCGCACGCCCAACCCTTGTCTCAACTGCAATCGCCGCATCCGCTTTGGCTGGCTGCTGGAGCGGGCGCTTGGCCTGGGTGCAAGCTATCTGGCTACCGGCCATTATGCAAGAATAGGAAGTAGGGACGCAGAGCGTGGAGTAGGGAGTAGGAAGGAACTGCTGCGCGGCGTGGATCGCGGCAAGGACCAGTCCTACGTGCTCAGTTTGTTGACGCCGGCGCAGTTGTCGCGCATCCTGCTCCCCCTGGGCGAGCTGACCAAGTCCGAGGTGCGGCGGATTGCCGAGCAGAAGGGACTGCCGGTCGCTCACAAGCTGGACAGCCAGGACCTGTGTTTCGTGGCCGACGGCGACTATCGCCGCTTCCTGCTGCGCCACGCGCCGCCGGGCGCCATCCAGCCTGGGCCGATCCGCGACAGCCTCGGGCAGGTCATTGGCCAGCACGCCGGTCTGCCATTTTACACCATCGGCCAGCGCCATGGCCTCGGTCTCAGCGTCCCCCAACGGCTGTACGTGATGGATATCCTGCCCGGCGAAAACGCGTTGGTGGTGGGCACGGCGGACGAGCTCGGGCGCGACGAGTGCCTGGTGGGGGAGGTCAATTATCCAGGTGGGGTGGTGCCTGCCGGGCCGTTTCGGGCCTCGGTCAAGATTCGTTACCAGGCTGATGAGGTAGAGGCCACCGTGACGCCTGCGGGCGAGGCCGAGGCGCGCGTTGCCTTCGACCGTCCTCTGCGTGGCATCGCCGCCGGTCAGGCGGCCGTCTTTTACGACGGCGAGCGCGTCGTCGGCGGGGGCATCATTCGGTAAATCAGCAAGTTAGCAACCCCCTAAAGAGAGAGGTTCAGCTTTTAGAGACATTCGTGACATTCGTCAATTCGTGTAATTCGTGATAAGCTTTTCACTGGGCTGGCGTGCTGGCCAGCTTTGCCGCATTCGTGACTCGCCAGCCTTCGTAGGCCCTCAGCAGGATCACCCCGGCCATGATCATCGCGCTGCCGCCGATCTGTACGCCGTTCAGACGTTCGCCAAGCAGCACGTAGGCGATCACAGCCGTAAAGACTGGCTCTATGGTGACGATCAAGTTGGCCACACTGGAGGGCAAGAGAGACAGGCTGACGTTATACAGCCCATAGCCGGCTAAGGTGGGCACGGCCGCCAGCAGGAACAAGACGCCCCAACCGGCCAGCGAGTTCCCCAGCCACAAGAGCTCGGCCGGCTGGCGAGCCGAGCCGGGCAGGGGGGCGCCTGGCAGCAGGTTGAAGAACAGCAGGAAAAAGATGGCAAAGCCAAAGGTATATAACAAAGTCGTCCACGGGTTCAATCCGCGCTGCGAGGCCGAGCGCCCCATCAGGCTGTAAACGGCGTAGCACAGGCCAGAGACCACGCCTGTCAGGATACCCAGCGGGTTGGCGCGCCAGGCGCCTGCTTCCAATGCCCCTGAAACCAGGACACAGCCGCCCAGGCTGAGGGCGATGGCCAGGAGCTTGCCCCAATCCAGGTGTTCCTTGAGCAGCCACCAGCCCAGCAGGGCGGTGAAGGCGGCTGAACAGTACACCAGCACGGTCGAGACGGCCGCCCCGTTCAGGGCGACTGACAGGGTCCAGGTGGCGTTAAAGGTCGCCAGCACGAGACCGTAGGCACTGAGGTAGGGCAGGTGCTGGCGCTTGACCCGCAGCAGCCTGGGGCGCAGCAGCCCCAAGGTGGGCAGCAGGGTCAGGACCACAAAGATATCGCGCCACAAGGCCAGCACGAGCGAAGGCATGTGATAGACCTGGCTGAGATGGCGGATAAAGATGGCCGTGGTCGACAAAAAGACCGCGCTGACCAGGGCAATCGTGTAGCCGCGCGTGAGATGCGTTTTGTTGCCAATGGATGTAGACGTCACTTTTTGCCTCAATTGAGCTATGATGGTCTATTGTACCTTTGTTTGGGGTCTTTGCCAATAAGCTTCCTTGCCTAGCGCTGTCACTTGTGATATAGTAGGCGTATGGAAGAACTCACCCCTATTCGCAAGCAGTATCTTCAATTGAAAAGCAAGTACGCCGATACGATCCTGTTCTTTCGCCTGGGCGACTTTTACGAAACCTTCGACTCGGATGCTGAGACCATTTCGCGCGAGCTGGACATCGTCTTGACCAGCCGCCCGGTGGGCAAGAACCAGCGCGTGCCGCTGGCCGGCGTGCCCTATCACGCGGTCGATGGCTATATCGCCCGGCTGATCGAGAAGGGCTACCGCGTGGCGATCGCCGAGCAACTGGGCACCGAGCCGGTCAAGGGCCTGGTGCCGCGCGAGGTGACGCGGGTGGTCACGCCGGGCACTGTGGTCGAGCCGGCCCTGCTGGACGAGCGCCGCCCAAATTACCTGGCGGCCCTGGTACAGGACGAGGACCGGCTGGGCCTGGCCTACGCCGACATCACGACTGGCGAATTCGCCGCCACGCAGTTCTCGGGAGACAAGGCCCTGCCTGCCGCGCAGCAGGAGTTGAACCGCCTAGCCCCGCGCGAATGCCTGATCATTGAAGTTTCAAGTTTCAAGTTTCAAGTTTCAGGTGCCGGTCAGCCTTCAGGTGCACTGCCCGACCCATCTTGCGTACCAGATCTTCAATCTGAAATCAAAAATCAAAAATCAAAAATCCATTTTACGCCCCTGCCGGCCTGGAAATTCGAGTATGGCAACGCGCGGCAAGCCCTGCTCGATCACTTTCAGGTCTCCACGCTGCAGGGCCTGGGCTGCGAGGGCCAGCCGCTGGCCGTTCGAGCCGCCGGCGCTATTATCCAGTACCTGCGTGAAACGCAGATCGCCGGCGTGGCCCAGATCACGTCGCTGTCCACCTACAGCACGGCGGCGTTCATGACGCTCGACCCGGCCACGCGGCGCAACCTGGAGCTGACTGAGGCTATTCGCGGCGGGGGCGTGCGCGGCTCGCTCTTGGACGTGCTGGATGCCACCCGCACACCCATGGGAGCGCGCTTGCTGCGAATATGGCTGGGCCAGCCGCTGCTTGACCGGCCCCAGATTGAAGAGCGCCTGGAGCGCGTGTCGGCTTTTTACAAGGACACGTCGCTGCGTGTCGCGCTGAGAGAAACACTCAAGAACATGCCTGACCTGGAGCGCCTGTGCACGCGCGTGCTGGGCAGCGTCGCCACGCCGCGTGACCTGGGCGGCATCCGGCGCGCGCTCAAGACGGTGCAAGAGGCAAGAAGCAATCTGCGCGAGGTGGACAGCCTGGCGGCGCTGGTGGCGCAGTTGGATGTCTGTGAGGACGTCATCGTGGCTATCGAGGCGGCGCTGGTGGACGATCCCCCTCCGTCCGTTTCGGCCGGCGGCGCCATCCGGCCGGGCTTTAGCGCCGAGCTGGATGGCGTGCTGGCCGCCAGCCGCGACGCCAAGGATTGGATCGCCAACCTGGAAAAGACCGAGCGCCAGCGTACCGGCATCCGCTCGCTCAAGGTGGGCTACAACAAGGTTTTTGGCTACTATCTCGAAGTGACGGCCACGAACGTGGATGCGGTGCCACCCGACTATATCCGCAAGCAGACCTTGGCCAACGCCGAGCGCTATATCACCCCCGCGCTCAAGGAATACGAGTCATTGGTGCTCAATGCGGAAGAACGCATCGCCGAAATCGAGGCGCGCCTGTTTCGTGAGTTGTGCGCCCAGGTCGCAGCTCGCGCAGATAGGCTGCTGCGCACGGCGCGGGTTATCGCCTGCCTCGATGTGGCGGCTGACCTGGCCGAGATAGCCGCCTGCAACGCTTACGTGTGTCCCACATTGGCCGACGAGGACGAGATCCACATCGTCGATGGCCGGCACCCGGTCGTCGAGCAGACGCTAGGCGAACTGGCTTTCGTGCCTAATGACCTGCACCTGGACGCCGATACGCGCCTGCTGGTCATCACCGGACCCAATATGTCAGGCAAGAGCGTGTACTTGCGCCAGGCGGCCTTGGTCGTGCTGATGGCGCAAATCGGCAGCTTTGTGCCGGCGCGTGAGGCCCGGCTGGGTGTGGTGGATCGCATCTTTACCCGCATTGGCGCCCAGGACGAGATCGCGGCCGGGCAGTCGACTTTCATGGTCGAGATGGTTGAGACGGCCCTGGCGGTTACGCAGTGCACCCCGCGCAGCCTGATCGTGTTCGATGAGATTGGACGCGGCACCAGCACCTACGATGGGATGGCGATCGCCTGGGCAGTGGTCGAGTTCATCCATAACCATCCTGCCCACGCGGCCAAGACCTTGTTTGCCACGCACTATCACGAGCTGGCCGAGCTGGAGGCGCGTCTGCCGCGCGTACGTAACGTCAATGCGGCGGTGGCCGAAGAAGCCGGGACGGTCGTCTTTTTGCACCACATACGGCCTGGCGCGGCCGACAAGTCGTATGGCGTGCACGTGGCGCAGTTGGCCGGTTTGCCCAAGCCCGTCATTCGCCGCGCGCAGGACATCCTGGAGCAGTTGGAAAAGGGCGAGTTGGTGCCGCGCAAGGAGGAAGACGTGCCGTCCGCCGTGCAGCAGATGTCGTTTTTTAGCGGGCCTGACCCGGCCCTGGCCGAGCTGAAAAAGATGGATCTCAACAGCCTCTCGCCGCTCGAGGCATTGAACAAGCTGTACGAGCTGCAACGCCTGGTGCGTTAGGGGAGGCAAGTTGCACCATCGAGGGAAATATGTTAAAATCTACCAAGCTCAACTCGGTCTAAAACGGCGGAGACACTGGTGAATGAGACAGGCGTGGCCTTCAGTGTCCTGATCGTAGACGATACACCGTCCAACCTGTACGTGTTATCCCAGTTGTTGGCTGTGCAGGGCTACCGGGTGCAGGTCGCACGCGGCGGCCCGCGTGCAATCAAGGTGGCGCAGGCCAGCCCGCCTGATTTAATCTTGCTGGACATTATGATGCCTGACATGAACGGTTACCAGGTATGCCAGCACCTCAAGGCTGACGAGCGCACGCGTGATATTCCCATCATCTTTCTCAGCGCCTTGGAGGCAACCGAGGACAAGGTGAATGCTTTTGCCGCCGGGGGTGTGGACTATATTACCAAGCCGTTCCAACTCGAAGAAGTGCTGCACCGGATCGGGACGCACCTGGCGCTTGGAAAGTTGCAAAAACAGCTCCAGTCTGCCAATGTCACGCTGCAGCAAAAAGTTAAGGAATTGGAAGTGCGCAACAAGGACCTGGATGCTTTCGCCCACACGCTTGCCCACGATCTCAAACATTCACTTGGCACCATTACGCTCTTTCTCAGTTTGCTGGATGACAATTCGAACTCGATGACGCCCGAGCAAGTGCGATCTCAGGCGCAGCGTGTCATCCGCCACGCCTACAAGATGAGCGATATCATCGGGAGCTTGCTGCTGCTGGCCACAGTATCCAAGCCTGACTTGGAGCTTGGCCCATTGGATATGACCGCTATCGTAGCCGAGGCCCAGGCCCGTCTGGCTCCCATGATTGAAGCGTCCCATCCCGAAATCGTGCTGCCCGAGCAGTGGCCGGTGGCACGTGGCTATGCGCCGTGGATTGAAGAAGTGTGGGTCAATTATCTCAGCAATGCGTTAAAATATGGCGGCCGGCCTGGCGAGGAGGTGCCGCTGCGTGTCGAGCTGGGATTTTCGACCTCTGTGCTGGTTGCAGGCGCGAGTCTTTTGGATGCTTCGAGTGGACATTCTGTGCGGGTCGCGGATGATCAATCCGAAATTATTTTCTGGGTGCGTGACAATGGCCCAGGCCTGGCGCCAGAAGAGCAAGCCGTGTTGTTTACACCCTTCACGCGCATCCACAAGACACGCGCCGAAGGGTATGGCCTGGGCCTGTCCATCGTGCAGCGAATCGTGAACAAGCTGGGTGGCCAGGTTGGCCTGGAGAGCGCGGAAGGACAGGGGAGCGTTTTCTACTTTACACTGCCGGCCTATACGGACCAGACTTGAGCCTGCTCCTACTTGTACGCCACGACGCCAAACGCGGCCGGGCGGGACATGACCCGAGAGAAACCGGCGTCCTTCAGCCGGCGCGCGACGCCCTTGGTGATGACCCGCCCGCTCTTGCTCTCCGGGTCACCTACATAGTGGAACAATTTCCCGCCTCGCCGCAGAAGCCGAAAAAGCTGGCTGTAAAACTCGCCTGAATAGAGATCGCCGGCTAGCTTGAAGACAGGCGGATCGTGGATGATGCGCGTAAAGCAGGCGTCGCCCAATCGCTGTATCTCTTCAAAGCTGTCCCCCACGATTTGACTGATCTTGGGGTTATCGAATAATGCCTGTGACCAGGGGTTGAGGCGTGCCACTTCCAAGGCGGTGGGATCGAGCTCAATGCTGGTGACACTCTCGGCCGTTTTCGCCGCTTGAATAGCGGTGTAGCCCAAGCCGGTCGCCGTGTCCAAAACTCGGCCTGTGAGCGGGGCGATGCTTTTGATCTTGCGTAGGGTGTCCTCGTGTGGATCGATGCCCTTGAAGCGATGCATAGAAATGCCGGATATCAGCATGGTGGGTGCCTTGTGAGTAGGCATCAGGCTGTAAACCTGGTTGGTCAACTCGGAAAAGAACTGGATCTTGTACAGCCTGTCGCCTTCCACACGGAAGCAAGCGCGCTCAGAGTCGCGGATGACGGCGAGTTCTTCCCAAGTCAGGCGTCGCGAGTCTGGCAGGTAGACACCGTCTGGCCCCACGACTACTTGCATGCTGCTCAGGCCCAAATCGGGTGAGATCGTGGCTGCCTGCTGGCCAGCCTGGCGCGCGGCGAACAGCGGCTGAACTTGAAAGTGGGACAAGACGACGAGTGACATAAAGGGTTTCAGGTTTAAGGTTGGCGGGTTTCGAGTTACAACGCGAGTTTCAGGCCGCCTTATCGAACTCGCGGATGGCCTGGCACACCACGTCGGCGCTGGCGCGCAAGAGCGCTTCTTCGCCTGGTGCGAGCGGCACGGGCAAATCTGCCAGGACACCTGCCCCACCGATCAGGTGGGGCAGGGAGATGCTGACGTCGCACACGCCGGCTATCTCGACCACCCGTGTGCTAACGGTGAGTACGGCCCGCTGGTCGCGTAAAATCACGTCGACGATGCGCGCCAGCGTGCTGCCAATGCCATAATAGGTGGCGCCTTTGCCGGCGATGATGGAGTAGGCCGCCTGCCGTACCTGCCGGTCGATTTCCTGGCGAGTGGCCTCGTCCAGGTTGATCTTTTGCAGCTCGCAAAAATCTTCCAGCGGGATACCTCCCACGGCTGCCAACGACCACGTCAACACCTCGGAATCGCCGTGCTCGCCTACGACATAAGCGTGGACGTGCTGTGAGTCCACGCCCAGGTGACGCCCCAGCAGGGCGCGGAAACGAGCCGTGTCGAGCATGGTGCCCGACCCGATCACGCGGGTTTCCGGCACGCCCAATCCCTCTGCGTAGCGCGCGGTCAGGTAGGTCATGACGTCCACCGGGTTGGTGACCACGACCAGGACGGCCTCGGGCGCATGCTTGATAATTTGCGACACGATGCCTTGCAAAATGGCTGCGTTGCGCTCCAGGAGCTGAAGCCGGGTCTCGCCGGGCTTTTGGGCCGTGCCGGCCGTGATGACGACCACGTGGCAGCCTGCCAGGTTAGGATAGTCCCCGGCCGACACTTGGATGGGGTGCGCGAACGGCACGGCGTGCAAAATGTCGTCTGCCTCGGCCTTGGCGCGCTCGGCATTCCTGTCCACCAGGACGATTTCTCTGCCTACGCCGCGCATGACCATAGCGTACGCAGCGGTCGAACCCACCATACCACTTCCGATAATGCCGATTTTCATGAAATCCTCACTCCCCAGTCTCCCGCAAGGGGTAACTGGAACCAGTCCATTTTACGGGAGACCGCACTGGAATTATACCCCATTTAGAAAATAGTGTACAGTACAGTAGGTCAGTAGGGAGCACACTAGGCAAATCTGAGCAAATGAGTTATAATGGCTGAGGGATTGAGCTTGTAGCCTCCTTCACTTTGCTTGGAGATGCTTTGCAGAGGCGCTCGATCCCTGGAGGCATAAAGGAGGGTCATGCGTGGCAGTTGACGACCTGCATCTCAAGTATGCGCCTGTGATGCGCTTTTCGCGAGGAGAACGCTTCTTCCCTATGTCATTGGAGGATTTCCTCAGTTATTCAGCTCTCTACGTCAAAGACCAGGTCGCGCCGCTTGTTGCCAGGGGCAAGGTAATACCTGACGACTTGAGTGCTACATTCAACAGGCAGACTGTCTTTCTCCGTTCTGTGAGTGCCGGCTCCCTCCATGGTGTCGAGATGGCGAGCGAGTGGGGAGAGGCGGCCAACCAGCTCTTGTACAAATGGTCCAAGAATCCTCTTCTCACTTGGAGTGAGGAGATGGCCCGCAGTGCCTACGATTGGTTCAGCGCCAAGACCGCGCCAGCCACCAAGTTGTTTTGGTGGAATGGGTTGCTGGCAGCGCACCAGGATAAGCCAGGCGGCGTTCGCGCCGAGCTGCCGCGTTTCATGCTGCCGCTCAGCGTGCGAGACTCGGCCATTGAGAATTACCAGGCCAGCCAGGGCCTGGCTCCAAACTATAGCTATTACTATCGCACCGTGCAGCAAGGTGGGCTGCTTGATTTGCAGTACTGGTTCTTTTATAGTTACAACGACTGGGCCGGCGGCTATGGCGGTTTTAACGACCACGAAGGCGATTGGGAAGGCTTGCACGTCTTTTTCAAGCTAGACGGCAATCGCCCGCTCGAGCCACCAGCCCACGTGTGTTACCTGGGCCACCATTCGCGCCTGACCAAGCCGTGGGATCACCCCGAGGTGGAAAAGGTCGGTACACATCCGGTTGTCTACGTCGCGGCCGGCTCTCACGCCAGCTATCCTGTAGCCAGGCAGTATCCGCTGATGCAGATCTATAACTTGATCGACTATGCGACCGGCGAATCGCTCACGCTCGATCACAGCCAGTGGCGCAGCCGGATCGACCTCGAGCGCGTCCCATGGCTGTTGACTTATCTAGGCTCGTGGGGTACCCGTTACTGGCTGTCGCTGGCGTGGCTGCACAAGACCTTGGGCGCGCTCGTCCCATCCATCGCCAGAGAAGTCGATATGCCGGGGGTGAGCGCTCCGCGTGGCCCCCGCTTTAACGACGAAGGCGGCGAGCGCGAGACGTGGGGCAGTCCGGTGGCGTTCGCTGGCCTGGCGTAACGGAGACGACCCAACGGTGTTGTAAAGGTCGAAAGGAGGGATATCGCCGAAAGTCCTTGGGAGAAACCCGTTTTCTTAGAAAATAGCTTTTCGTACCTGTCGCCTGGTACCTTGTTATATCAACCTACATTTGATTAAGGAGAAAAAAATGGATTTCAACGCAATGCTCAATCGTGTCATACGGGCGGTCAAGCTCGAAGCCGCTTTCTACAATGAGGCTGAGGCGGATACCAGCCTCAACCAGGAAGCCTTGATGGTGGTGGTCATCGTTTCGGTCCTCAGCGCCATTGGTAGCTTTTTGGCGAATTTGATAACCGGCAACATGACTGCGGCCATTTTTGGCTTGATCTGGGGGGTGATCTGGGGGGTCGTGGGCTACTATCTGTGGGCCTATCTGACTCACTTTATTGGCACCAAGCTGTTTGGCGGCACGGCCGATGTGGGTGAGCTGCTGCGCACCTTGGGCTACGCCAGCGCTCCCCAGGCCTTGGGTGTTTTAGCCTTTATCCCGTGCGTAGGAGCTCTGCCAGCCTTGGCCGGCGCGATATGGGCCTTGGTGGCCGGCGTCGTCGCTGTGCGCGAGGCGTTGGATTTCGACAACACTAAG
>JAFGFO010000105.1 GCA_016931085.1 Thermoflexales bacterium
ACAAATGAGTCAAGTTGTACTGGCAAGGCCGTCTGCCGGTCGCAGTTCCGAAGGAACTGCGTGCGGTCGTCTTCGACCGCCCTAGATTACTGCTGGACATTCTACGCAGAAGCCCAATTTAGTCAAGTTGTTCTGGCTGCAGCAGTTGCGGGCGCAGCCCGCACACTGCCGGCGTGGTGACGTATTGACGCTCAGGTTGGAGCCGTAGGTGGGCATCCCTATGCACACCCGCCGAGGCATGGGGATGCCTCGGCTACCCGAAAATTGGATCTACTGAGTCTAGGCCCCGTTCAGGTCAAGGGTCGCGCTATGCCGGTGGATGTTTACGCCGTCGTCGAGTGGCGAAAAGCGGCATAATCCCCCACGATGTGAACTCGCCAGGCCGGCGGGAGGCACCGCTCGATCCGAGCAGCCAGGGCGAACAGCGTATCGTTGAACGCGACGTATGTCGGGTCACCCACCAGGGCCATCTCCACGCACTGCAGGCCACATTCCCTCAGCAGCCCGTCCAGCCGCGCAGGCGTGTTGGCGCGGTAATGGACCTCGAAGGTGTCGCTCTCGTCTCGTTGGTACAAGCGACGAACCAGGGCACGCTGGGCCCGAGCCGGCGCCAGGCGGTTCAGCCACGTGATCGAGTTGAGCGCGTTGGGTGTGAGAAAGACGAAATGCCCGCCAGGGCGCAGCACACGGGCCACCTCGGCCAGGGCCAGGGGCGGGTCCGGCAGGTGCTCGAGGACCCACGAGCAGGTCACCATCTCAAATGAGCCAGAGGCGAAGGGCAGCCGCTCCAAGTAGGCGGCCGACAGGCGCACCAGACCGGCGCGGTGCTCGCGCAGGCTGGCAGGGTCGGGGTCGATCCCGGCGCACAGCCCCACCTGCTCGCCCAACAGCTCGACAATGCCACCCCGCCCGCAGCCGACGTCCAGCCAGCTCGCGCCGGCCCTGGCGTAGCGGCGCACCAGGCCCTCGTAAAGTGGGCCACTGGGCTGCCAGCCGGGATGGCTGGCGGCGAAGCGTGCCCGGTAAGCGTTTTGACGTTCGAGCGAGAGCATAAGACTCGACCGGCGCTAGCGAGGCGGCGGCGTGGCCGTGGCTGAAGGTTCCACAGTGGGCGAGGGCGTCTCTGAGGGCGGCGGCAGCGTCGCACTGGGCGAGGCCGTCCACGTCGCCGTGGGCATTTCGGGCGTGGCGCTGGCCGTCGCGGTTGGCGTTTCAGGCGTGGCACTGGCCGTCGCCGTGGGCATTTCGGGCGTGGCGCTGGCCGTCGCGGTCGGCGTTTCGGGCGTGGCCGTCTCAGTCGGCGTAGTCGTCCCAGTCGGCGTCTCGGTCGGCGTGGCCGAGCCGGTCGGCGTCGGTGTTTGTGTCAACGCGGTGGGAGAGGCTGGGCTAGGCGGCAGCCAATCGGTCGGCGTTGGCTCCAACGTAACGGGCGGCAGCGGGGTGAGCGAGGGCGACGGTGTCACAGTCTTGGTTGGCGTGGCGGCCGGCGCCGCGACAGGTCCAGGCTCGTAGAGGAGGAAAAAGGCGCCCAAGACATAGCATGGCAGCGTAGCGAAAATAATGGCCACCAACACGCCGATCAAGCGGTTGCTGGGAGCTGAGGATGTGCGGCTCATCGACTTACCTCCATCGGTTGCCGGCCCTGCAGGGCGCGCGCCAGGGTGATTTCATCCGCGTATTCCAGGTCGCCGCCCACCGGCAGGCCGCGCGCCAGGCGCGTGACCTTGACGTTGAGCGCCGCCAATTTCTTTTGGAGATACATCGCCGTGTTCTCACCCTCCAGGCTGGGGTTGGTGGCCAGGATCACCTCGCGCACGCCCGACTCGGCGCGCGCCAACAGCTCGCGAATTTTCAAGTCGTGCGGGCCGATGCCATCCATCGGCGAGATGGCGCCGTGCAGCACGTGATAGAGGCCCGTGTATTCGCGCGTGCGCTCGATGGCAGCCACGTCCAGCGGTTCCTCGACCACGCAAATCATTTCCCGATCGCGCTCCGGGCTGGCGCACACGGGGCACGGCGACTCTTCGGTGATGTTGAAACACACCTGGCAAAAGCGCGTCTTGGCCCTGAGTTCCGCCAGGGCCTCGGCCAAGGCCCGGCTCTCATCGGCGGGGGCGCGCAGCAAATAGTACGTCAGCCGCGAAGCCGTTTTGGGACCGATGCCCGGCAAGCGTGCGAACGCGTCAATCAGCTTTTGAATGGATGGCGGGAGTATGCTAGGTGGCATCAAAACAATCCGGGCACGCTCAGCCCGCCGGTCAGCGCCTGCATCTTGCTGCCGGCGTGTTCCTGGCTGGCCTCGATGGCCTGGTTGACGGCGGCCACCAGCAGATCTTGCAGCATGTCCAGGTCAGACGGGTCCACAACCTCGGGTTGGAGCGTGATCGACTGGACGTGCTGTTGGCCGGTGATGACGACCTTGACGGCTCCTCCACCGGCCGTGACCTCGACCGTTTCGCCGGCCAGGGCTTCTTGCGCCTTGGCCATTTCGTCTTGCAGTTTTTGGAACTGCTGCATCATACCGCCGCCGCCCTTTTTCGGCGTGCTGCGGCCCATGGGACGCCTGGCTTTGACTTTTGCCATAGTTAACCTTTCAGACTTCCGAAGTCTCCAAGACTTCGGAAGTCTCCCGATCGCTCACTGGTTCACGACTGCTCCCAATGATTTGACGGCTTCCTCGACCACCCGGTCGCTCCGCTCAGCCCCCTTGGCGCTGAGCACAGCGCGGGTGCTCAGGTGCTGGCCAAGTATCTCGGCGATCACATCTTCGACCAGGCGCTGGGTGCGCACGTTCTCGTAGCGCTCTTTAAGCAAGCTGGACGGCCAGCTCAGCACCAGCGTGTTGCCCTCCACCCCTGCCAGCCGGGACGAGTTGAGCAAAGCCTGGGCCGGCAAGCTGCGCTCGCGCAGGCGAGCCAGCACGGCCCCCCAATGAGCCGTGACCTGCTCCAGCGTGAATGAGGCTGCGCCGCCGGGTGGGCGGGACGCTGGTGGCGTGGGATCAGACGGCGGAGAGGCCGCGTTTTCCTCGCCGGCTGCGTCTGCCACGGGAGGCGCGGGCGGACCAGCCGGCAAGGCTCGGGATGGTGCCGCCTGCGACGGCGGCGGCGGCGCGCTGGCGGTTGTGTAAACGGCCTGCTTGGCTTGCGCCACCGTTTTGCGAGGGCCGGGTGCGGGCTGGGAGGGGGCGGCCGGCGGCGGCGCGCTCTCGGCGGTCGGGGCCGGCAGCAAGGCCTCCAGGTAAGCCAACTCCAATTGCAACTGCGGCTGCCAACTGCTTCGCAGCTCGCCGGCGGCCTGGTTGAACAACTTGATGGCGCGGATGACGGCCGGCGGCGCCAGTTGCCGGCCGCGGGCCTCCATTGCCGCCACCTGCTCGTCTGGAAGATCGACCAGCCCCTGCGAGCCTGGCGCGCGCACCTGCAGGAGCAAGAGCGTGCGCAGGTGATCCACGATTTGGCGGGCCAATTGGCGCACGTCCGCCCCTTCCTCGACAGCGCGGTTGATGGCATCCAGGCCGCTGGCCGGCTCGCTGCGCGCCAGCCCATCGACGATGGTTGACACGTGAGCCAAGTCCCCGACGCCCAGCGCCAGGCGAGCTTGCTCCAGGGTAATGATCGTGCTGAAAGCAGCCAGTTGGTCGAGCAGCGACAGTGCGTCGCGCATGGAGCCGGTGGCCTGGCGGGCGACCAGCTCCAACACGCCGTTCTCCACTTCCAGCCCCTCTGCCTCGGCCAGCTTGGCCAGTCGGCCACTGATCTCGCGCAGCGTCAGCCGGCGAAAGTCAAAGCGTTGGCAGCGTGACAAGACCGTGGCCGGCATCTTTTGAGGATCGGTGGTGGCCAGCACGAACAAAGCGTGCGGCGGTGGCTCTTCCAGCGTCTTGAGCAGCGCGTTAAAGGCCTCGTTGGTCAGCATGTGGGATTCGTCCACGACATAGACCTTGTAACGCGCCTCGGCCGGCGCGAAATGAATCTTGTCGCGCAGCTCACGGATGTCCTCGATACCGCGATTGGAGGCGGCGTCGATCTCGATCAAATCCAGCAAGCGGCCCTCGGCGACGGCGGTGCAGATCGCGCAGGCGTTGCACGGGCGGGCGGACGGGTCCGGGTGGGTGCAGTTGACCGCCTTGGCCAACAGGCGCGCCATGGTCGTCTTGCCGGTGCCACGCGGCCCGGCGAACAGGTAGGCGTGGCCAGTGCGGCCGGCCGCCACGGCATTGCGCAGCGTTTGGGTCACGTGTTCCTGGCCAACAACCTCGTCAAAGGTCTGCGGCCGCCAGCGTCGATAAAAAGCTTGTGCGCTCATATGCTTGGGACCGAAACTCGATTACATTGCCCCTAGTGTACAAGGCAATGGAGATTTAGTCAAGGCGAGGTGCACGTGTGTGCGTCAAGTTTTGCACGAATAGGGCGCCGGTCGCCCCGAAATGAATTTCAGGCACTTGCCTTGCCACACAAGCAGTGATACAATGAGCAAGGGACAAGATGAGATCACTCCAAGCAAAACGGCCCACGATCGGCATGCTGGTGGGTTGGCCGGTGTACTGGTCAGCTCCGCCTACCAACCTGATCACGCCGCTGCTGCGCGGCGTGCAGGCGGCGGCGCGCCAGCGAGACTGCAACCTGCTGCTGGCGTGCGGCTTGATCGCGCACTCCGGCCCGCGCAGCCCGCATCCCCGCCCGGCCTGGCCTGTGGCGGCCGACGACTCGGACGTGGTGCCGGTCGGCGCGTGGAACACGGACGGGCTGATCACGATCAATCCTCTCCTGTCCCAAGCGCAAGAGCGCTATATCCAAACCCTCGTCGAGGCTGGGCACCCGCTCGTTTTCATTCATTCCGGCCAAGCAGGCCCCACGGTTCGTTGTCACGACGAGGATGGCATCCGCCAGGCCGTCGAGCACCTGGCCTGGCACGGCCACCGGCGCATCGCTTTCATCGCCGGCAAGCCAGAAGAGACCGCCAATGGGCCAAGCCAACGCCGGCTGTGCGCCTACCAGGCGACCATGCAAGCCGCCGGTTTGGAAGTCGACCCTGCTCTCGTCGCTTATGGCCACCATCTCTTCGAAGGTGGGCAGGCCGCCGTGCGCCAACTGTTGAGCGACGGCTTGTCTTTCACCGCCATAGTAGCCAGCAACGACGCCTCGGCCGCCGGCGCCGCCCAGGCGCTCACGGAGGCTGGCCGGCACATCCCAGGCGACGTGGCCGTGATCGGCTTTGACGACCAGACCTGGGCCACCGCCCACGACCCGCCGCTGACCACGATTCACGCCCCGCTTTTCGAAGCGGGCTACCAGGCGCTCGAGTTATTGATCGAGTACGTCGAGGGACGCCAGCCAGAGATCACCCAAGTGGAACTGCCGGTGCGGCTGGTCATTCGCCAGTCGTGCGGCTGCCCGGCCAACGCAGCCTTGCCGGCCCCGGATGACACCGCGCAAGGGCATGCTCTCGACCAGACCCGCACCGTTTCGACGCAACTCGTCCAAACCCTAGCTGCCAGCGTATCGGTCGGAGTAGAGTCCATGAGCCAGGCCGATCTCTATCTCGTGTGCCAACAGTTGGCCGAAGCATTCGTCGCCAGCTTGCGACAAGGCACTCCTCAAGCGTTTCAACTGGCGTTGAACGAGCTGCTCGATCACCTCGAGGCATCCGGCGAGGATGCCCACGTGTGGCAAATGGCGCTAATGACCCTGAGAGACTACGCCGAGGCGCTCGGGGAGGATAGCCCCGCCCTTGACCAGCAACTCGAAGCCATGCTGCGCTGGGGCCAACTCGCCATCACCACCATGGGCCAATGGCAGCACAAAAGATACATCTTTGAGCGGGATTGGAAAGCAGACCGGATAGCCCTGCTGACGTCTCGCTTGCTCACGGCGCTGGACGAAAGCCAGGTGTTCGATATCCTGGCCCAAGTCTTGCCTCAACTCGACATCCGGCACGCTGGGGTGGCGTTTTTCGAGCCGGAAGGGAATGACGCCACAGCCTGGAGCGTGCTGCGCCAGGTGCCCACCCAACAAGAAATCCGCTTCCCCACCCGCCATTTCCCGCCGGCGGGCCTGTATCCTGCCCAGGAGGCCCTCCACCTGGCCCTGCTGCCGCTCGTCGTCGACGATGTCCAACTGGGCTTTGTCGCACTCGATGCCGGCGACCTGGGCCTGAACGCAGCAATCGTCCGGCACACGGCCGTAGCGCTCAGAGCCGCCCGGCTGCACAAGCAGGCCACCCAAGCTCGCCAGCAGGCCGAGGAAGCCAACCAGCTCAAAAGCCGCTTCCTGTCCATGGTGAGCCACGAGCTGCGCACGCCCCTGAGCCTGGTAGTCACGTTGAGCGACATACTGCTGCAAGAAGAAGCCGAGGGTGAGCTATCCTTGCCTGAGCCGTACCGGCAAGACATACAGCAAATTCACGCCAACGCCCAGCACCTGGATGGCTTGATCCAGGATGTCTTGGACCTGGCGCAGAGCGAGATGGGCCAGTTGAAACTTGTGTGTGAGCCGGTGGATCTGGCACGCGCCTTGCAGGTCGTGGCCGGGGCCGGGGCCCAGATGGCGCGCAACAAGGGATTGGATTGGCGACTAGAAATCCCGGCAAGTCCGCCCCAGGTGTGGGGAGATAAGACCCGCCTGCAGCAAGCTGTGCTGAACCTGGTCAGTAACGCGGCCAAGTTCACCCGGCAGGGCAGCATCGCGCTGCGGGTCGAGGTAGAGGACAAAGCCGTGCGCGTCTCGATCAGCGATACAGGACTGGGGGTAGCGCCGGAAGAGCAGGAGCTTATCTTTGACGAGTTTCGCCAGTCAGAGCGGACCACGTCGCTGGGCTACGGCGGCATTGGCCTGGGATTGCCTGTTTGCAAGCGCCTGGTAGAGATGCACGGGGGGGAAATCGGCGTCCATTCCTCCGGCGAAGAGGGCAGCGGTTCGACGTTTTACTTTACACTGCCGGTGATGACGAGTGTCGTGCCCTTGTCCAAGGCCGAGGCGCTGTTGGCCGAATACGAGTATGTGGTCATGCTGGTGGCCGGGCCAGTTGGCGACTATGAGCATTTGCACCGGCACTTGATGGACCGGGGGTTCAGGGTCAAGATACTCGAGATCGACAGGGATGCCAATTGGTTAGGCCGGCTGGCAGCCTCGCCGGCCAGCGCCATCCTGTTGGACCAGGTCTCAGCCTCTCGACGGGGGGGCGAGGCGCTCAGGCTGCTGAAAAGGAACCCGGCCACCCGGCACATTCCCATCTTGTTTTATGCCCTGGCCTATGAAGAGGACGCCGGCGCGCTATTGGAAGTGGATTACCTGACCAAGCCAGTCGCGACAGCCGAGTTATCCCAGGCATTGAAACGGCACGGCGTATCGGCCCAAGCTGCCCAGGAGGCCAGGACGATCCTGGTTGTGGACGACGACCCGCCCGTGTTGGATATGTTCGTGCGGATCGTGCATAAACACGCCGCCTCTCACCGTGTGTTGACAGCGAGCAACGGGGTAGAAGCATTAGACTTGATCCGGCGGGAATTGCCCGACCTGGTGCTGCTGGACCTGAGACTGCCCCAGATGAACGGCTTCCAAGTCTTGGAAACGATGCGCACGGAGGAGCTGAGTCGCGACATCCCCGTCATCGTGCTCAGCGCGGAGGTGTTGGCGGAAGCAGACATGGCACGCTTGAACCAGGGTGTGACAGCCGTCTTGCGCAAAGGCTTGTTCAGCGTCAGCGAGACCTTGAAGCGCATTGAAGAGGCGCTGGCGCGCCAGCAAAAGATAGGCAGCGAGACGCAGCGCGTCGTGCGCAAGGCCATGGCCTACATCCACGAACACTATGCTGAGGAGATTTCACGCGAGGAGATTGCCCGCCACATCGGTGTGAGCGAGGGCTATTTATCGGGGTGTTTCCGCGACGAGGCCGGCGTATCGCTGGTCGTCTATCTCAATCGTTATCGCGTGAACCAGGCCAAGCGGCTGCTGCAATCCGGCGCCGAGAGCATCACCAACATTGCCACATCGGTTGGATTTTCGGACAGCTCGTATTTCAGCCGGGTGTTCCGCCGAGAGGTAGGCGTATCCCCCCTGGCCTACCGGCAGGGCCAACGCCAAGATTGAACAACACCTGACTTGGACACTCCCCGCCTTTAGTCAGACTTCCGAAGTCTTGGAGACTTCGGAAGTCTTCTTTCACCCCGTTTTTATGATAAAAATCCTGAAAACCATGACAAAAGTTCAAGACATTTTCGAGAATAAGGTATAAAATAGGTATAGATCAGACTGCGTTCAAGACAATTGCGGCGCAAGGTATAAGCTGGGTATAAATGCGAGGTCGTTTCGAGCAAGGGGGGTTATGTGGTTGTTGATAATTTTCCGACACGCCTGAACAAGCACGAGGCTAGTGAGGAGTTTCCCTTGGCTCGTCCGTGGAATATCACGATCGAGGATCACGTTGAGCCGGGCGTCGATCTGGAGCAGGAGAATACCCGCTTGAGGCGCTACAACACCAAACTGCGCCACCTGGATATCATGCGCGAGCAGTTCATCCAAAACGTGAGCCACGAGTTGCGCATGCCCCTAGCGCTGGCCCAGGGTTACGTCGAGATGTTGGTGGATGGTGAGCTGGAACAAGAGCAGCAGCGCCAGGCGCTAGAGGTGATAGCGCGGCAGATGCGAGCGCTGGTGGGCTTGGTCGAGGCCATCACCACTTTCCAGGAGATGGACAGCCAGGCTCTACGCATCGAAAAGATAACGCCGGCCGTCTTGTTGCAGACCGCTTGCCGGATGGCGGCTCAGACAGCCGCCCGGACCGGGATCAAGCTGCTTTGCACTTGCCCTATCGATCTTGCTCCTATTGGCGGTGACTTTACCCGCTTGGTGCAAGTGCTGCACCAACTCCTGGATAACGCCTGCAAATTTTCGCCCTCAGGGAGCGTGGTCACACTCGTCGCGCAGCCGGCTTCCAGGGGGAACGCAATCTGTATCTCGGTGACCGACCAGGGCATCGGCATTTCTCCCACCGAGTATACGCACATCTTTGAGCGCTTTTACCAGGCGGACGGCGGTGTTGGCCGGCGCTATGGCGGCATGGGACTGGGCCTGGCCATGGTCAAGGAGATCACAGAAGCACACGGCGGAACGGTAAAGGTCCAAAGCAAGCTAGGCGAGGGCAGCACGTTTACCCTGACTCTGCCGGTTTACACACAGGACTCTAAAGGTCAAAACCTGTAGAGTCTATAATGAGCGCCCCCCCCCTGCCGCTGTCTCATCGGTCCCCTCTCAAGAGGTCTTGACCCTAAAGGTCTTTGCCTCCTCCGCTTGCCCGTGTCCGGCGCGCCGGCGGGCTACTGGGCGCGCTCGGAGGTGCTGCAAGACCTTTAGGGTCTCGGGCTTTGCACTTGCGCAAAATGGGAATTTGAGCTATTGTTATCGTATGTCCGGATCTGAAGCTGTGCACATTCTCTACCTGGGCGACCCTCAACTGGCCGGTCTCGTCCAGGCCAGCTTGCACAAAGCTGGTTACCTTGCCGACGTCACTCGCGACGAAGAAGCGGCCATGGCCGCCGGCTGCGAGGTGTGGGTGGTGGCACTGCCCGCTCCCCAAGTGCTGGACGTGATCAGGCGGCAGGCGCGGCAAGCAGCCAGCCCCTTCACGATCATCCTGGTCAACAGCGGCCATGAGGCGGTGGCCGCCGAGGTGTTGAGACTGGGGGCGAGCGATTATATCATCAGGGACGGAGAAAATGGATTTCTTCAAGTGCTGCCTGGCGTGGTCGGCAAGGTGCTCGAGCAGAAACGACTGGTTGAAGAGACTGCCCGGCTCACGCAGGTCTTGCAAGAGTCGGAGGCGCGCTACAAGCTGCTCAATCGCGCCAGCCAGGAGTTTGGCTCGACCCTCGACCTGAACCACGTACTGGACACCGTCCTCAGCGAGGTGCGCCACTTGTTGGATATCATCGCTGCCACCGTCTGGTTGATCGACCCCCAGACGGGCGACCTGGTTTGCCGGCACAACATCGGCCCTCACCACGAAATCTTGCGTGGCTGGCATGTCAAGCCTGGAGTAGGTCTCGTCGGCTGGGTCGCCCAGCATGGCCAGAGCCTTATGGTGCCAGACACGCGAGCCGACGAGCGGCATTTTAAAAACGTTGACCAGCACACCGGGCTCGAGCTCCGCTCGATCCTGGGCGTCCCGCTGCGGGTCAAGCAAGCGGTGATCGGCGTGCTCCAGGTCGTTGACACGCAGGTCAATCGTTTTGACGCGGCCGACTTGACCCTGCTCGAGTCACTGGCGGCCTCGGCGGCCATCGCGATCGAAAACGCGCGCTTATACGAGCAGGCTCGGCACGAGATCACCATGCGCGAACAAGCCCAACTGGAGCTGCAAGCTCGCAACGAGGAGCTGGATGCCTTTGCGCGGACAGTGGCCCACGACCTCAAGGGTGTGGTGGGGCGGATCATGGGCTACGCCATGGTCTTGGAGGAGGACCACCAGCGCATCCCGGCCCAAGAGTTGCAAGGCTACCTGGGCACGATTGGGCGAGACGCGCGCAAGATGAACAACGTGATCGACGCGTTGCTGGTGCTGGCCGGCGTGCGCAAGATGGATGCCCAAGTGGGGCCGATCGACATGGAGAGTATCGTCGACGAAGCCTTGCAGCGCCTGCGCGATCTCATCCAGCAGGACCAGGCCGAGATCATCCTGCCTGAGGCGGGGACGTGGCCACTGGCCGTGGGCTATAGCCCGTGGATCGAAGAAGTTTGGGTCAATTATCTCAGCAATGCTATCAAGTACGGTGGCCGGCCGCCGCGCCTGGAGATCGGCGTTGATCAGGCAGCGGATCAGTGGGTGCGCTTCTGGGTGCGCGACAACGGGCTTGGCATCAAGGCGGAGGAGCAGGACCGCCTGTTCCTGCCGTTTACGCAACTGGGCCAGGTCGATATCGCCGGACACGGCCTGGGCTTGTCCATCGTGCAGCGCATCGTGGACAAGCTAGGCGGGCAAGTCGGGGTGGAAAGCAACGGCGCCCCCGGTGAGGGGAGCACGTTTTTCTTCACCCTGCCGGCCTGGACCTTTGAGCAGCCCGGCGAGGACTGAGCCAATCTCGGCCAGTAGCCCACGCTTGCAGCGTGACATCTTCTGGCGTGCTGGCGAGTGTCACGCTAAAAGCGTGACCTACATCTCTACATCTCGTACAAGTGTCGACCCATAGAAATGCCTAGCCGGCTGAGGCCGCCACAGCCGACAGCACGGTAGCCGCCGCCGTCACGATCAAGCCCCTAGTAAGAGAGCGATACTCGGACCGTTCGGGGACGGGGGGCTCGCTGCCCCGGCACGTCACAGCCGCCTGGGCGGCCACAAAGCCGGCCACCAGATACAGCGACAGGTCCATCCCGCGCATGAAGGGCAAGACATCCAAGGACGTCAAGCTCAAGGCGACGTTTAGAGCCAGCGCCAGCCACAGCCCGACTGCCAGCCACGGGCCGATCCGTTCCGGGCGTTGGGCCGGGTTCGACTCGGCCGTCTGCAGCAGGGCCGCCAACACAGCGCCGTGGGCAAGCAGCAGGCCCAAGGCCGAGAGCATTCCCAAGCGCGCGTGCCCCGTCGCCAGCCCCACCAGCACGACGCCGATCAGCCCCACCCCCACCAGGCGCGAAGCAGATATGATCCGCCCGCTCTGGCGGCGCAGGCGGGTCAGCAGGGGCAAGCACGTCACGGCGACCAAGGCCGGCGCGATCACCGCGTAGTCGAAATCGCTCCAGCTCGCGAGGACATTGGGCAAGGCCAGCAGCGAGGTCTCGACAAACAAGGCCGCCCCCAGCGCCAGGCCGCCGGCAAAGCTCAAGGTGCCTGGCGGTTCCAGGCTGGTGATCAGCTCTTCACGGTGAGCCGCAAACAAGAGCGCTGAAACGAGCACCAACGCCAGGGCCAGCAGGCTGACAGGCAACAACAAGGCCGGAGCCATGCTCGGATCGTGCGTATGGCCCAGCGTGCGCAGCAGTTGGTCGGCGACCAGCGCCCCGGCCAGGCCGGTCACGACGGCGCGCGGGCGATTGCGCACCAGGCCCGCCAGGTACACGCCGCCGGCGGCCAACACAGCCAGGCCCCCCCATTGGTGCATCACGAGCGAGCCGGCATTCAAGGCCGGCCGGGCGATGGCCACACACACAGCCGACAACACCAGTCCCAGCCTGACAAAGCGGCGTGGGGCAAGTAGCGGGGCGGCCAGCGCCGCAGCGACCAGCAGCAACTCGGGGACGAAGGTTCCCAAGACGCGGTCGTCCAGGTGACCCAGCAGCAGCGACGTTGTAACACGCAACGCCTGGATAAAAAAGAGCAGCACCAGCGCCGCTTCGGTTGTGCGCAAACGACGAGAACTGAACACTTGTTACCCTCACTCCCTGTTCGAGACCGGCTCCGGCCTCTATGCCATAGGCATAGTATACCACATTTTCATCCGTGCGCTGGCGATTGCGTCGTCTCAGGCCAGAGAGCCTAGCGTAAAAAACAGGCTCCCGCTTAGAGCGGGAGCCTGTACAAACCGTCATTATCCTCTCAGCAGTATCTTCTCAAAAAAGCGGGGGGATGGAAGACTTCCGAAGTCTTCTTAGACTTCGGAAGTCTGGCCCGAAGCCCGGCGGCCCCGAA
>JAFGFO010000106.1 GCA_016931085.1 Thermoflexales bacterium
AACGTGATGGCCAGCGTGCGCGGGTCGCGCCGGATTTGGATGAACTCTTTTCTGATGATGGAGGCGATACGTGTAAACATCACAACTCCTCGCTGCGGCTTGTCGCGACAGGCAAGATGCCATGCAGCACAACGTCAACTACCCCATCTACAAACGTTTCGAGCGGCAGTGCCCGCCCCTGCTCGGTGCCCAAGACGTGCCTGAGCAACAAGTAGGCCACGATGCTGCCCATAAATACACGCGTGGCCATCTCGGTATTGCACGGGCGCATCCGGCCGGCATCGATCTGGTGTTGGAAGTAGGCCTGCAGCGTGCCCAAGACGCGGCCGATCAGTTGAGCCTGCACCTGGCGCACGGCGGCCGGAAACGACTGAGCGTTGGCAATCGAGACCTTGAACAAGGCCGCGTTCATCGGCCGCTCGAACAGGCCCACGTAAAAACGGCCAAAACGGGGCAAGAACTCTTTCGGCGGCAGATCGAAAGGCACCTCTTCTGCCAGGGAACCAAAGCCCTCTGTGATCCGTTCGGATAACAGGGACGTGAACAGGTCGGTCTTGTCCTTAAAGTACCAATAGAGCAGCCCCGGCGAAATGCCGGCGGCCTTGGCCAGGTCCTTGATGCTGGCGCCGTGAAAGCCTTTCTTGGCAAACACTTGCTGCGCCGCGTCCAAAATCTGTTGGCGACGATCCTTGTCTTCAGGTGGCATCTCGATGTCCTCATAGCGCGCCATTAAGAAATGGCGCGCTGTGTCTTGATTGAACGTTCAATCAATATGATACATCAAAAAACGCCGCTTGTCAAGAGCCGATTTGACAAATTTGTTGAACGAGTATACTATGCTCCACACGGGCGAATTTTGAACTTTTGGGACTAGCTACGCAGGCTGCAAAAGTCCAAATCTCGACCGCGCATAGTATATCATCACAGTGAGCGACTTTGAGACCCTCCAAGTTCCCATTGCCGGGATGGACTGCGCAGAATGTACCCTTCACGTCCAGCACGCTATTGCTGCATTGCCTGGCGTCGAATCAGTGAATGTTTTCCTCGCCTCGGAGAAAGCCGTTGTGCGACTCGACCCTGCCCTGGTGGAGTTGCCGGCCATTCGCCAAGCCGTGGAAGGCGCGGGGTACTCGGTTCCTGCCGTCGAATCACCTCAGCCGGCTGCTTCAACCCTGGGCGGTTTCACCCGGCCTGTCTTGACGCTGTTCGGCATCGTCTTTGGCGCAGTTCTGTTCATCGTCGTCGTGGGCGAGTGGTTGGGATTGTTTGAAAAGATCACCAGCCGCGTACCATGGGTGATTGGGTTGGCCATTGTACTGGTGGGCGGTTACCCGGTGTTCCGCAAAGTCGTTGGGGCCGCGCTCCGCCGGCAAGTCACCTCGCACACGTTGATGACCCTTGGCGTTATCGCGGCGTTGGCTGTAGGCCAATGGGCCACCGCCGTCGTGGTGGTGTTCTTTATGCGCGTCGGCGATTATGCGGAAAACTTTACGACCGAGCGCGCCCGCCGCGCCGTGAAGGACTTGGCTGCCATGGCGGCGCAGACTGCGCGCGTCGAACGTGATGGACGCGAAGTACAAGTGTCGATTGCCGAGGTACACACCGGCGAGACCGTCGTCGTGCGGCCCGGCGAGAAAATCCCCGTGGACGGCGAGGTCATAGACGGGCAGGCAACGGTCGATCAGGCGGCCATCACTGGCGAATCTATGCCGGTCGAAGCTGGCCCTGGCGCGAAGGTGTACGCAGCCACCATCGCGCGCCTGGGACATTTGCGGGTGCGGGCCACGCACGTCGGTGCAGACACGACGTTCGGGCGCGTGGTCAAAATGGTTGAGGAAGCCGAAGCGCACCGCGCCGACGTGCAGCGCATCGCGGATCAGTTCTCGGCTTACTATTTGCCCATCGTGGCGGGCATTGCCGCGCTGACGCTCGTCTTTCGGCGTGATCCCCTGGCAACGGCGGCAGTGCTGGTTGTGGCGTGCTCGTGCTCGTTCGCGCTCGCCACGCCAATTGCGATGTTGGCTTCTATCGGAGCAGGCGCAAAGCGCGGGCTACTCATCAAGGGCGGGCGCTACCTTGAACTATTGGCTCGCGCTGACGTATGGCTGATTGACAAAACCGGCACGCTGACGCTCGGCAGGCCACAGGTGACCGACGTAGTCGCGCTGAATGGACTGACCGACATCGAGTTGCTCTCGCTGGCTGCCTCAGCAGAACGTTACTCTGAACATCCGCTGGCCGAGGCCGTGCGCGTTGCTGCTGACGAGCGTCATGTGCCCTTGTACGAGTTGCATGATTTTGAAGCCGTGCCAGGCATGGGTGTGCGAGCCAGGGTGAACGGTCGTGCGGTCGCCGTGGGCAATCGCCGGATGATCGCCTCGTCGTCAGTTGTGTCCGTTGCTGACGAATTAGAGGCACAAGGCAAGACGCTGCTGTTCATCACGCGCGACGGTGAGTTGGTGGGTGTGCTGGCCGCCGCCGATACGCTTCGCCCCGAAGTGCCCGAGTCGCTCGCGGCGGTGCGCGTTCTAGGCGTACGTCACATCGAGTTGCTTACGGGCGACAACGAACGCACGGCTGCGGCGCTCGCCGAGAAAATCGGCGTGCGTTATCGCGCCAATTTGCTACCCGAAGACAAGATCCGCGTCGTGAAGGAATACCAGGCTCAAGGCCACGTCGTCGTGATGGTCGGCGATGGTGTGAACGATGCACCCGCGCTGGCGCAGGCCGAAGTAGGTGTCGCCATGGGCGCAGCCGGGGCAGACATTGCCATCGAAGCGGCGCACGTGGCACTCATGCGAGAAGACTGGACGCTCGTGCCGGAAGTCTTGCGCATCGCGCGCCGTACGATGCGCGTTGTCAAGATGAACCTGGCCTTCACAACGGTCTACAACGTGCTTGGACTGTCGTTGGCGGCATTCGGCATCTTGCCTCCCATCCTTGCCGCGGCTGCGCAATCGTTGCCTGACCTGGGCATCCTGGGCAATTCATCGCGGCTGTTGCGGCAGCGCTGACCGGTATATTTCGCATCGCTTATAAGGCAGGCAAGCTGATGCTCAACTGCGTGCCCTTCCCCGGCGTGGATTGAATATCGAGGCGGGCGCCGATCAGTTCGGCGCGTTCGTGCAAGCCGAGCAGGCCAAAATGGCCACCTGGCGCAAACTCGGCGGGACTTTCGGGGACGGTGAAGCCTCGCCCATCATCACTGACCGTCAAGGTGATGGCTTGAGCAAACGAAATCGTGAGCGAAGCGTGAGACGCCTGGGCGTGGTGGGTCACGTTATTCAGGGCTTCCTGCGCCATGCGATACAAAGCCAGTTCCACTTCAGACAGCAGGCGACGCTCCATCCCAAGGAGGCGAAACTCGACCGGCAAATTGGCTGCCTGGCTGACTTCGCGGGTGAGCATTTCCAACGCGGCGGCCAGCCCCAATTCTTCCAGGTAGATGGGACGCAATGCCTGCGTGAAACGGCGCAAGTTGGCAATCGTCTGCTCGGTGAGCGCCTGGATTTCGGCCAGAGATTCAGCGGCTTGCGAATCAGCCAGCGTGAGAGAGGCCAGTTGAAGGCGTTGATTGAGAGCGATAAGCGCCTGAAGCGTGTCGTCGTGCAGTTCGCGCGCCAGGCGACGACGTTCTTCTTCCTGCCCGGCCGTGATCGCGCCAATGTAGCCGTGCAGGCTGTCCTGGGCCGCCCTGACTTTGCGGGACATATGAGCCAGCTCAGTTTGCAAGCGGCGAATCTCTTCAATGCCGTTCACTGGCTGCTCGATGGCTTCGTAACGTCCCCAAGCCAGTTCAGCCGCTTTCGCTTCCAGTGCCTGCAAGGGCTGAACGATTTGGCGCGCGCCAAACCATAGGGCGACCAACGCCAACAACAAAACAGGCACCAGGATCAATGGCGCAAGCTGCGTAGTGTGCAGCATGGGGCCGGCAGCGGCTTCCCAATGTTCTTCGATGACCAACGCCCAGCCAATGGGGGCGATCGGGCTGAAAGCGACGATGTGCTCGCCGTGCTCGGCCTGAATATATAGCACGCCGCTTTTGCCCTGCAGCGCCTCGCTCGCCCCAGGATGCTGCGCAATAGGGATAGCCGGGACCAAAGCGCCGGCCTGATAAAGCAGGCGACGCTTTTCATCCACGACAAAAGTAGAAGCATGGTCGCCCGGCGCCCAGAGATCGCCCAGCGCGTGCTTGGACACCGCCGCTGGCGAAAAGGCACCCACCACCACTTGGCTGTTCTCAACCAATGCGACCACCAACACAAATGACGTGCCGGTTGGCGAGATTGTAACCAGGGGCGAAAAAACAGGCTCGGCACCGGCCTGGCGCAGCAGGTCAATCAAAAAATCTGTCGGCACACGATCAAAAATGTTATTCTCTCCGCTGGCGGCCAGCAGCTTGCCCTCCGGGGTAAAGGTCGCCAGACCGCCATCAAAATCGGACAACATAAAATCGGCCATAGTCAGGAGGCTGGCGGGGTTAACCCCTTCAGAGGCGCGCAATGCCAGGCTGTGCACACTAGAGGCTCGATGGTAAACCTGCTCGCTGAGGACGCCGGCGGCTGAACGAACAGTGCGCGTATCGCGCTCGCCCACCAGGTCCCGCATGGCGTTTTGGTGGAGCATCACACTCCCCAGGGTGATGATCAATAACAGAATCGTAAGCGGTAGAATGGTGAGGCTAAAAAGTTGCAGAGGCAGGCCCCGCCATCGCAGGCGGTTTTTAAGCTGCGGGCTTGTCATCAAGTTCACCCAGCGTAGGCGGCAGCCAGCCCAGCGAAACGGCGCGCATCACCGCCTCAGTGCGGCTGGCCGCCTGGAGCTTTTCAAAGATACGAACCAGGTGGCCTTGCACTGTGCGCGAGCTGATCTTCAATTGTACACCTATGGCTTTGTTGGTATAGCCCCGGCCAGTTAATGTCAATACCTCCAACTCGCGATCGGTGAGCGGCTCGACAAACGAAGCAGTGGCCTGCCCGGCCATGTGAGCCATCACCTTTTGAGTGACGGCCGGGTCAAGAACCGATTTGCCGGCGTGCACGTCTCGCACCGCCTGAACAATTTCAGCCGGTGTGGCCGTCTTGAGCACGTAACCGTTCGCGCCAGCCCGCAGCACGGCCAGCACGTAAGGGTCGTCATCGTAAGCAGTGAGGATCAGCACGCCAACGTTGGGCTGGTGGGCGCGTATCCAGCGCGTGACGTCAATGCCGCTTTGCTTGGGCATTTGAATGTCCAACACGGCCACATCGGGCGGGTGCTGCTTGATAAGCGCTTGCGCTATTTCGCCGTCTTCAGCCTCGCTCACCACTTGAATGTCGCCGGCGCGCTCCATAAACTGCCGGATGCCGGCCCGCACTACGGCGTGGTCATCGGCCAACAGCACGCGAATAGGATTAGACACCGTCACTTTCCTTTCAAAAAGGCCGGGTTAGCTGACCTTTAGATTGTACACTATTTCGGCGAAAAGTTAAGTGGACACCAACTTGATGTTATGCGGCAGGTATCGCCCTGGCATCTTGAGATACAGCCGGCTCTCTCTCAAACACAAGCCCAGGACGCCACGGCGTACCCAGGAACGGCAGCAGCCAACGATCGAGTCCCCACCAGCCGGCCGTCTTCCAGGCCAAGACGAGCAAGATCGCAAGCGTGAACAGCACCGGGTTGGCGCTGGCGGTGCCGGCCATCATAAAGTTCCAGTTCATAAACCCGCCAAAGAAGGCCGCGGCGCCGACAAATGCCCCCAAAATCAGAGCCACGCCGACCAGTAACTCGCCGGCTACAATCAACTTGGCAAACCAGGCATAGTGACCACCATCCAGGAGGAACTGGATGAACACGCGATACCAGTCAAAGGTGATCGGGGGTCGGGCTGGCGGCTCGGGCATCGCAACGGCCCGCTCCCAAAAGCCTTTCAGAGCCACGCCGGTTTGCGTCCAGGCCGGGTTACCAATCTTGCCCCAACCCGAGCTCAACCAGGTATAACCAATGTATAACCTGACAATCAGCCAGAGCCAGGCCCAACGCGTGCTTCCCAGCAATGATTGAGCGAACGGTGGATCAGTGATGGTAATAGACTTGCGAGAAACTTGTAACATAATATTTCCTCCATTGTTGAATTGCGGGCAATACATATGCTCGCTACACAAGCTTGCCCATTGCCGATACAAAACTTTTTATACTCTCTCTGTTGGCCGGGTCGCGTGCCTTACATTTACAGTATATCAAACTGCTGGGTGGATTGATAGCGTCATTCGATGCCAGGCTGAATAGGCCAAGTGGCCTATTCCATTTGGGGCAAAGTGCCCTGGAAAGCCGTACTCCGCTTTGATATACTCATTACACCTTTTGTGGTAAGCAACAGTTCGCGGCTGCGCCACATGGCCTAAGGTTGAGGAAAATTTCAAATGGAAATCATCATCGCATTCATCACTGGATTGACCGCCGGCGGCCTGAGCTGCCTGGCGGTGCAGGGGGGCCTGCTGGCGAGTTCGGTCGCGTATGAAGTAGAGTCATCATTTCTGCAGGCGAAGAACAAACACTCTCGGCGCCCGCAGGCACGCGCCAGCCGGCCCATTTTGTTATTCCTGGGTGCTAAACTAGTCGCATATACGCTATTGGGCTTTTTGCTGGGCTGGCTTGGCTCGGTGATGCAACTCGCACCCATGTTCCACGCCATTTTGCAGCTCGCCATTGGCGTGTTTATGATTGGCACGGCGCTGCGGATGCTGAATGTTCACCCGATCTTTCGCTATTTTGCCGTCGAGCCGCCCTCATTCGTTACACGCTATATCCGCCGCACGGCCAAAGATGGCAGTCATTTGGTGACACCACTCTTTTTAGGGACGCTGACCGTGCTTATCCCCTGCGGTGTAACGCAAGCGATGATGGCAGTGGCGATAGGGACAGGGAACCCGTTGATGGGTGCAGCGATCATGGCTGCCTTTACCCTGGGTACCAGCCCGGTCTTTTTCACCGTGGCCTACCTGGCAACGCAACTGGGCGCAAGGCTCGAATCAAACTTTATGCGCCTCGTGGCTGTGGTTGTGCTCGTTCTGGGGATAGTTTCGATCGATACCAGCCTGAATCTGATGGGGTCGCCCTATTCTTCTTCCAACCTTATCCGCTCTTTCAGTCGTCCCGTACAGGCACGAGATCTCCCACAACAATTCACGCCCATTACGCCCCCCGGCGTTTCGACGCCACCTGCAACGGCTGCCGTTCCACAAGCCACACTCACGATCCATGTTGTGAACTCGGGCTATGAGCCGGCCACTTTGCAAGCTAAGGCTAACCAAGCGTTGCGATTAAAGCTGGTGACGAACAAGACGTATAGCTGCACGCGAGCGTTTGTTATCCCTGCGCTGAATATTAATCGCATTCTACCCGCAACCGGCACCGAATCGGTCGACATCCCGCCTCAAAGAGCCGGTTCTGTGCTCTATTTCAGTTGTTCGATGGGAATGTACGGCGGGCAAATCGAGTTTAATTAATGACCAAACAAATTTTTCAAATCCCCGATATGCACTGCCCAGCCTGCGTGATGAGACTGGAAGGACTGGAGGACGAGCTACCAGGCATCAAGCGCGTACGAGCCAGTTACCAAAAACAGCACATGGAAGTGGAATACGACCACGATTTGGTGACTGAGGCGCAAATCGTGGCGGCGATAGCAAAGAAAGGCTATACGATTATGTAATCAGACGCCAGCCCAAGCCGCGGCGATACTGTCGAGGCGCTGGTCGGGACTATGGGAGAGACCGTTATCGTGTAGCGACCGCTGTGAACGGCTGGCCGAAAAGGATACGCTTCGAATCCCCCCGTATTATGTAATTCTAATACTGGACGTATATACTATTGCAAACCATGCTGTGTTGTGTTATAGTAGTTGTGAATTCACAGTTTGGAGCAATAGATAGGCTATGGAATATAAAGACTATTACAAGATATTGGGCGTTGACAAGAACGCCAACACCGACCAGATAAAAAAAGCATACCGCAAACTGGCCAGGCAATGCCACCCCGACGTCAACCCGGGCGACAAGAAGGCCGAGGAGAAATTCAAAGACGTCAACGAGGCTTACGAGGTCCTCTCGGATCCGGAAAAGCGCAAAAAGTACGAGCGTTTTGGCACGCAGTGGCAGCAGTACGAGCACGCCGGCGGCGTGCCGGATGACTTTTGGGCGCAATGGGGAGGGCAGGGAGGCGGGCGCACGCGTACCCGTACAGTTCGCCCTGAGGAATTCGAGCAGATGTTTGGGGGGGCAGGGGGTTTTTCGGATTTCTTTGAGGCGCTGTTTGGAGGTATGGGCGGGGCGGCTGCCGGAGGAGCCAGCCGGCAAGAGAACCTTCGCTCACGCCCTCGCCGCGGCCGTGACAGCGAGCATGTGGTCCAGGTAACATTGGAGGAAGCCTCCCGCGGCACGCAGCGCGTTTTGCAGTGGGAGGATGGGCGCAAGATCGAGGCCAGCATCCCCCCCGGCGTGCGCAGTGGATCGCGCATCCGGCTGTGTGGCCAGGGCCAGGCCGGGACGAGCGGCGGCGAGTGCGGCGATCTCTATCTCAAAGTTGAGCTAAGCCCCCACCCTGTTTTCCAGCTTGAAGGCAATGACCTCAAGGTAACGGTAGCGGTGGATCTGTACGCCGCCCTGCTGGGGGGTGAAGTCGATGTGCCCACCCTGGATCGCCCGGTCAAGCTGAACATCCCGCCCGAGACGGCCAACGGTAAGGTGTTTCGGCTGCGCGGCCTGGGCATGCCCCATCTCCGCCAGCCCGACCGGCGGGGTGACTTGTACGCGACCGTGGCAGTCCAGCTTCCGCAGCGCTTGAGCCAGAAGGAAAAAGAACTCTTGGGGCAGTTGCAAGCGTTGAGACAGACCTGACAGGTTTAAGAAAACCTGTCAGGTCTAGCTGCCAAGCTTGACGTCGTTGTATGTCCAGAAGCGATTGACGAAGAAATTCCAAAACAGCACCACGCCAGTAGCGACCGCCTTGGCCACATTATATCCTAGCGGGCCGAACAATTGCGTGGTGAAACCCAGCAGCGCCCACAGCACGCCGGTATTGATGGCCCAGCCGGCGATGTTGACGACAAAGAATTGCCCCAGTTGCCCGGCCAGCGGCTTGCTGCGCGATTCGGGATAGGTCCAACAGCGATTCCAGGTGAAATTGGACAGCACGGCCAGGGTGAACGAGCAGGTATTGGCCGCCAGCACCGGCATGCCAAACTGCAAGTGGAGCAGGTTCAACGTGCCAAAATCCACGGCGGCCCCGACTGTGCCAACCACCAGGAACTTGGAGAAACGGATAAATTCCTTGCGATTGTCGCGCGCTAACGTAAGTATAGACAAATTATTACCTCATAACTAGTATTACAACGAGACTTGTCATTCTGAGGCCGTAGGCCGAAGAATCTCAGCCGTGTAACAGCGAATTACACCTGGAAAACAGA
>JAFGFO010000010.1 GCA_016931085.1 Thermoflexales bacterium
ATCATCGTGGTCACCGATGGGGAGCGAATCCTGGGCCTGGGCGACCTGGGCGCCGACGGGATGGGCATCCCGGTGGGCAAGCTCTCGCTTTACACGGCCTGCGCCGGCGTTCACCCCGCACAGTGCCTGCCGGTGACGCTCGACATGGGCACGGACAACGAGCGCTTGTTGAACGACCCGCTCTATATCGGCATCCGCCAACACCGCCTGCGGGGCGAGGCCTACGACGAGCTGGTCGACGAGTTCATGACGGCAGCTGTCGAGCTTTTCCCAGGCATCTTGATCCAATTTGAAGACTTTGCCAACCAGAATGCCTTTCGCTTGTTGGCCAAGTATCGCGACGCGGTGTGCACCTTCAACGACGACATTCAAGGCACCGGCTCTGTGGCGTTGGCTGGCCTGTATTCCGCGCTGCGGCTCACGGGCGGGCAGCTGGGAGAGCAAACGGTCCTGTTCCAGGGCGCCGGCGAAGCCGCTATCGGCACGGCCGATTTAATCGTGGCGGCCATGGTTAGCGAAGGCTTGTCGAGCGAGCAAGCGCGGCGTCGCTGCTGGCTGGTGGACTCTCAGGGCCTGGTCGTCGCCAGCCGCACCGGGCTGGCCAGGCACAAGCTGCCTTACGCACACGATCACCGTTCCCTGCCGCATGTGCTGGCAGCCGTCCAGGCGCTGAAACCGACGGCCATCGTCGGTGTGTCTGGGCAGACTGGCGCGTTCAACCAGGCTGTTTTGGAAGCGATGGCGGCCTTGAATGAGAGGCCGATTGTCTTTGCCATGTCTAACCCCACGTCCAAGGCCGAGTGCACGGCCGAGCAGGCCTACACCTGGACGGAAGGGCGGGCTATCTTTGCCAGCGGCAGCCCGTTTGCCCCTGTCCAGCTAGCCGGCAAGACCTACACGCCCGGCCAGTGCAATAACGCCTACGTTTTCCCGGGCGTGGGCTTGGGCGCGATCGCCTGCCAGGCCCGCTTGGTCACGGACGAGATGTTCTTCGCGGCGGCCAAGGCCCTGGCCAGCACAGTGTCGGAAGCCGACCTGGAGCAAGGGCGAGTGTTCCCGCCGCTGGCGGCCATCCGCCAGGTGTCGGCCGCCATCGCGGTGTCCGTGGCCGAGGTGGCTTATCGGCGCGGCCTGGCCGCCTTGCCTGCGCCGGCCGATCTGCTGGCCTACATCAGCTCACAGATGTACGTGCCACACTACCAGGATTATGTTTGATCAATGAACCGAGACGCCTATACGCTCACAGTGGAGGAGGACCCGGAGCCTGAGGAGGTGGCCCTGGTGATCGAAGGGCTGCGGGCCTACAATCGCTCGCATGCGGGGGATGACGATCACCGCAAACTGGCGGTCTTTGTGCGAGACGCCCAAGAGCGGATCGTGGGTGGCCTGCTGGGCGATACCTACTGGGGTTGGCTGGGCGTCAGCATCCTGTGGATCGAAGAGAGCCATCGCCGCCAGGGACACGGAAGAGCACTGCTGGTGGCGGCCGAGCGAGAGGCCGTGCAGCGCGGCTGCCAGTACGCCCACCTGGACACGATGAGCTTCCAGGCGATCGGGTTTTATCAAAAGCTTGGCTACCGCCTGTACGGCGAGCTGCACGACATGCCCGCCGGCCACAGCCGCTATTTCCTGTGGAAGGAACTCTAGCTGCCGGCGCCCTTGTCGGCAGCTACTCTTTCACGGCCTCGGCCAGCAAATAGGGCAATTCCTCGGGGTGGCGCGCCACGCGCACGCCGGCGGCCTCCAGGGCCTTGATCTTGCCCTCGGCCGTGCCGGCGCCGCCTTCGATGATTGCCCCGGCGTGCCCCATGCGCTTGCCGGGAGGCGCGGTGCGCCCGGCGATAAAACTGACCACCGGCTTGCTCATCTTGAGACGGATAAAATCGGCTGCCTTTTCCTCGTCCGAGCCGCCAATTTCGCCGATCATGATGACCGCGTCGGTGCCCCCATCGTCCTCGAACATGCGCAGCACATCGGTAAAGTTGGTGCCGTTGATCGGGTCGCCGCCAATGCCCACGCACGTGCTTTGGCCCATGCCGCGCATGGTCAAGGCATACACGACCTCGTAGGTCAACGTGCCGCTGCGGCTGACGATGCCGATGCTGCCCTGGATCGTGATGTGCCCCGGGATGATGCCCACCTTGCACTCGCCCGGCGTGATGATGCCAGGGCAGTTGGGGCCTAGCAGGCGAGCGCCTTTGACGTCCAGGTAGGCTCGGACGCGGATCATGTCCAGCACCGGCACTCCCTCCGTGATGCACACGATGAACGGGAGGCCAGCGTCGGCCGCCTCCAGGATAGCGTCGGGCGCAAAACGCGCCGGGACGTAAATGACCGACGCGTTCGCGCCGGTGGCCTCGACGGCCTCTTTGACCGTGTCGAACACCGGCACTTTATCCCCAACGACCCATAACCCTCCCTTGCCGGGCGTGACGCCGCCGACGACGTTTGTGCCGTACTCGATCATCTGCTGGGTGTGAAATTCACCCTCTCGACCTGTGATGCCCTGGACGAGCAGGCGCGTGTTTTTATCGACTAGGATGCTCATGACGTTCTCCGTTGCTTGCGGCTGGTTTTGGCGCGCGGCTTGTACAGAATCGGATCGCTTGGGGGCAGCGGGGTGTAGGCTTGGCCCTTGGCGGCCGCCACTGCCTTGCGGGCTGCTTCGACCAGCGTGCTGGAGGTCTGTACGCTGGGCGGCGCCGCCTTGGCCATACTTGCCGAGGCTGCCTCGGCAAGTATGGCTCGGCCTTCGTCCTCGTTCGTCCCCACCAGCCGGATGACCATGGGCAACTCGGTGGGGACCTGGCCCAGGGCGGTCACGATCCCCTTGGCCACCTCGTCGCAGCGCGTGATGCCGCCAAAGATGTTGAACAACACTGCCTTGACGTTGGGATCGGACAGGATGATGCGCAGGGCGGCGGCAACCCGCTCGGCCGTGGCCCCCCCGCCGATATCCAGGAAATTGGCCGGCTGGCTGCCGAACAACTGGACCAGGTCCATGGTGGTCATGGCCAGGCCGGCGCCGTTGACCATGCAGCCGATTTCGCCGTCGAGCTTGATGTAGCTCAGGCCGTGCTGGCGCGCCTCGCTTTCGGCCTCTCTCTCCTCGTCCACGGCGCGCAGGCTTGCCAACTCGCTGTGGCGGAACAGGCCGTTATCGTCCAGCACGATTTTGCCATCCAACGCGAGTAACTTGCCTTCACGCGTGACCACCAGAGGGTTGATCTCGGCCAGGCTGGCATCACAGGCTAGAAAGCACTCGTACAGGCCGCGCAGGATGGCGGTGAAATCGCGCACGAGCTCGGCCGGCAGCTTGAGGAAATAGGCGATCTGCCGCGCCTGGTAATCACGCAGGCCGATGAACGGGTCGACCTGTAGCCTGGTCAGCTTTTCTGGTGTCTTGCGCGCTACCTCTTCGATCTCTATGCCGCCAGCGGCCGAGGCCATCAGCGTCACGCGCCGCGCCGCGCGGTCGATCACCACGCCCAGGTAAAGCTCTTGCCGGATGTCTGACGCCTCGTCCACCAGCACCTGGCGGACAGTCAGCCCCTTGATGTCCATGCCGAGAATTTTGGAGGCCACCTCGTAAGCTTCGTCCGGCGTGCCGGCCAGGCGGATGCCGCCAGCCTTGCCGCGCCCGCCGACCAGCACTTGCGCCTTGACGACGACCCGCCGGCCCAGATCGGCCGCGATGGCGCGTGCCTCGTCCGGCGTGGTGGCAACTTGGCCGTGGGAAATGGGAATGCCGTAGCGGGCGAACAACGCTTTGGACTGATACTCGTGTAATTTCATGCTTTCCCCCCTTTATCACCATTGTCGTGCACGTAAGCTCTGATACCACCAGCATAATGCAATTTCTCGTTTTGCGCAAGCGACCCTGTTTTTTTTCAAATGTTGTATAATAGTAAATACCACGCCTACTGGTGTTAGCCGTAGGAGCACCCTCCGGGCCCGATGCTCGGCGCGGCATCGCGCCTGGGACGGCTCTCCTGCACTGTGTGACTTTCAGACGTGCTCTGAAAGCCCTCGGACCAATTTGTAACGAAGGAGGTAAAATGAACACTTTGACACGCCACTTGGTTTCTGGCTTAGGCCGCCTGGGACTCGTTCTCACGAGCGGCATGGTGATGATTGTGGCCGTGCTGCTTGCGCTGATCAGCGCTTCCCAGGTCGTGCGCGCCGGCCCCATCCCGCCGCCGGCAGGTTATCCCAAGCTCATTACCTCGATCAAAAGCGTGACGCCCACCCTGGCCCCCACCGGCGGGGTGACGCTCCATTACGCCATCGAAATTCGCAACACCGGCGCTTACACTGCCATCAGCACGACGCTGACTGACCGTCTCCCCGAGCACACGAGCTACAATGGGGATGCGCACGCCAGCGTCTCTTCCACCATCGCCTTCACCGGCGGGGTTCTGGCCTGGACCGGTGACATCGGCTTTGACTCGACCGTCGTGCTCAACTTTAGCGTCAGCCTGTCCCCGGCCTTCAGCGGCACGCTGCGCAATACGGCCGTCATCAGCCATCCCTTGATTGCTCGCCCGATCAGCGCGACGGCCGAGACCGTCGTCACCAACTTGCCCATTCTGGCCATCGCTAAAAGCTCCGTGCCGTCTAAACCAGGCCCCGGCAAGCCGCTGACCTATACCCTCGTCGTCGCCAACCAGGGCCAGCCGGCGGCTAATTTGCCCATTACCGTCACCGACCGGCTGCCGCTGAGTACGAGCTTGCGTAGCCTTGGCCCAGACGGCGTGACCAACCCGGTCAGCAACGTCGTGACCTGGACGCGCCGCGTCACGCTCGAATTGGGCCAGACGACGTCCTTCACCTTTAGTGTGGACGTGGACGACGTGCCGAGTGGGACGGTGATCGCAAACGTTGCTTATCAAGTCGCCAGCTCGGTGGGAATCACGAGCGGCGAGTTGTACACTGTCACCGTGATTGACCCCATCTTTTCGCTCTCCAAGCACACCTGGCCTGACCCGCCCGGCTCCAATCGCGACATGACCTACACCTTGACGCTGCTCAACGCAGGCTCGCTGGCGACGAAGCTGGTCATCACCGACCGGATACCGGCTTGGGTGAGTTACACCCACGGCGGAACGAGGGTGGGAAACGTCGTTTCGTGGACGCTGCCCAGCCTGGACACCGGCGAATCAGCCGAGTTTAGCTACACCGTCACCATCAGCGACATCATGAATATCCCCATCGTCAACGATAACTACTGGGTATGCAGTGCTGAGGATGTCTGCCGGTCCGGCCGTGTGCTGACCAGTGTCGTGCAGGGGCCTACTTTCGAGGCCTTTGCCATACTCGATCCAATCGCCAAGAAGCCGGGTGGCGGCGGCGGGCCGGTCACGCCGACGCTGGTCGTGCGTAACCTTGGCCCAGGCAACGCGATTCAAGCGATGGCCTTGCTGCAATTCGGCCGCATCAGCGTAAGCGCCAACGATCTGTATGCGGCCCCGGCTATCGGTACGCCCTCGCCTTTCCCGCGTGGCCCTGCTTGCGGTGACAAGTGTGTTTCGTATGTTTGGGTGGGAGACCTGGCTTATGGAGACACGATCACCTTTACTACCGTTGATGCTCAGTCTACCATCGGCGGTGAAGAAGGCACCCTCTACACAGCCACGGTGGTCATCACCGACGAGATGAGCAATATGACGACAGCACCTGTCACCGGCACCGCTATTGGCAAGGTCACTCACCTGGCCAACCTGATCCCAACCAAGTCCGCGCCGCCGGTCATTGGCCGCGGGCAGCTGTTGACTTATACCATCGACGTCTGGAACAGTGGTCTGTCTAATGACGTGCCGCCTTATCCGATGTTGTGGGATGTGATACCTTTGAGCGTAACAGTGGTGAGCATCAGCGATGGCGGCCAGATTATCCCTGGGTCTGCCATGCTGCCCAGGCCTTACATTTCGTGGACGCTGCCGGCCTTTTCAACCGGCGATCACGTTAAACGCACGTTCACCGTGCGCGTAGATAGCGACCTGGTAAGCGGCACGCAGATTCTTAACGACAACTATCGTGTGCTCTGGAATGAGAACGATCCCACTTACACCGGCATCCTTTCGAAAACCGGGCAGACGGTGACGACCACGGTCTTGGAAGTAGGGCTGATCGCCTCGTTCAAAGAGGTCTCGCCGGCTTTGGCGCTGCCCGGACCGGACAATCTCCTAACCTATAGCCTGTACATCTCCAACTCGAGCTTGCTGCCGCTGAGCGGCGTCACCGTTCAGGACGCGCTGCCATGGGAGGTCAGCACCTACCAGCGCGACGCGATCGCCAGCGCGGGACAAATCGTCAGCGATATCGTCAGTCTGCGCTGGACAGGCAGCGTCGGCGCGTTGTCGTTCCAGGTCGTCACGCTCAGCGTGCGGGTCGACCCGAACTATAGCGGTCCTGTCACGAACACGGCCGTGATCAGCCATCCCAGCTTGCTGGAAGTTGTGACTGTCCATGCCGTCGCTTATATCACCGATCGCCCCGTGCTGTTCATCACCAAATCGGCCTCGCCTGACCCGGCCAAGCGGGACGGCGATCTGGTTTACACGCTGCGCGTGGTCAACTTGGGCCAGCAGGCGACGGGCTTGGTCATCACCGACGTGGTCCCGGCCGGCGTCGAGTACGTCGCCGGCGGTGAGTTGGTAGGCAACCAGGTGCGTTGGGAGGCCCCGGTACTCAAGCCTGGTGAAAGCCGCCGGTTTGCTTTCCAGGTCAAGGTGGGTTCCGTCCTCCAGATCGTCAATGGCCTGTATGGCGTCACATGCGCCGAGGGGGTGACCGCCCTGGGCAAGCCGCTGATCACGCTCGTCAGGGGAGGAAGGTACGGGATCTATCTGCCGGTCATCATGAAATTGTGGTAAGCTCATCTGTGTGATGGGCTGGGCCGGGTGCCAGTCGCCTCCGAGGTAGCTGGCACCCGGCTTGCTTCACGACTCTATTCGTAGCTCAGCGCCTCTCGCACGGTCAGGCGAGTCGCATTCCAGGCTGGCAGCCCGCTGGCCAGGGCAGCGATCGCCAACGCCAGCAATAACCAGGTCCAGACGCCGCGCAAGCCAAAGGTAAAGTCCAAAGGGAGGCCCACCATGGCGCTGCCCACGCCCGAATTCAATGCCAATGTAAGCGGTATGGACAAGGGCACAGCCAGACCCCAACTGAGCAAGCTGACGAACATGCCCTCTACCATGACCAGGCGCAAGATAGCGCCATCCCTGGCCCCGGTGGCGCGCATAACCCCGATCTCGCGGCGGCGCTCCATCACGTTCATGCTCATGGCGCCCGTCAATCCCATCCCCCCGACGATGGCAACCAGTACGGCCATGACCAACAGAAAATACACCAACACGTCGTACGACATGCCCAGCCGCCGCAGCCAGTCCGCACCCCCGATGATCTCTGCCAGTTGGAGGCCATTTTCCTGGAATAGGACTTCCAACCCTTTGGCCAGGCGCGCTTGCGCTTGGGGATCGTGAGATGAAGCGATAACACGCACGTTGCTCACACGGCCTGATTCGTTCAGCAAGCGCGAAAGATAATCATTGTTGACGTACACCCAGGTTTGGTTGATGGTCATGCCAAGCTTGTAGATGCCGACGATGCGCCAGGGGTATTCGCGGTCACGAATTTTCGTGACGATCGTGTCGCCCAGGCGTAAGTCCGGCCGTGCCTTGAGCAGCCGGGTGTCGATGACGATGGCATTCTCGTCACCCGCCGCCAGCCAACGCCCGGCCAGCACGATGGGCTTGACCAGGCTAGAACCGCTCGGCGGCGCGATAAAGATGATCTCCTCGGCGCTCTGGCGGTCCGGGGCGAGGAGCTGCCCGGCTTGGTAGCCCCACCCCTCGATGGCCGTGACACCGTCAACGTCCTCGACCAGGGCCTGCACCCGATCGAGCCGGTAGGGCTGGTTAAAGGTCACGTTGACGTCGGCCAGGTAGTAGCCTCGCAGCTCGGCCAGAGCTCCGTTGATGGCTGCCCACAGGTTGAATACGCCGATAAAAACTGCCCCACCCAGCGTCAGCGTAAAAAGCGTCAAGGCCAGCCGGGTCTTGCGGCGGAAGGTGTTTCGCAGCGAGATGAGGAGTGGGCGCGAAAGAAAACGCAGCCTCTCCACCAGGCGATCTACCCAACTGGCGCCAAAGAGCCCCTTGCCCAGGCCATAATTGCTGATCGCCTCGCGAACGCTCGTGCGGGTTCCATTCCACACCGGGACCAACGCCGCGGCGGATGGGACGATCAAGGCGATCGCTGCCTGCAAAACGACCGCCGGGGTGGAGAATCGAAACGCGGCCACGTCGAAATTGAGCCACGTACCCAGGCCTTTGGCCACACCGTAGCCGGCCAGCGCGGCCGGCCCTACCGCCACCAAAAAGGCCAGGCCGCCCAAAACGAGCACCAAGACGAGGTACATCCCCATGAGCTGGTGCTGGCAGCCGCCAATTGCCTTCATGATCCCGATAGCGCGAATGTGTTGGCTGAGCAGCGCGTTGATGATGTTGACGACCAGGAAGGTGCTGAGCAGGACGGCCATCACCCCCAAAACACTCAAAATGGCCACGATGGCTTGGAACATGTCCTTGACATAATGCCGGCCGGGATGGTAGACGAGGGCCCGGTAAACCTTTTGCCGGCTGGCTTCGAGCTTGTCGCTCACGGCCTGGGCCACCGCTGTGACGTGGACGGTGTCGGTGCGTTTTTCCTTGACCGTCAGATAAACGATATTGGCGTCTGGCGTGCCGCCCAGCCACTCGATCGTGGCTGAATTCACGTAGGCGGAAAGCGGCATCCCAAAATCAGCCGGGATGGCGTTCACGTCGTGCACGATAGCCGCCACTTTCAAGCTGCGCTTTTTCCCATCGGCCAACTCCACCGTGATGGCGCCGCCCGGCTCCACCGGCAAGCTGGTCAGCGCCGAGCGATCCAGGTATACCTCACGCTCTCGCAGAGGCGGAAAGCCATCGGCGGCATACTCCCCGGCGCTGACGAGCCGGAGACGGTCGATGCGCATCTCGTCGGGGATAGGAATAGCCATCAACTGGATGCGTAGCTTGCCCTTGGCCGTCGATACTTGGGCCGTCACGCTGCTGCGGCCTTCTGCCCACTCCACGCCGGGCACGCGCCGGAGGGAGCTGAGCAGCTCTTTGGGGAAAGGGTCGCAGTACAGGATGGCCGCGTGGCCGTTGGCACCGGCATAATCCGCGTCCATATCGTGCATGGCAATGTCGCCGATCGTGACGTTGAATCCCACCGAAAAGAGGCCAACTGCAATGGTGATGATCATCAATATAGACCGAAGTGGGTCGGCCCATAGGTCGGCGAGGACTTTATGCCAACGCGTGTCCATCGTCCTCCCCGTTCATCGCTCCAAGGGGGGAGCTCTTGCCAAAGCCGGCCGGCGCCGGGATTAAAAGAAACGCGCCTTGGCCCAGCCCATCCTCCAGCCTTTGCCACAGGCGCTCGCGCGGCGCCAAGCCCACTCTCGGCCGGGGACTGTACAACTTGGTAGATAGTAGATGCAAGTGTTCTTTTATCATGGCCCCTACGCCTAGTTTAGCAGATGAGCCTGACAACGTCAAGCTAAATTTGAGAGTGTGATATAATGAGAGCCATGCTCTATAACAGTGTGCTCGCGCTCATCTTTATCGCGGCTATGAAACAAACCAAGCTGTTCGTGCCGTTCGTGTGGTAGGTGACTGGTGGAGCCTGGCCTGCTCGTTCAAGGCATCGTCATCGGCTTTTCGATCGCCGCGCCGGTCGGGCCAATCGGCGTGCTGTGCATCCGCCGCACCTTGGCCGAAGGCCGGCTGGCCGGCCTGGTCTCCGGCTTGGGCGCCGCCTCGGCCGACGCCATCTATGGCTGTATCGCCGCTTTTGGGCTGAGCTTTGTGTCGAACGTCCTCGTCGGCCAGCAGGCCTGGCTACGCCTCGTCGGCGGCGCGTTTTTGTGCTACCTGGGCATCACGACATTTTTGGCCCGGCCGGCCGACGTGGCCCACAACCCCGCGCCTAGCAAGCGGGGCCTGCTTGGGATGTACGCCTCGACGTTTGTGCTGACCCTGACCAATCCGATGACGATCCTGTCCTTCGTGATGATTTTCGCCGGCCTTGGCCTGGGCGGCGAAAGCAGGACCTGGCTCCAGGCGGCACTCCTGGTTCTGGGCGTGTTCTGTGGCTCAGCCTTGTGGTGGCTGACGCTGAGCGGCGGCGTGGGCTGGCTGCGGGCCAGCTTCAGCCCACGCATGATGGTCTGGGTCAATCGCCTGGCCGGCGCGATCATCACCGCCTTTGGGCTGTGGGCGCTGTTGAGCGGTGCCCGATACTCTTAGTGGGCTGGGCGGTTGGGTTTCTTGCGCGTTTGCTGGGAGGGAGAGGCTTGAGTAGGTACGAATTTGCATGGTATAATATCAAGTGGACATGTGCACGATATGAACATAAGGGTTGCTCGATATCTATTGGTGTCAAACACGCCAATTGAGATTTGTCTTAATTGCGGGATGGTGTATTACGATGCCGCTGTACTCGAGGAAATTGAGCGGCGTTTCTTTGCCATCTACCAGCAAACCGAGGCGCCAGATCATCTCATCCAGGTACCCATCGCCGTTTATGCGTGACCGATAGACTCAGTATATCCAAAATCTTGCCTCACTGTTGCTCACTGAGCCGCTTTTTCCAGACTATCACCTGGCTGACGATGTCCGCTGGCCGCGCGGCTTTATAATCGGCCTCGGCCAGCTCGCCGTCCGTGCTGTAGCCGTACTCGACCGCGATGATTGGCAAGCCGTTGGAGTGGGCCGCGGCGATGTCGCTGTGGCGATCGCCGACCACGATGGCCGGCCGCCGGCCGCTCTCCGCCACCAGATCGCCAACCCGCTGCGCCTTGTCCCGGCCGGGATCGAAGCCCAAGACTTGCGCAAAGTAGCGCCGCAGCCCCAACGCGGCCAGCACCGCCTCGCAGTAATCCGGCCCCCCGTTGCTGCAAAGCGCCAGCTCCAGCCCGAGGCTCGACAGGCTTTCCAAGAGCTCTGGCACGCCGTCGTACAGCTCGCCTTGCGTCGCCGCCAACTCGCCTTCGTAGCGCTCGGACAGCTTCTCCAGGCGCAGCGCGAGTTCCTCTGGCACACCATTTCTTGATGGTGCTTCGACAATCAGTTTTTGATAGAACGCTCGCGACGGCTCGCCGATGAGCGAGATCACCCGGGCCGGTGGGACAGGCGGCAGGCCCAGTTCCGCCATGGCGCGCAAGGCGGCCGGCACGGTGACCGTCTCGGTTTTGAACAGCGTCCCGTCCAGGTCAAAGATAACGAGAGCTTGTGTCACTGGCCTTTTATACCTGGCAAGGCGGCTCGCCGGCGACGGACTTGATCAAATCGGCCGCGGCCTTGACCTGCGCTTCGCTGCCGCTGAGGCCCAGCCAGGACGCCCCCTCCGCGCCATACACGCCGCCGCCAGCGATCAAGCAGGCCTCCGCGCCTGTCAGCAGCTTGATGGCGTCGATCTCGGTAAAGATTTCGCCGGGCATGGGCAGCAGGCGCGGCCCCTGCGCTTCGAGCGAGAGGCAGCGTTGGGCCAGGACGTTCACGTCTTCCAACACGCGCTTTTCCAGCCCGATCGGCGCGATCAACTGCGCCCGCCGCCCCATCACGGCTGCCAACGCGGCGAGGATCGTCCCACCCTGTGGATGGGCCACCTGCACGGCGGCCTGGCGGCGCGCGTCGAAGGCATTGCCGCCCTTGAGGATCACGTCGCCGGCCAACAGCTCCTCCGCAACGTCAAAAATGGTCTTGCCTTTGAACCACACGCCGTCGCGGACGACGACGTCGCCGGCCAGCTCGGCCTTGAGCGGCTCGGCGCCGGGCGCGACCGTCATGCCGCGCCGGAAGCCTACACGCGAGAAGCCCTCGGCTTGCCCCAACGCTGCCAGGATCTCTTCGGCCACGTAGCCGTTGGTCGTGCCGGCGATGATGACCAGCGTTCCCTTTGCCAGCACGCGCTTGATGGCGGGGTGTTGGGCCATCCCCTTGCCGATCAAGCGCTTGCCCATGACGGTGGTTACACAGACCTGTTTCATCGTTTATTGCCTCCTAAAATGGTATCAAATCGTCCTGCAATGATAACGGGCTATCGGAATAGCCAGGCAATCTTTGCAGGATTGCACGAAGTTGGAGCTTTGTGAGCCTAGGAGCCTGTCGGAGAGAGCGTTTTGTAGGGCGGCTTTCCATAGCCGCCGCACCTGTGGCAGGTATGGAAACCTGCCCTACGGG
>JAFGFO010000002.1 GCA_016931085.1 Thermoflexales bacterium
TTGTTGGGTTTCGCTTCGCTCAACCCAACCTACATCCGCCGCTCCTCGCTGCTGGAATAGCAATGTTCGTGCCAAGTGACCCACTAGCTTTTCAAGACGGCGATGATCTTTTGGTCGGTGACCGGAAAGGCAAACTCATCCAACTCGTCCAGCCTCACCCAGCGCCAGTCAGCCACGCCGAGCGCCCGCACGCGGCCTGAAACGTGCCGGCAGGCAAAGGCATGCAGTGAAATCTTCATGTGAGAATAAACGTGTTTGACGATCGTGATACGTTTGCCGACCGTGATCTTGATGCCCAGCTCCTCCTCGATCTCGCGCCGCAGACAATCAGGCAACGTTTCGCCGTCCTGGCACTTGCCGCCGGGGAATTCCCATAACCCGCCCAGCATACCTTTGTGTGGACGTTGGGCAATAAGGAACTTGCCGCTCTTTCGAATGACGGCCGCCGTCACATCGTAATGGGGGATAGGCTTGCGTTTCGCCTTGACCGGCAGCGCTTCCACGATCCCTTGAGCGTAAGCCTGGCAGTAGGGGCACCCCTCGTGGGTGCCCTCTTGGCACCTGTCCAGGGCAGGAGGTCTTGAGACGCTCGCTTCGCTCGCAAGCCCTGCCCCTACGTTACGGTCGCCCGCCAACGGGCAATGCACGCAATCCGGCGCGCGCGGCGTGCACACGAGTGCCCCCAGTTCCATCAACGCCTCGTTGAACGCCCCGGCCTGCCCCGGCGGCAGCAGCGACTCGGCCAATTCCCACAGGCGCTTTTGAGTGGCGGGCAAGCGTAGGTCGTCCTGGATAGCGAACAGCCGGCACAAGACACGCTTCACGTTACCGTCTAACACAGGCGCATCCTGGCCAAAGGCGATGCTGGCGATCGCGCCGGCCGTGTAGCGTCCGATCCCCGGCAGCTTGATCAGCTCTTGCAGCGTGTGCGGCAACTGCCCGCCGTGCTCGGTCACGACGATCTGGGCCGCCTTGTGCAGGTTGCGCGCCCGGCTGTAATAGCCCAATCCTTCCCATGCCTTGAGCACCTCATCCAACGGCGCGGCCGCCAGCGTCTGCACGTCGGGGAAGCGTTCGACAAAGCGGGTGAAGTAGGGAACGACCGTCGCCGCCTGGGTTTGCTGCAGCATCACCTCGCTGACCCAGGTGTGGTACGGTTCGCGCGGCTCGGTTCGCCACGGCAGGCCACGCAGGTTGTCCTTGGTCCAAAACGCCAGTCTGGAAACCAAGCCCGTGTTGTCTTTCACTCGCATACCTCGACCTCGCTTCAACGTGAACATTCAAGGGAAACTTTTGATCAAGTATACCACAAGCATCATTGGCTTACGAATGCCTACTTGGGCAAAACCCCTGATCCGCCACATGGCCAATGCAGGATACTCGTTTTTCTGTTATACTATGCACACGGGCGAATTTTAAACGTTTTCCCGAACGTCATCATGGTGACTATTTTTAGCCGCGAAATGAATCGAGAACGTCAAGTCCTCCCTAGCCTGGCCTTTCTGCGCGCGGTGGCGCAACGCTTGCTAGCCAGCGTTGCCATCCTGCTTGTCATCGCCTATCTCACGTTATTGGGCCTGGTCATGGCCGAGCGGGGGCAACGCAAGCTGCCCACACAGCCGCTCGAGGTCGCCACGCAGACGCTGGCCCGAACTGTCCAATACGTGACTCACCATCCCGACCTGTACCGCTGGAACAAACAAGATACGCCATCTAGCGATTTGGTCCTGACCCTGACCGGCCGCAGCGTGGCCCTGTTGGCGTTGGCGCTGGGTGTGGCAACGCTCGCAGGTGTGCCGGTGGGCGTGCTGATGGCCTTGTCCCGGCGTACCCCGACCGCGCCGCTGCTGGTGCTTGTTTCGGTACTGGGTGTGTCTACCCCTAGTTTTTTACTGGGGATGTTCTTCTGGGCCATCAATGTGTACGCTTATCAATGGTTCGGCTTCGACAAGGCGCCGTTGCCGCAGATTGGATTTGGGTGGGATACGCACCTGGTCATGCCGACATTGGTGCTGGCGACTCGCCCGCTGGCCCAGGTTATCCAGGTGACGTATGTGTCCATGTCTAACGTGCTGAGGCAGGATTACATCCAGGTGGCGCACGCCAAAGGCCTGGGCCAGCGGGTGGTGGTAAGCCGGCACGCCTTGCGCAATGCGCTCATTCCTGTCCTGACCACCTTGAGCACGTCACTGCGTTTCGCGTTAGCCAGCCTGCCGGTCGTCGAGATGTTTTTCCACTGGCCGGGAATGGGATCGGCCTTGCTCGAAGCCATCGCCCAAGGCCAGGCCGCATTGGCCACGGACTTGATCGTGTCGCTGGGCGTCTTGTTTTTAGCCGTCAACCTGCTTCTCGAGGCACTCTACCCCCTCATCGACCCCCGTTTGAAGGAAAACACCCCCGGCGGCCAACAAACGGAGCACGCCACCTGGCAGGAGCGTTGGGATGACGTCAAAGTGTGGGCGTCAGACTTGATGGGGCGGATACGCCTGGTTTGGCGGGCGCGCCGCAGGCAGGCTGCCGGCAGCGCAGCGCGGGCTAGACCGCAAGCGATGGGCACAACACAATCCGCGCCCACGAACGGCGCTTTTGCCCCTACTACGAACACCCGTCGCCGCCGGTGGCGCGTGTTGAGATTCCTGGTGAACCATCCGGCGCTGGTGCTTGGCTCGGCCCTGATCCTGGGCCTGTTCGGCCTGGCCTTTCTCGGCGAAAAATTGGCGCACGCTAACCCTTACCAGTTGCACGGGCTGAGGTTGATCGACGGCGTCATTCACACACCGCCGTACAAGCCTATGCCCGCCTTTCCGTGGGGGACGGATCTGGTTGGACGTGATGTCCAGGGCCTGGTGCTCGCCGGCGCCAAGCGTACTTTGACCCTGGCCCTGGCGGGCATGACCGCCCGGATATCCTTGGGGATGATTTTGGGAGTGCTGGCCGGTTGGTGGCAAAACAGTTGGCTAGACAAGCTGGTCCGAGGCGCGATAGCCGTCTGGGCCGCTTTTCCCCTGACGCTCTTTGCCATGATCGTCATCCTGGCCCTGGGCATTCAAAAAGGCATGTGGGTTTTTGTGGTGGCCATGTGTGTCGTGGGTTGGGGCGAGACCGCCCAGTTCATGCGCGAACAGGTCATCGGCCTCAAGCCACTGCTCTTTGTCGAGGCGGCGCGGGCGGTCGGCGCGCGCCCGACTCGTATCTTGCGCTGGCACATCTTGCCGCACCTGTTTGCACCGCTGCTGGTGCTGGCCATCCTCGAAATGGGCGGCGTCCTGATGCTGCTGGCCGAATTGGGCTTTTTGAACGTCTTTTTAGGCGGCGGATTCAAGCTGGAAATCACTACCGACTATATCTTTTTCTTTTCGGACGTCCCCGAATGGGGGGCGCTCTTGGCGAACATTCACCGCTGGTGGCGGGCTTATCCGTGGATAGCATGGTATCCGGGGCTGGCTTTTTTCGCCGCTATCCTAGCCTTTAACCTGTGGGGCGAGGGCATGCGGCGTTGGCTCGACGAAACCCGCCTCAACGTCGCGCGCCTGGCGAATCGCTATACGCTCCTGGCCGTGGGTGTGCTGGCGGCCGGGCTAGGCTGGTCGCTGCACAGCTCTACACCCATCGAACTGTACAAATCGCAAGCGGCGTGCTTCGATCCGCAAGCGGTTATGCAAGATATCGCCGCGTTGAGTTCGCCCGAGTTTTCCGGGCGCGAGTCGGGTACGTGGGGCGCTAACCTGGCCGCCCAATACATTGCGGCCCGCATGCGCGAGATTGGGGTGCAGCCGGCCGGCGAAGGCAACTCTTATTTTCAATCGGTCCCGGCGAATTACTTCCACCTGGGCCAGGTGCCACGCCTGGAGATTGGGAGGACATCCCCGGTCGAGGCGCTGGTCTACCGGCAGGATTTTGTCGAATATACAGAGTCGAGTTACGGCTGGGGCAGAGGTGAGGTGGTGGGGCTGGCGTTTGGGCCGCCCATTACGGCGAGCGGGCAAAACCCGTATCGCTTAGGCGGGTTGCCGCTGCGAGACAAGGTGATCCTGGTGCGCGAAGCTCACGCCGAGCACGTTGATTTCCAGGCCACAGCGGGCGTGTTGATCGTCGGCGAGTCAGCCGAGCTTTTTCATCGCCGGCATCTCCCTCCCCGCCTGGTGCGCGGCGACGCTGTCCCTGTCTTTTACATCACGCCCCAGGCGGCTGAGCGGCTCCTGGCTGCCAGCGGCGGCCTGGCGCACATGGACGCAGCATCCGGCAGCTTGCAGCCCGGCCAAGTCGCGCCGATTGCGCAGGGTTTTTGGGCGCGGATGGCGATCGAGGGAACGCTTGGCCCGGAAAAACAGTGCCAGAACGTTATCGGCGTCATTCCAGGCAGCGGGGCGAGCATGACCGCCCAGGGAAGGCGAGGGATGGACAGCCAGGTCATCCTGGTCAGCGCGAATTATGATGGCCTGGGGATGGGGCCCGAGGGCAGCCTTTATCCCGGCGCCAATGACAACGCCAGCGGCGTGGCGGCCATGTTGGAATTGGCGCGGGTGCTTGTCGAAGGTCCATACACGCCGATCCGGACGGTCGTTCTTGTCGCCGGCTGTGATGGCGAGCGGGGTGTAAGACTGGATGTCAGAAAGGCCATGAGCGCCAAGCGGGGCTTTAACACGCTCACGGTCGAATCGGTGATCGAGCTGGAAGGCCTGGGAGGGGGCAGTGGAGCGGGCCTGGCCATCCAAGAGACGAGCACGCCGCACCTGGCCCAACTCGTCTGGGACGCCGCCGGGCGCATGCGGGCCAAGGTGGCAAGCGGGCCCACACAGACAGGCCTCCCCCGCCCGCGATACCCATGGACTGTTCATTTGAGTTGGGCCGGGGCAGACACGAATGCGCGCACTCCCGGCGATAGTCCGGCCGGGATTGACGTGGACAAGTTGCGGCAGGCCGGGCAGACGACGACGCTGGTGTTGACCATCATCAGCCGCGAGTTGGAGTATTAATGAAAATCAAAGCGCTTTTGCCCAAGGGATTAATCGTGAGCGTGACGCTATTTCTTAGTAGCGCGCTACTTCTTAGTAGCGCATTGTCGGCGTGCGTGGCGACCCCGCCGCCCTCCCCGCCCATTACTTTCCAGACACCCTCGCCGCGCGCCGAGCCCATCAGCACCCGTGTGCCCATGACGCCGGTGGCGACGCTTGCTCCCGCACCTGCCGGGCAAACGGCCGATCCTTATCGCCTCATTTCTCAAGAAAGCATGTTTAGCTTGATGCAAGACCTGACGGCTATCCAGCCCCATTCCGGCTGGCGCAATTCGGCGACGGAGGGTGAAGCCGAGGCCCTGGATTATTTAGAGACAAAATTGGGCGAACTGGAATACCTGGAGAGCCTGGGCCTGGAATTGGAGCGCCAGTCTTTTCGCATTTTTTTGTCGGTGGAGCAATGGGAATCCCGGCTGCAGCTCGAGCTGGACGGGCAAAAGGTTCAGGTGCCGGCCGATGGCATCCGCGGCCACCGCGACGAGATCGCCCGGGCGCTTCGCTTCGACTCGGATGGATCGCTCAACGACGCCGTGCGCAATCCCGTCACAGCCGCCGGGCCAATCGTCTTGGCGCGCTCGCGGGCGGACATTCAAGCCCTGGGTAAGCTCGAAGGCAAGATCGCCTTCGTAGACTTTGACGTGATCAGCGACGTGCTATTGGGCAAGGAACGCGCCGCTCAAGTCATCAGCGAGCTGCTGGCGCAGAGGCCGGCCGGCATTGTCTTGGTGACGGAATTTTCCAACGTGCGCGGCAAGAGCCACGGCGTCTTTGTGGCGGATGGCAGCGCATTCAACCTGGTGGACGATCCCTACGCGCCGCCCACGCTCTACGTTCGCCTGGAGGATTTGACGGCGGCCGGCATCGAGGGTTGGGATGGCCTGTCCCGCGTCGAGGCAGCTCACCTAAGCTGGGACGCGGACGTTTTCTCGCCGGCCCCGTCGGGCAACCTGGCCGCGCGCATTCCCGGCCTCGACCCGTCGCGGGCCGTTATCCTGGGCGCGCACATCGACAGCCCCAATAACCCCGGCGCGTTGGACGACGGCAGCGGCTCGGTGGTGCTGGCAGAGGTTGCTCGCGTGTTGGACGCCGCGCGCGTCCAGCCGCCCGTAGACACCTACCTGGTCTGGTTCGGCAGCGAAGAAGCCGGGCTATACGGGTCGAGTCATTTTGTGGCCACTCACCAGGAACTGGCCGACCGGACGTTGGCCATGCTGCAGGTGGACATGTTGTCCTACCCGATGGATGGCATCCAGGCCCGGCTCGAATTGGTCACGTTTCCCTACACCTGGTGGGGAGATGGACGGCTGACGTGGCCGGAATATCTATCCCAGGCGGCTGGCCGGCTGGGCATTGTGACCAGCCCACAAGAGAATTTTGGACTGGAATCGGACAATTCAGCCTTTGTGGGCTTTGGCGTGCCCAACGCCAATCTCATCTATAAAAACGGAGAGGCGATGGAACGCCTGGGCTCGGTCCATTACGCCTGCCACATCCACGATCCTTACGATACGGTCGAGTTAGCGCGCCAGGTGGGCGACGTGCTGGAGCAAATGGCGCGGGTGGCTTTGGCGGCAGCCCTCGAAACCGGCTACGACACCCCCCATCTGCGCGTGTCGCCCAAGCCAGACCGGCAAGCCCTGTTCGTCGCCAGTCACACCGAGGCGGTTCACATGACGCCCGCCACATTCATGGCCTTGGGGGCCACGCTAGAGATGTACGGTTTTGACGTGGACATGATCCCCTACGGCCAGCCAGTAACTTTAGCCGAGCTAGAAAACACCGACATGGTGGTGGCTTTGCCTGTGCTCGATTACCCTTCGCCGGATGGGGATCCCACCTTGTACGACGAAGCCTGGACTGAGCCAGAAATCGCGGCATTGGAAAGCTACGTTGCGCAGGGCGGGTTCCTGGTGTTGGCCAACAGCGCGCGTCGTCTCAAGTATGCCAACGTCGTTCTCGATCCCAACGAGGACTGGGCCGACGGCAGCGCCCTGGCCGAACGCTTTGGAGTGTCCTTTCAAGCCGGCGAGTTGGCCTCGGGAAAACTATGGCTAGAGCGTGTGAGTCCATTGATGAAGGGGATCGAGTCGCTCGAATGGATCCCCGGCAACGGCGTGCCGTTCAGCTTCCAGGCCGGGATCAAAAAATTGGTGTTGGCCAAAAGCGGCGACGGCACGCTGGCGGCGTTGGTGACTGTTGGGGACAAGGGGGGGCAAGTGCTGGTTTTGGCCGACGTGGGCGTGTTGAACTCGGGCTGGGGGCAGCCTGCCAACCTGGCTTTTTGGAAGAACCTGGCCTGGCACGTTCGGACGCGGCTTGAATAAAGTTCCTCTTCAGGCTATAATGGCATGGATGAGCAGCGAACCTACAAACGTCGAGAAATTGCGCGGGCTGCCTGCCAGCATCGCTTTCAGCTCGGCCAACGCCATCTATTGCCAACTGACCTTTTTCGGCTCGGCCTTTGTCCTTTTCCTGAGCCAACTGGGCTTTAGCAAGACCTGGATCGGCTTGATCTTGGCCTTGTTCCCCTTCATGGCCTTGCTAGCCCTGTTCGTCGCCCCGGTCGCCGCCCGTTGGGGGTACAAGCGCACCTTTTTGACCTTTCAACTGTCGCGCACCCTGATCACCATCCTGCTGCTGTTTACGGCCTGGATGGTCTCAGCCTGGGGCCTTCAAGCCGCACTCGCCTACATCCTGGTGGTGGTCACGATCTTTACGCTGGTGCGCGCGATCGCCCTGACCGCCTTTCATCCCTGGCAGCAGGAATATATCCCCCACACCGTCCGTGGCAAATATTTAGCCGTGGACAAGATTTTTGCCAGCATGGCGACCTTCCTGGCCGTGACCGCCAGCGGCTACGTGTTGGGCGACGCGCCCGACCTGGCTCGCTTCATCGTCTTGTTTGCAGCCGGGGTGATTTTTGGCCTGATTGCGGTCTGGGCCAGCTCGTTTATCCCAGGTGGACTGCCGCTGGAACGCGCCAGGACTCGGGCCATGAATGCCTGGGGAGTACTCAATACCCTACATGACAGGAGTTTTTGGTTCTACCTTCTTGGCGCCAGCCTGATCTCGTTGGCCTCCGGCCCGCTGACATCCTTCCTGCCATTGTTCATGAGAGAGCAGGTCGGGCTTAGCTCAGGCCAGGTGGTCATGCTGCAAACCGGCACCCTGCTGGGCGGGTTGCTGTCCAGTTATCTGTGGGGGTGGGCGGCCGATCGCTATGGCAGCAAACCTGTCATGGCCTTGGGCGTTTACTTGCACGTGCTCTTGCCGCTCCTGTGGCTGCTCATGCCCAGGCACAGCGCTTTGAGCTTGCACGCGGCGTTGGGCATCGCGCTCTTGCAGGGGGTGATCACTACAGGCTGGGGCATCGGTTCGGGGCGGCTTTTGTACGTCAGCATCGTCCCGGCCGAAAAGCGGACCGAGTACATGGCAACCCACTACGCCTGGATGGGCATCGTGGGAGGCGTGGGCCAGTTGGCCGGCGGCCAGTTGTTAGATTATTCGGCCGGCCTGGCCGGCCAATTCCTGGTCTTTAGGCTCGATCCCTACACGATCTTGTTCGTCGCCGGCTTGGTGCTGCCCGTTATGGCCGGGGTGTTGTTCCGCAGCGTGCGTGCGGACAGCCGCCTCAGCACCGGCGAGTTTGCCAGCATGTTTTTGCAAGGCAATCCCGTCCTGGCGCTCGAGTCGATGGTCCGCTTCCACCGCGCCAGGGACGAGCAGTCGCTCATCTCGGTGACCGAGCGCATGGGCCAGGCGCAAAGCCCGCTGACGGTCGACGAGCTGCTCGAAGCGCTGGCCGATCCACGCTTTTACGTGCGCTTCGAAGCGCTCGTCTCGATCGCGCGCATGAAACCGGACACGCGGCTGATCCAAGCCCTGATTGAGATCCTCAAGGGGGAGGAGCCAGCGCTCAGCGTGATCGCCGCCTGGGCCTTGGGCCGGTTAAAAGACGGGCGGGCGATTGTGCCGCTGCGCGAGGGACTGAACGCGCGTTATCGCTCGGTGCAGGCTCACTGCGCCCGCTCGCTGGGCAGCCTGGGAGATGCCCAATCGGCGCCTGTATTGCTGGCGCGGCTGAAGGGCGAGACCGACCGCGGCCTGCAGATCGCTTATGCATCGGCCTTGGGCCATCTGCGTGTGGAAGAGGCAGCGGGGACTTTGTTGGGTCTGCTGTGGGCCAGCCAGGAGACAGCCTCGCAGATGGAGCTGGCGTTGGCCCTGGCGCGCATTGCCGGCGACGAGCACCATTTCATTCAGCTCGTGCGCCGCGTGCGCGCCGAGCCAGGCACGGCCGCCGCCCAGGCTCTCATCGAGATCAAGAAACGGCTGGGAGCGGAGGTAGCGGCCGACGGCGAGCTGGCGGCTGCGATGGACGGGAGTGCGGAAGCCCTGGCGCGGGAGGATTTGGCCGCGGGGGTGCCGCTGTTGAGCGAGCTCCTTGGCCGGCTGCTCGCGCAAGACCCGCCCCCCCGCTACGCGCCAATCCTTGGGGAGTGTGCCCTGCGCCTGAAAGAGGCCGGCACACACCGCATGGAGTACGTGGTCCTGGCCTTGCACACGCTGCACGCGGGCTGCGCACAGAAGCAGACCGGTGTTTTTACACGCGCCTTCCCGGCCGGCGGCGACGACACGCCCATTCTCGATGGCGCGCTGTAAGGAGGGCCTATTTTGTAACTATTCAGCTTGTGGGAACTGGCGCAGCCGCTCCATCGCCTCGCGCACGCGCGGCGTGGGGGCAGTCACCGAGATGCGCACGTAACCCTCGCCGCTCGCGCCAAAGAAGGTGCCCGGTGCCAACGCGACGCCCGTCTGCTCCAGCAGCGCCAGCGCAAGCGCCTCGGCGCTCTGGCCGGCCGGTATCCGCGCCCAGGCGTACAACGAGGCACGCGGGTAAGGCGCTGGCCAACCCACCGCTTCTAACGCTTCCAGGACGAGTTCCAGCCGCTCGCGGTACAGCGCGTTACGCGCCTCCACCCGCTCCTGGTTGATAGACAGGGCCTGGGCAGCCGCCTCCTGAAGAGGGCGAAAGATGCCCGAGTCCACGTTGGACTTGAGCTGGGCCAAGGCCGCCAACGCCTGGCTGTTGCCCACCGCCATGCCAATCCGCCAGCCCGGCATGTTCCAGGTCTTGGACAGCGAATTGAACTCGATCGCCACCTCGCTGGCGCCGGGCACCTGCAACACGCTCGGCGGCAACGTATCGCCGTAGTACACATCGCAGTAAGGCGCGTCGTGACACAGCAGCAAGTCGTGACGGCGGGCATACGCCACGGCCTGGGCCAAAAAATCGAGAGCAGCCGTGGCGCCGGTGGGGTTGTTGGGATAATTGAGCCACATCAAGACAGCTCGATCGGCCAACTGGGGCGGAATGGCCTCCAAATCGGGCAAGAAGCCGCGCTCGGCCAACAGAGGGAAAGTATGCACCTCCGCGCCGGCCAGCAGCGTCCCCGCCGCGTAGGGCGCATAGCCAGGATCGGGTACTAGGGCCAAGTCGCCGGGGTCGAGGCAGGCCAGGGCCAGGTGGACGATGCCCTCCTTGGAGCCGATGAGCGGCACGACCTGGCTTTCGGGGTCGAGTGCCACGCCAAAGCGGCGCTGGTAATAGCCGGCGATCGCCTCGCGCAGGACTGGCAACCCGCGGTAGCTGGGGTAGCCGTGGCGATCGGGCTGGCGGGCGGCGTGACACAAGGCCTCGATCACCTCGTCCGGCGGCGGCAGGTCGGGGTCGCCCATGTCCAGGCGGATGATATCCAGCCCAAGCTTACGCACGCGCTCGACTTGCTTCGACCAGCGGGCGAAAGGGTAATCAGCTATGTTGGCTAAACGGTGTGCTTTTTTCATAGTGTGCGGAAGAAGCACGAGCGCTGGCCAGTGTGGCAGGCCGGGCCGGCCGGCGCCACGCTCAGCAGCAGCACGTCGGCGTCGCAGTCCACGCGGATTTCGCGCACGCGCATAACATTGCCCGAAGTGGCGCCCTTGTGCCACAGCTCCTGGCGGCTGCGGCTCCAGAAATGCGCCTCGCCTGTCTGGAGGGTTAGATCCAGCGCCTCGGCGTTCATCCATGCCACCATCAGCACCTCGCCGCTCTCCACATCCTGGAGCACGGCGGGGATCAAGCCATTCGCATCGTATTTCAAGTCAACCATAGTATCTGCTCCCAAGTTTCAGGTTTCCCAGGTTTCAAAGCTCACGGCAAACACGCGCTTACTCTGTCAGCGTCCCCTTGGTGCTGGGCACCTGTCCCCCTCGGCGCGGGTCGAGCCGGGTCGCCGCGTCCAGTGCCCGCCCCAAGGCCTTGAACAGTGCCTCGGCCTGGTGGTGATCGTCTCGCCCGTACAGGACGCGCGCGTGCAGGTTGCAGCGGCAGGCGACGGCGAAGGACTCGAGGACGTGGGGGATCAGGCTGGTGGGCATCCCCCCCACCTCGGGCGCGTGCCAGGCCGCATCGACCACCGCGTAGGGGCGGCCGGAAAGGTCAACGACGACAAAGGCCAGCGCCTCGTCCATCGGCACGTAGGCCCAACCGGTACGGATGATGCCCAGGCGTTGCCCCAAGGCCTGGTCGAAGGCTAGCCCCAGTGCCAGGGCACAGTCTTCAACCGTGTGATGGCAGTCGATGTGCAGGTCGCCGGCGGCGGTCAACTGCAGGTCGAACAGCCCGTGCGCGGCGACCTGGCTGAGCATGTGGTCGAGAAAGCCCACGCCGGTGTTGAGCTCATGCTGCCCGCTGCCGTCCAGGTCCAGGCTGAGGCGGATATCTGTTTCGTTCGTCTTGCGAGAAATATTTGCTGTACGCATAGGCTGGTAGGGTTTCAGGTTTAAAGTTTCATGTTTCAGGTTGTGGGTTCACTCAGTGTGATGAGCTTGTTCAGCAGCGCATCGGTGTGCTCAGGCTTGCCCACGCTGACGCGGATGTGATCGGCCAAGGCCGGCGAACTGTAGTAACGCACCAGGATGCCAGCCTGGGCCAGGCTGGCCTTCAGCTCAGCCGCCTCGCGCCCGATGACGCGACACAAGATAAAGTTGGACTCGGACGGGTACGGCACGAGCCACGGGATAGCCCGCAGGCCGGCGTACAGCCTCTCGCGCTCGGCCTTGATCTTGTCAATAACCTGCTCCAACTGCTCCGCGTGCCGCAGCGCGGCCACCGCGGCCGCCGAGGCCGCCACCGAGACATTGTAGGGCTGCTTGATCTTCCACAAGTGCGGCATCAGGCTGCTGGGGAAAGCGCCAAAGCCCACCCGCATCCCGGCCAGTCCCCCCCACTTGCTGAACGTACGCAGCACGATCAGGTTCTCCCGCTCCGCCGCCTCCCGCAGGCAACTCAGGCCCGGCGGGGCAAACTCGACGTAGGCCTCGTCCAGGACGACGATCAGCGGCAGCGCCAGCAGCCGGTCCAGGTCGCCCCTCGGCAGCAAGTTGCCGCTGGGATTGTTAGGCGCCGCCACAAAGATCAGCTTGGGCCTGTGCTCCCGGACGGCGGCCTCGATGGCGTCCAGGTCAAGCGAGAAATCTGCCCGGCGCGGGATGGAAAGCAAGTGAGCATTGTTGACTCCGGCGTCGAAGGCATACATGCCAAAAGTCGGCGGGCAGTTGAGGACAGCCTCGCCTGGGTCGAGGAACAAGCGCATAGCCAGGTCAATCAACTCGTCCGCCCCAGCGCCGGCCAGCAGGTTTTCGAACGGCGCGCCGTGATACTCGGCCAGCGCCTGGCGCAGTTGGCGGCTTTCCGGATCCGGGTAGATGTGGGCATAGGGCAGATCGGCCAGGGCTTGAGTCACGGCCGGCAGCGGGCCGTAGGGGTTCTCGTTGGCGTCGAGCTTGACGATGGACTCGACTGGCCGGCCCAACTGCTGCGACAAGACCTCGAAAGGCAGGATCGGCTCGTAGGCCGGCATGCTAAAGACGTGCGAGCGGATGAGTTGATCGGCCTTGAGCATCGCTTACACCTGCCTTCCCACCGCCTCGGCCACGGGCCGCAGGCTGCGCATCAGCGCCGCAAAACGCTCTGGCTTGAGGGACTGGGCGCCGTCCGACACGGCCTCTTCGGGGTGTGGGTGAACCTCGATGATCAACCCATCGGCCCCAGCCGCCACAGCCGCCCGAGAAGTCGGTTCGACCAGCTCCCACTTGCCTGTGCCGTGGCTGGGATCGACGATCACCGGCAGGTGGCTCAACTGCTGGAGCAGCGGCACGGCGCTGATATCGAGCGTGTTGCGCGTGTAGCGCTCGAAGGTGCGAATGCCGCGCTCGCACAGGATGATCTGCCCGTTGCCGTGGGACAGAATATACTCGGCCGACATCAAAAGCTCCTCGATGGTCGACATCATGCCGCGCTTGAGCAGGACCGGCCGCTGGGCCTGGCCTACCGCGTGCAGGAGGGCATAGTTTTGCATGTTGCGGGCGCCGATTTGGAGAATGTCGGCGTGGATGCTGACCAGTGGCACGGCTTGCGGCTCGATCACCTCGGTAACGATCGGCAGCCCGGTTTCTTTACGCGCCTCGACCATGAGCTTTAACCCCTCCTCGCCTAGCCCCTGGAAGCTGTAGGGCGAGGTGCGCGGCTTGAAGGCGCCGCCACGCAGCATGTGCGCCCCAGCCTCTTTGACCGCCCAGGCCGCCTCCAGCAATTGCTCGCGGCTCTCAACCGCACAGGGGCCGGCCATCACGATCACCTGGGGGCCGCCGATGGGGATATGGGCTACATTGACCACCGTGTTGGCGGGATGGAACTCGCGGCTGGCCAGCTTGAACGGCTGCATGATGGGCACCGTGCGCTCGACGCCGGCCATCCGTTCGATCTGCTCGCGGTCGAGCGGGCGGCCATTGCCGAGGACGCCGATGACCGTGCGCTCCTCGCCTTCCGAGATGTGCACGCGGCAGCCGGACTGCTCGACGCGGGCGACGACGTTGGCCATCTGGCGCGTGGTCGCGTCTCGGCTCATGACGATGATCATGCTCGTGTCAGCTTTTGGCATACCTCGCTCCTAATGAACTACACAGAGCCTCACAGAGGGCACGCGGAGATACACAGAGGCTTAAAGGCTCAGTCTTCTCTGTGAAGCGCTGTGCTTGCTCTGTGTATCTCTGTGATCTACCAGTTACTCTTCCTCGATCATCATATCAAAGAACTTGACCAGGTTGCCGCGGTCGTCGCCAGCGTTGAAGCGCATCGCCGAGCGTGGGTGCTGGTTCATAAAGCCAGCGATCATATAGGGAATGTCAAAACCCCAGCGAAGCTCGGCCCGCTTTGGCTCGATGTATTCCTGGATGCACTGGAGAATAGGCCGCAGGTGGAACTTGGGATTGTGCAGGAAACCGACCAACAGCTCGGTCGGACAATTGCCGGCACCGCGCCCCAGCCCAGCCAGGCTGCCGTCCAGCATGTTCGCGCCGTGGATCACGGCCTCGACGGTGTTGGCATACGCCAGCATCAGGCTGTTGTGGGTGTGTATCCCCACCTGCTTGCCGGCCGGGCCGGCGTACTGGAGATATTTTCGGATGAGATACTCGACCTGTTCGGTGTAAAAGGCGCCGTAGCTGTCCACCAGGTAGATGGCTTGCACCTCTGACTCGGCCAGGATTTCCAGCACCTGGTCCAGCTCGTGCTCGCGCACGGTCGATACAGCCATCAGGTTGAGCGTGGTCTCATAACCCTTATCGTGGGCATCCTTGACCATGTCAAGGGCGGCTGGAACCTGGTGGATATAGGTTGCCACGCGGATCATGCTCAGCACGCTCTGGCTACGCGGCAAAATGTCCTCGTGATAATCGGTGCGCTCGGCGTCGGCCATGACTGACAGCTTCAGGGGCGTATCGTTTTCGCCCACGATACGGCGCAGCTCGTCCTCGTCACAAAACTTCCAGCGGCCGAACTTGTCGGGAGCAAAGATGCGCTTGGAAGCCTTGTAGCCAAGCTCCATATAGTCGATGCCGCCTTCAACGCAAGCCCGGTAGATGCCCTTGACCGTTTCGTCATCGAAAAAGTGGTCGTTCATCAGGCCACCGTCACGGACGGTGCAGTCCACGAGCTTGATTTCGGGGCGATAGCTCACCCATCGCCGGGCCGGGCTGCTGTTGTGTGAATTGCTGACTGACATTCTTCCCTCCTCTATCGTTATACTTCGTCGTCAAATGGCGTAGTTGCGACCGGGTAAGAGCCTAGCAGCTTGACAAACGACGAACGGCGCAGCAGTCCCATCAAGGCCGCCTCGCACTCCGGGTCCTGCCAATGCCCTTCAAAGTCGAGATAAAACAGGTACTGCCACGGTTGGTTGCGCCGGGGGCGCGACTCGATCTTGCTGAGGTTGACGCCGCGCCTGGCAAACTCGCCCAGGCTCTCGTACAACGCGCCGGGTTGGTGGCGCGTGCTAAAGACGAGCGAGGTCTTGCAGCGCTGAGAGCGGGGCGGGTCCTCCAGCCCCAAGACGAAAAAGCGCGTGTAGTTGAAGGGCATGTCCTCAATGTTCTGGTCGAGGACGTCCAGCTCGTACAGCTCAGCGGCCAGGGCACTGGCGATCGCCGCTGAGCTTGGGTCGGGATTCTCGGCCAGGTTGCGCGCGCTGCCGGCCGTGTCAAAAGCTGGCATCGGCTCCAGCCCGCGGCGGCTCAGGTAATGCTCGCACTGGGCCAGCGCCTGGGGGTGCGAGTGCACGCGTTTGATCTCGGGCAGTTGGGCGCCGGGCGCTCCCAACAGCATGTGGTGTACGCGCAAGATCACCTCAGCGTTGACCCGCAAGTCGTGCTCCATCAGCAACTCGTAGGACTCGGTCACCGAGCCGGCCACGGCGTTCTCCACCGGCACCATCCCATACTCTGCGTGGCGGCTTTCGACCGCCGCGAACACATCGGGCAGCAGTTTGCACGCGACGCTCTCGACCTCCGTCCCAAAGAACTGGCGCGTGGCCTCTTCCGAATACGCGCCGGCCACGCCTTGAAACGCAACTCTCGTCGTTGTCATCGTCTACTCCTCCGTCAGGTCGGGTCTCAACACACGCGCCTGTCCCAGGTAAACGAAGCGGATCTGCTCCTGGGGGCGCTCGGTATTCCACATCACCAGGACACGAATACAGCGCGGTAGGCTGCCGGCGGTCGTCATCTCTTGCATGCACAGCAGCGGTGTGTACACCCAGCCCATCTCGCGCGCCGCGCGCGCCGGGCTGGCCGCGTCAAGGTCGGGCGTGGCCGTAAAGATCACACTGGCCACGTCCTCCACAGCCACCTGGTTGGCCGCCACGATACGCTCCAACAGCTCGCGCGTGGCCGCCAGGATCGCATCTGTCTCGTTTGCTTCTACGCTAACGGCGCCACGAATACCTCGACAGCTCATGCCAACACCTCGTACAAAAAAACGTGGAGCGCGCTGCTCCACGTTATCGTTCCCTTTGGGTTTTTGCCTGTCCTAACCAGCTCTACCCGTCGTGAAGCAAGCGCCTCGCACGCGGAATAAAGTAAAAGTATGGATAGGCAAAATGTAACCCGGTTCTCATATTGGGCGCAATCATACCCCGCTTGGCCCGATTTGTCAAGTGGTCAAAATGCACGCCAGGGCCTGGTCCAGGTCGGCGATCAGGTCGCCAACGTCCTCGATGCCGAGCGACAGCCGCACCAGGCTATCCGAGATGCCCAAAGCGGCCCGCTCCTGGCTGGACAGCTCGTAATAGGTCGACAACGCCACCTGGATGACCAGGCTCTCGACGCCGCCCAGGCTGGGGCCGATGTAAGGGATTCGCAGCGCGTCGACAAAGCGGCTGGTGGTTTCCAGGTCGGCGTCTAGCTCGAAGCTGACCACGCCGCCATAGCCGCTCATCTGCTGGGAAGCGACCGCGTAATCGGGATGGCTGGGCAAACCCGGATAAAAAATGCGCCGCACCTTGGGGTGCCCCTCCAGGAAACGCGCCACTTGCAGGCCGCTGTCGTTGTGGCGCGCCACACGCAAGGCCAGGGTCTTGAGCCCACGCAGCAACAGATAAGCCGTGTTGGGATCGCACAGGGCGCCAATGGTGTTTTGAGTCGTGCGCACGCCGGCGAGCACCTGTTTGGAGCCAACGGCAGCCCCGGCCAACAAATCGTTATGCCCTCCCAGGTACTTGGTAGCGCTGTGAATCACCAAGTCCACGCCCCACTCCAGCGGGCGTTGGTTGAGCGGAGTGGCAAAGGTGCTGTCGATGATGGTCACAACGTCATGCCGGCGGGCGATCTCGACCAGGCGCTCCAGGTCTACCACGCGCAGATAAGGATTGGTGGGCGACTCGGACAGAATCAAGCGGGTCTCTGGCCGCATGGCTGCTTCCAGGGCCTCGTAATCCCCGGGCGGCACCTGGGTAAACTGGACGCCGTAGCGGGGCAGTACCTGGTTGACGAAACCGCGTGTGCGCCGGTAACAATCGGCCGTCATCACCATGTGCGCGCCGGCCGACAACAGAGACAGCAGACTCAACGTCACGGCCGCCATGCCGCTCGAGAACAGCAAGGCCGCCTCGCCACCATCCAAATCGGCCAGCTTGCGCTCGGCGGCCGCCACGGTTGGGTTGCCGTAACGACCGTATTCGGCCCGGTCTACATCCTCACCTCCGTGAAAGGCCTCCATAAAGCCCGTCACGTCGGCCATGTTGCTAAACGTGAAGGGGGCGGAGTGGACGATGGGTGTGGTCAGGGCGTGGTACGGCTTGGAGCGTTCCTCGCCAGCGTGGACGACCCGAGTTGAGAAATGCGTGCTTGATGACATCTTGATTTACCTCCCCCTAGCAGGCTGTCGGAGAGACACCCGTAGGGCAGGTTTCCATACCTGCCACAGGTGCGGCGGCTATGGAAAGCCGCCCTACAAAA
>JAFGFO010000107.1 GCA_016931085.1 Thermoflexales bacterium
CTTGTGTACAACTACAATATTATACCAGGTATGGGTATGCCAAATCATCAAGTCCTACTTCGCCTGCCCAGCGAGCTTGGTTACGAAAAAGTCGCCATGGTCTCTGCTGCTGTCGTTGCTGGTCGGATGGGTTTTCCCCCTGACCGGATCGAGGACATCAAAACTGCGGTGGCCGAAGCCTGCATCAACGCCATCGAACATGGCAATGAGATGGACGTCAAGATCCCTGTTGTCATCGAGTTGAACGAGGCACACAACAAGCTGGAGATTAAAATCTCAGACGTGGGGCGAAAACTGATCCCTCTCCCCCTTCCCTCGGCCGGCAGCAGTCCAGGTCACCGCGGCTGGGGTATGTTCCTGATCCAAAACTTGGTGGACGAGTTCGACTTTGGCCTGACACCACAAGGGGGCAATTATATCCGCATGCGCCTACATCTTGCTCCATGCTGCTTGCTGGCGTAACGTTATAGGGACAAAAGCACTATGCAAAAAGCAGAAAAAACAGACCAAATAACCGCGCCCCTCGTAGCCGCTGCCGATCAAATGATCACCCAAGTTCGGCAACTCGCTGCCGTGTGGATCATCGACTTTGTTGGCGACATCACCAAGTTCGCCGACCAGGAGATTCAAGAGGCTTACCGGCAAATCCCAGAGCAGAGTGAGTTATTTGCCTTGAACTTTTCCCGGTGTGATTATATCAACAGCGCCGGCATCGCCGTCATCATCAGCCTGATCACCCAGGCCCGGCGCAAAAAACAGCACGTGATGGCCTATGGGCTAACCTCTCACTACCACAAGCTGTTTTACATGGTCGGCTTGAGCGACTATGTTGAGATATGCAACAACGAATCTGAAGTCATCGAAAAGGCAACTGCGCTCCCCCCTGCTCCCCTGTCGCCCTGATCTCATATGGCTGAGCACACACGAGCCAGAAAATCTACAAACTGGGAAGTCGACGTCAATGCCGCTGCGACCGAGTTATCCAGGGCGTTGCTGTCGCAGTCTTCGATTGAAGACATCTCTTACCTGGTGCTTGAGCACGCCAGGCAGCTTACCGGCAGCCGCTTCGGTTACGTCGGTTACATCGACCCGCAGACGGGCCACCTCGTCAGCCCCACCTTGACTCGGGACATCTGGGATGGCTGCCAGGTGGCGGATAAAAATTTCATCTTTAGCAAATTTGGCGGCCTATGGGGTTGGGTGCTCGAGCACCGCCAGTCGCTTATGACCAACTCGCCGTGCAGCGATCCGCGCTCCGGCGGCGTGCCTGAGGGGCACATCCCCGTTCACCGTTTTTTGTCCGTGCCAGCCTTGATGGGCAACGAGACACTGGTGGGACAGATTGCACTGGCCAACGCCGAAGGGGATTATACCGAGCAAGATTTGGCGGCCGTCGAGCGGCTGGCCTCGCTGTACGCGTTGGCCGTCCAACGCAAATGGTCTGAACAACGCCTGCACCTGCAAATCACCGCGCTCGAGGCAGCCGCCAACGCGATCGTCATCACTAATCGCCAGGGGAACATTGTCTGGGTCAATCCGGCCTTTACACGCCTGACCGGCTACACGGCCCAAGAGGTCATCGGCCAAAACCCGCGCGCGCTCAAATCGGGCCAGCACGACGAAGCCTTTTACTGCACCATGTGGGAAACCATCCTCAGCGGGCAGGTCTGGCGTGGGGACATGGTCAACCGGCGCAAAGACGGCAGCTTGTACTTTGAAGAAATGACGATCACGCCGGTACGCGATGAGGACGGCGGCATTTCTCATTTTATCGCCATCAAGCAAGACGTCACCGACCGCAAACAAGCTGAGGAAGCACTCAAGCACTCGCTCCAGGAAAAAGAGATGCTGCTGAAAGAGATCCACCACCGCGTCAAGAATAATCTGCAAATCATCTCCAGCCTGCTCAGTCTCCAAACCGAATACATCCAGGACGAAAAGACACTCGATCTGTTTAAAGAAAGCCAGAACCGCATCCGCTCGATGGCACTCTTGCACGAAAAACTGTACCAATCCAAGGACCTGGCCCTGATTGACTTTCGCGATTATCTTTCCAGCCTGATCGCCCATATCTTTCGCTCGTACGCGACCAAGGCCACGATTCGAGTCGGTATGGATATTGACGAGATCTACTTGAATATCGATACGGCCATCCCGTGTGGCCTCATCGTCAACGAATTGGTGGCCAACGCGCTCAAGTACGCTTTTCCTCGTGGACAGAAGGGAGAAGTTGACGTTCAGTTTCACCGGGACGGCGACGACTATGCCCTGGCCATCAGTGACAACGGGGTAGGCCTTCCAGAAGCGCTAGACGTTCGCAACACGCAGTCGCTAGGACTGCAATTGGTCCATCTCCTGACCGAAGAACTAGACGGCACGCTCGAGGTCAAGCGCGAGCCGGGCACGACGTTCACTCTCAGCTTCCCAGTCGCAATAACTGAGAAATAGGCCATGACAACACAAATCCTGGTTGTCGAAGACAAAAGCATCGTCGCGGCAGATATTAGGAGAAGGCTGGCCAGCCTGGGCTACGGCGTCTCGGCCATCGTGGGTTTTGGAGAAGAAGCGATCGAGGAGGCGGCTCGCCTGCGGCCTGACCTGGTGCTGATGGACATTATGCTCAAAGGCGAGATGGATGGTGTGGAGGCCGCGCACCACATCCGAGAGCGTCTCGACATCCCGGTGATCTACCTGACGGCTCACTCAGACGAAGCCACCTTGCAGCGCGCCAAAATCGCCGAGCCATTTGGCTACATCCTCAAGCCATTCGAGGAACGCGAGCTGTACACCAATATCGAGATCGCCCTCTACCGGCACCACATAGAAAGGCAGTTGCGCCGCAACAACCTACACCTGTCGCTGGTCAACCAGATCGCCCGCCGCTTGTCGGCCATCCTCGATATGGATCAATTGTTGGCCGAGGTCGTCGAGCTGGTGCAGGCTAACCTGGGTCACTATCACGTCAGCGCCGCGTTGACAGAAGGCCAAGAATTGGTCGTCCGAGCGGTGGCCAGCGAGGATCAGCTCGACCTGCTGGGCACTCGTCTGAAAGTGGGGGAGCAGGGCATTAGCGGCTGGGCGGCCGCCCACGGCCAATTGTTGAACGTGCCTGACGTGAGCCATGAGCCGCGCTATCTGGCTCACCCGGCCCTATCCCGCACGCATTCGGCGCTCAGCGCGCCGCTCCAGGCCGGTGGGCACTGCCTGGGTGTGCTGCACGTCGAGAGCGAGAGGCCGGCCAGTTTTGACAAGGCCGACGAAGCCGTGCTGCAAGCGATTGCCGACCAACTGGCGCTGGCTCTGCAAAACGCCCTCTCCTTCCAGGAAACTCAAACCCAGCGCGACGAGGCCACCAGTGTGGCTCATTTGCTGTTCGAGCAAACTAGCCAGATCGTCAGCATGAACCGGGTCAGCACAGCCTTGCTGGCCATCACCAACCTGGATGAAGCCGCCCAGGCCTTTGTGGGTGACTTGCGCGACGAGCTGGATATCCACAAGAGCATGCTGTGGCTGGTCGACGCCCTGAGCGGCAAGCTGAGGTTGGCAGCCTCCACCGGCCTGCCGAGCTGCCCAAACCCCGACAATCCGCAATCCGAAGAGTGGCCCGCACTCGTCCAGGTGTGGCGCAGCGGCCAACAAGACAGCCAGGGGCAATTCATCGCGCGAGGGGGGCAAGCCAGTCGCTGGGAAGACTGCTTTGACGACTGGGTCATGTACCCGGTGAAAACCCATCAAGAGGTCTTGGGCGTGGTGGTGGCCGAACAAATCACGCTGAACGAAGACATCCTGCGCATTTTTCTCAACCAGGCGGCCCTGGGACTGCTGGCGGCTCGCTCTTACGAACGCCTGGACGCCGAGCAAAAGCACTCGGACAGCCTGCTGCGCGTCATCTTGCCCGACATGGTGGTGGAAGAGCTCAAGACAACCGACCGTGTCAAGCCTCGCCGCTACGAGCACGTGGCCGTCCTGTTTTGCGACATCGTCGGCTTTACCGCCTACTGCGACCAGCACGAGCCGGAAGACGTGCTGTTTTATCTGCAAACGCTGGTTGAAGCCTTCGAAGACCTGGCCGTGCGCCACCATCTACAGAAAATCAAGACCAATGGCGATGCCTTCATGGCCGCGGCGGGACTCTTGGAAAGCGTGGAGAATCCCGTGCTCAACTGCGTGCGCTGCGGGCTGGACATGCTGGTCGCCGCCCGCCGGCTGCCGGTGGGTTGGAAAGTGCGGGTCGGGATACACGTGGGGCCGGTGATCGCCGGCGTGGTCGGCCACCGGCGTTACTCATTCGACATCTGGGGCGACACGGTCAACACCGCCGCCCGCGTCGAAGAGCATGGCCGGGACGACACGGTGAACGTCAGCGCCACGGCCTGGCAGGACGTCGCCCACACCTGCCACGGCGAATCGTTAGGCCTGATCCAGGCCAAGGGCAAGGGAGAAATCGAATTATACCGGATCATCGAATCCGAGTGATTGCTCGTGCGCCGTCCCCTCTCCCCTGGGGGAGAGGGTTAGGGTGAGGGGGAAATCACACGATTGAAAGTAACGTCAAGTTCTCGCCTCTTGTCTCGTATGGACACACTGAGCAGTACCGAGTTCTACGAGCGCCTGGCCGGCGTCTTTGATGTGATGACCGATTGGCAAGCGCGCCTGGCGTTCGAGATGCCGTTCCTCCGGCAAACGCTTGAGCGCTGTAGCGCACGCCGGGTGCTGGATGCGGCGTGCGGCACGGGCTGGCACGCGATAAGCCTGGCCCAGGCGGGCTACGCCGCCGAGGGCTGCGACGCCAGCCCGGCCATGATCCAACAAGCGCGCGCCAACGCCGTGGCCGCGCGCGTCGACGTGCCGTTCCAGGTTGCCGACTTGACCGAGCTGGGAGCGCACCTGTCGCCGCCTTTCGATGCCATCCTCTGCCTGGGCAACTCGCTGCCACACCTGCTCTCGCCCGAGGCACTGACGGACGCACTGGGACAAATGCATGCACTGCTCAGAACGGGCGGCGTCCTCGTGCTGCACAACCTGAACTATGATCTGCGCCTCGAGGCGCGGCCGCGCTTTTTCCAGCCCGCCGGCGACGCCTGCACACTGGTGTGGCGCTTTGCCGACTATGGCCCGGAGCTGATCACCTTTCACACGGCGATCTTTGAGCGAACCGAGACAGGCAGTTGGTCGGTGCACGTCAACAGCACGCCCCAACGCCCGCTGCTGGCGCGCGAGTTGGGCGAGGCGCTGGAGCAGGTCGGGTTTGAGAGGCAAAGCGTGCAGCATTTTGGAGGGCTGGATGGCAGCCCGTTCGAGATCGACACGTCGGGCGATTTGGTCATTGTTGGACACGGATGAACACGGATTTTATTCTGTCTATACTGCGCACAGCCACTCGTTGCGCTTTTTTTTGAGAAGAATGGAAAATGTTACCTTGTGCCCGTAGACAGTATATCCTGGCCTTGCCCGGCAATTACCACAGCGACTCGCACGGCGATGCCAACCCGGCGCTCAAGCAGGCGCCAGCGGCTTGAGCTTTTGCAACTGATCGTAGACAAAGCGGGTCGCCGGCACCGGTACGCCCGAGGCCTGGCCGAGCCGGACGAGCGTGCCCCCAAACAAGTCGCGCTCGTCCGGCTTGCCGACCTGCGCGAAGTCTCGCTGGAAGGACGTTCTCGTCTCGGGCGGGAAATTCCGCCCCTTGGCAAACGCATCCTCCACGATGGTCTCAGGCAGAGCCACACCACGCTTGCCGGCCAACTCGGCGATTTCCCGCATAATGCCCAGCACGTGCTGGCTCAGCTCATTGGAGTCCATCACCTGTCCCAGTGTCCGGTCAAAACAGGCCGTCACCAGCCCAAAAGCCGCGATAAAGACAAACTTTTCCCATATCGCAGGGTAGGGATCGTCGAGCCAGCGGTGCTTGATGGAACTGCTGTCGAACAGCTCCCGCAGAGCTTGGGGCGCGCAGCCCAGCCGGTGAGGGTCTGGGCCAAGCACGATCTCACCAGCGCCTCCTTTTTGCACGACCTTGCCGGGCCGCTCGATGTGCGTGCCGATGTAGACGCACGCCGGCAAGATAGAGGCCGAGGAGATGACGACCCTTATTCTCTCATAGATGTCGACGCCATTCAGCAGGGGCACGATCAGCGTTTGGGCCGAAACGACGCCTTCGAGCAGGACAAGCAGGCCAGCCAAATCGTAGGCCTTCACGCACACCAGGCACAGGTCTAACAGAGGTAAATCGGCCAGCCTGTCCGTTGCCAGCGTGGGTCTACAGATGCTCTCACCCTCGTGCGTGCTGAGGAGCAGCCCATCCTGCTGGATCGCCGCCAGGTGAGCGCCGCGGGCGACAAAGTAAACCCGCACATCAGGGTCAGCAGCCGACAGGCGGCACAGCTTGCCACCAAAATAACCCCCTACCCCGCCTACGCCTATCACGCCGATGGTGTGGATGTCGCCGCTCATTTTTTATGCCTCTGAACAGTTTCCGGTTTCTGAAAAATCATCACGTACTCGTGGGTAAAGATATAATAGCCGCCGGCCAGCGCCCGGTAGCGCCACAGCTTCTTGGCCCGCCCCTTGCCTCGCTCGTTGCCCTGGATATCCTTGACGATGATGGCCTTGGGGCGAAAGCCCAGCTCGCGGCAAACGCGCAAGCACTCAAAGCCCAGTGGCACCAGCTCGCCGCGCGTGTAGGCATCGCCGATCACCAACACCGCGTAGCGCCCCGGCTCGAGCAATTCCCAGCCGTTCCGGACGACCTGGCCAAAGAGGGTGAGAAAAGCATCCAGCGTGGGCGCGTTGGAGAGATCCTCGGAGTGCTCGCTGAAGCGGATGATGTCGTGGTAAGGGGGGTGCAAGACCAGCAATTGGGCGTGTGTCTGGCCCCAGGCGGCCAGCGCCTGGCGCACGCGCTCCACCGTTTCTGGCGCGGCGCTGTCGCCCTGCAAGAGCTGCACGGGGGCGTCAGGCGGGCCGCTATCGGGCACCACTTGATCGCCCAGCTTGGCGCGCACGTAGTCGACCAGCTCGGGCTTGAGTTCCACGCCGATGCAGCGCCGCTGGAGGCGCACGGCCTCGATGGCCGAGGTGCCGCTGCCCAGGAAAAGGTCGAGCACCACCTCGCCCTTGCGGGTGTAGCGCGTAAAGGCTTGGGTGGCGATCTGCGGCACGAAATTGCCGTGATAGTCCAACTGGTGGCCGCCGCTGCGGTCGCGCGGTCCGATCAGCCACAGGCTATCGGTCCACACCTGCTCATAGTCGCGCCAACGGCTCAGGTCAATGTCGTTAATGCGTTTGCGGGGCATGGCTTTATCAGTCCGGCGGCGGGGGCGGCAGCGGGCCGTACCAGTCGCACACGTCCACCGCGATCGCGCTCAGGCCAGGCTCGACTATCACCAAGACGAGCGAGTGATCCTGGCACTCGACGCCCAAGCCGCACGGCACGGCCTGCGAATAAGAGCCGCCATAGTCTCCCTCGTCCAGCCAGGCGTAAACGACATAGGTGCCGGGCATGACGGCCTCGAAGCTGTAATCGGTGTCGGTCTGGCTTTCAGGCCGCGTCTGGTACCACTCACCGCTGTCCTGGTTGACGGCGTAGATCGTCATCGGCGGAATAAAGCTGCTGGGATAGCAGATCGAGCCCTCGATGCCTCCCGTCGATTCCTCTGGCGGCAAAGCCGGCGTTGGCTGAGCGGTCGGCGGATGGGTGGGTAACTCGGTCGGTTGGGCCGCCGGCGGCTGAGCAGCCGGCGGCTGAGCGAGAGTTTGAGTCGGTTGCGGCGGCCGAGCGGGAGCCTTGGTCGGCTGGATGGCCGGCGGCCGGGTAGGGACGTCCGCCGCGGGCGGTGCGTTGCACGCCAGCGTGGCCAGCAGTAGGAGAGTCAGCGCGAAAGCGAGTTGTTTCATATCGCCATTGTACCACACAACGCGCAAATGTACCGGCTGTGGTATAATGGTGGCTAACAAACAATCATGCCTAACGTTCGCAAAAAAATCAAGCGCAACCGCAAGCCCAAGCCGGTGCGCTCTAAAAACTGGCAGGATAACTCGGACGATCCAGACACGCTTGACGCGCTCTCGCCGCATACCGGGCGGGTCATGCCGCGCGGCGAGCGCGAGCGCCGCCGGGCTGTGCTGGAGATGGCGCTGGCGGATACGGCGAGCGAAGGTAAAGCACCTGAATCCCGGCCGGAAGAAGCGGGCGGTGACGAAATCGAGGCGAGGCGCAAGGGTATCGTGGTGGAAGTGAGCAGCGGCCTGTGCCGGGTAGAAGTGGATGAGCGTACTCTGATGTGCAGCCTGCGTGGCTCGCTCAGCGCCGAGGAGACCGGCCTGACCAATGTCGTGGCCGTCGGCGACGAGGTGCTCGTGCTGGCCGGCGATGGATCGGGCCTGGGAGTGGTCGATCAAGTCCTGCCACGCCGGACCAGCCTGGCCCGGCCCGATGTGTATCGCAGCCATTTGCTGCAGGTTATCGTGGCCAACGTCGACCAAGTGCTGGTGATCGCTTCGTGGCAGGCGCCGCCTATCTGGCTGGAACTGGTCGACCGCTACCTCATCGCAGCCGAGCGACAAAAGCTGGCGCCAATCATTTGCGTCAACAAGATCGACCTGGCCCAAGACGAGGCCGTGTGCCGGGCAGCGCTCCAGCCCTACCTTGACCTGGGCTACCGGGTGCTTTTCACCAGCGCGCTCACCGGCCAGGGAGTAGAAGACGTGCGCAAGCTGCTGTGCGGGCGAACGACGGTGTTGACCGGCATGTCAGGCGTGGGCAAGTCATCGCTACTGGCGGCCATTCAGCCAGGGCTGGAATTGCGCATCGGCCAGGTGAGCGACAGCGGCCAGGGACGGCACACGACCACCCAGGTGCAGATGATCAAGCTGGAAGCGGGCAGCTTTGTAGTGGACACGCCGGGACTATGCGAATTTGGCCTGAGCGGCTTGCGGCGGACCGAGTTGGCTCAGTTTTACCCCGAGATCTCGGCCGCGGCTCACGGCTGCCGTTTTAGCGACTGCTCACACAGCCACGAGCCGGGCTGCGCCGTAAAGGCGGCCATCGAACATGGCAGCGTGTCCCAAGCGCGCTATCACAACTATCAAAAGATCTATCAGGAGCTGCCAGTCTAAAAAGTGACAAATACCTGGCAGTTACAAATAGGCAACCCTACGGCCAGCGGTAGGTGATCGCGCCGGCGACCGGGTCGAGCGCCAGCAGGCTACCCTCGACAGACATCCACAGCCAGCCGCGCTCCCAGGCCATCCAGCCCGGCACGCTCAAGATACTGGTCTCCACGCCGAGCCGGACTTGCTTGACGTCAAGGCTGACGCCCGTCTGCCAGTCAAGCGTCTCAATCCGCACGGCGTGTGAGCCACCATTTCTTGATGACGCGTCGTCCTCGGCCCGCTCAAAACTCAAGACAGCCAGCCCGCCCGGCACGGCGCGCCACGTCCAGGCCGGCTTGTCCACGTCGATGATGCTGGTGTTGGCGTCCGGCGGGTCGATCGGCAGGTTTTGACCCAGGTCAAAGCTCCAGAGCGCCTCGCCACCGTTGGCCTTGTCCACCACCCACAACTCAAAGCGCCGGGTCCCGCGTTGGCGCACGGCGCGCACGAGCAGCCCATCACCCTCGACGGCTAGGGGCACAAATTCGTAATCGGCGTCGTCGAGCAATACGCGCAGCTCGCCGCTAGCCGCGTCCAAGGCCACGAGCTGCTGGCCAGCCCCCGCGTACAAGGCCTCCTTAGTAATGAGAGGCGGCGTATCCTCATCGTAACGCAGCAGGTTGGATACCGGGGTATTCCAGTCTTGGGTTAGCTTACCAGCGTCCCAGCGTTGAACGCACAACTGGGGCGAGCCAAAGGCCAGGTAAAAGCTCGATCCGGACGGCTCCAGGTAAAGCGGCGTGGTCCAGTCAGCGTATTCGGGCCAGTCAGAGTAAACACAGGTAGGCTGGGCCGTCAGCATTTCACCGGAGGTCGGGTCAAAGACGCGCAAGAGGCCGTGATTGTCCTCGTCACGATCCATAAAGGCCAGCCGGGGGCCGAGCAGATAGAGGCCGCGCGGCGAATCCTGGATGGCGCGAAAGTCCCACAAGGGCGCGCCGGTGCGCGCGTCAAGCGCCTGCAGCGTGCCATCATCGCTGAGGGTAAAAATGCGCTCCCCCACCAGGCACACGCAATTCGGGCAAATATTGAGTGAGACCTGGTCAGGCAGCAGGCAGTCCCAAGCCAGGCTGCCGTCCGCGCGGTGAAAAGCAAGCAGGTGATCTTTGATCAGCGCATACACCATTTCGCTGCTGGCCCACAGGGGCGCGCTGTAGACGTCCTGGCCCAGCGATTGGCTCTGCCACAGCAGGCTTGGCGACGCGCTGCTGAGGGCCACCAGCCGGTTCTCGCGCTCGCCGCCGCCAGCCGGGAACTGCATCGACAGAGCGACAATGTCGGGCGGCGCGTCCGATATAGACGGCGCGAAGGTGGCCGAGCCCCCAAGGCGGATATTCTTGTTCAGGGTCGGCACAGCAGTGAGCGCCTGGCCAAACTGGCCGGAGGCGATCGACTTGAACAGGCTGCCGACCCGGGCAGTGTTGAGCATGGCGCAGCTAATCGGCACGATCGTGACGAGCAAGATGAACAAGACCAACAAGTAGCCCAGCCGCCGGCCCACCTCTGGCTGAACGGGGGTAAGGGTCGTCTGAACGGGGCCGGCCGGGCCGCCGGACTCGATCACCACCGGCTGGCCAGCCTGCATCTTGATGACGAAACGCCTGGCCTTGGACGGCTGCTCCACGACGAGGCGGCCATCGACGAAGCCAGCCCTGAGCGCGTGCCCCCCGTCGGCCGGGGTGGGCGACTCTTGGGAGCGCTCGATGTGTGAGCCGCAAAAGCCGCAGCGCACCACCGAGCGGCCAGCGGCAAATTCGAGCGGCGCCCCGCAGTTGGGGCAATTCAGCGCGTTCAGAGAAGCGAATTCGGCCATACACACCTCATCCAAGATGATTTCAAGTTTCAGGCTTCAGGTTTTACGCTTCAGCCCCTATGCATTCAATAGTGAGCCAAGGCTGCCGGCCCAGGCGCGAATGGCATCCCAATCGCGGTGATCGCCTTCCGACCAAACGCCCATGACGACGCTCAGGCGAAACTTGAGCCTGTCGCCAAACGACGGGATTTTGCCGATATCCAGGGCGCCGGCAAACAGACCCTCGCCCACTGGCCTGACCAGCGCACGCACCGGCTGTAGAAAGTTCGCCACGTGCTCGCGGTATTTTTCGCCGCCCCGCATGGCCAACGTCATGCACACCAAAAACGCGGCGAAGGGCTTTTGAGCCAGCTCCGCCCGGTGGGTCTGCACAAATTGCATGGCCTCCGGCAGCCATTGGCTGGCCTGGATAGCGCTGCCGGCCACCACCGCCCCATAGGGCGACAGGTCATGCACGTCTTGCATGGGGCGCACCTCCACCTGCGCGCCGCTCTCGGCCAGGGTTTTGCCGATGGCTTCGGCCACGCCGGCGGTGGAACCGGCCCGGCTGGCATAGGTAACCAGGATTTTGTTCGACATTTTTTTCTCCAATCTCCCGCTTGGGATTCAAGTTTCAGGTTTCAGGTTTAGCGTTAAGCGAATTGCCTGGCGGCAACTTTCGTTTAGGGCGCGGCCAAAGAGTCAGCCTCCTTGAGCACCACCGGCAAGTAAAGCGACGGGATAGTGGTCTTGACCACCACCGGCAAGTACAGTAGCCCGGCGGGCGGAGCGGCGGCGGCCGTGTCAATACGCACGTCATAGTCGGTCTGGTCGCCGCTCGAGTCGTCGCGATTCGTGACCCGCACAAAGCAAGCGCCATCGACGGCTGCCTGCCAGACGATGCGAGACGACAGGTCCGGCGCAGGCGCATAGTTGTCATTCTTGGCGAGCTGCGTGCTCCCATCGCTATCGTAGAGCGTCAAGATGGTGTCGGTGCGCGCCCCCCAGGCCCACGTGGTGATGGTATACACTTGGCCAGCCTGGGCCGTAAAGCTGAGCCAATCGACGGCATCGTCACAAAAGTTGAGGGTGGCAGTCACGCCTATCCCCAGGCTGTGGGCGGCGGCTGGCGAATCGTCCGGCTCGTGAGTGTCGATGGTACATGTGACAGCCTCGACGAGCTTGTCGCCGAAATCAACCCGGTAGTTGCCACCCAGCGCCACGGTGATGGCGACCGAGTTGGCGGTGGTAGAAGTGTAGCCAGGCAGGTCAGTCTGGATGAGGGTGTGGCGGCCAGGCTGAGTGGTGGACAAGACATAGGTGCCGCTCACGTTGGTGGTAGTGGTGACAGCATGGTCGAGTGAGACCTGGACGCCGCCCAAGCCAGCTTCGCCCTGGTCACGGGTCCGGTTGCCGTTGGCATCCTCAAAGACCGTGCCGGTGATCGTGGCGGGCAGTTCATCGCCGGGAACGACGACCAGCGTGGCCGTCCCCTCGTCTCGAGCGGCGCTGGTGGTCGAGGCGGCCGAGACGGTGATGCGGTAAGTGCCCGGCATGTTAGCTCGCGCGGTGAGCAAAATGCCGGCCGTCATGTGCGGCGGGATGTAGAGCACGTCCACTTCCAAGGCCAGGCCAAGGGCAGGGTCAGCGCTCGCATCGAGCGCAAAGGTGGTGCCCGTGTTGGCGGTGTTGGTGACGAGCAGCAGATAAGTGGCCTCGAGCGTGTCGGTGAACACGATCAGCGCAGGCGTGACGCTGAGGGCAACCCCCTCGTAGCCAAGGAAGCTAAGCGAGGCGGTATCGCAACCCCAGACGTCGGGATCACCGTGCGAATAGGCCGTGACGGCCAAGGGATACGTTTCAGGCAGTGCAAAGTCCAGCGCGCTGGCGCTCATGTGAACGACGGTCAATTGCCCCGCCTCGAGCGAGACGGGATTGGCGTCGAACTGGGCGGAGCTTGAGACGATCCCCCCGGCCACGAGAGCAAACGTGTCGGCCTGTTCCCCCGTGTTGGTAACGAGAACATCCCAGGTGCTACTGCCGGGCGGGTTCATGGTGGTGACGTGCGGCATGATCTCGACGGTCACCCCGCGAGGCGATACAGCGACCAGCCCCTCGTCGCTGGCCGATACGCCGGCGTTGAGGCTAGACACAGCCGTGACACTGATGGGATAGCTGGCAGCCGGAACACCATCGGGTGGGAATACCACCAGTTGCAGCGAAGCGGCGTTAAAGACGTAGGGCGTCAAGTCGAGGTGAGCGAGTGAGCGGCCATTGGCCCTGAACTCGTAGCGCCACCCGGCCGGCAGGTTGGCGCTCAGATCGTAGCCGTCGGCCAGGCGGCCGGTGTTGGTCACGAGCACGGTAAAAAAGGCCGGCGAGGCCTGCCCGGCCACGGCGGTCGGCGGAAGCAGGCTGAGCTCTACACCCGGCTCGCCGAGCACAGTCAGGACAGCCTCAGCGCGGGCGCGCAAATCACTATCTGCCAGGGCGGCGCTGGCCTCCACACGGAATGGATAGAGGCCCTGCGGCTGGCAGGCCGTCACCACGAGCGGCACCGTGACGGCCTGGTGGGCAGCCAGGGCCAGGCTGGCGGGCAAAGCGATCTGCGCCGCGTCCAGCCCGGCCACACCCAGGCCAAACTGGCGGGCCGCGTCGTCGTCGTTGGTCAGGGTGAGGGTGTAGGTTACGATGCCGCCATAAACGACGAGCCGTGACGACGGTGCGATGCTCAGGCCAAGTCTATCGGCCAGCACCAGGCTGGCCGGGGCGGTGTCTGTGCCGCCCGCGCCGGTCTGAATGTAGACGGCCAGGTTGTACACCCCCAGCTCGCCACCGGCCGGCGTGGTGATGAGCAGCGTGTGGGTCAGCGTGGCGTTGGCCGGCACGACGAGAACGCTGCCAGGCGCTGCGAAATCACCCGGCAGCCCGCCCACGCTCAGCGTATACGTCTGAACGTCAGGCGCGGGATTGTACAGAGTAACGGTATACCGGGCCGTGCTGCCTGGATCGAGCGCGACGGTGGATGGGGTGATAGCGACGATGCGCGCCGCTTCAACGTACAACGGCGGCATGGCAATGTGATTGGCCCCGCTAAAGAGCCGGTAGCTTACATCGGTGCCATGGCTGACCTGGCGCACCTCACCCGCCTGCAAATCGAGCAGGCGGGCATCAAAGTGGATCGTGTGAGGCGCCTGGTACCAGTACTGCCGGTAATGCCAATGATAGGCCGGGGCGGAGGTATCGGGTGGGAGCGAAAAAGTGTCTGTCAGTACGGCCATGCCGCTCGACATCACCGTGTGGGTGATGTCGATGCTATAGACCGGCGCTGGATTGAGCACCGGCGTTTGGGTGCGATAGGTGTTGTGAACCGTCCAGCTATCCGGCTCGATGGGCGGCACGCTCAGGTCGTCGGCCACATTGGTGACGTGATAGTTGTATTGGTTCCAGATCGGCCGCGAAGGCGCCCAGGCAGCATCGTGCCCGACGACGTAAATGCCCTCGGTGTCGCCGGTGACAATTTCCACGTGATTATCTCCGTCCACGTCGGCGACGATGGGGAAATCTTTGGCCGTCATCGAGTTGATGGCCGGCTCGTTGTAGAGTATGGCACCATTGTTGCCGTCATAGATCGTCAGCCCCTGGTCGCGGCCATTCCAGACGATTTCCCAATCGCCATCGCCATCGAAATCGTGGGTGGAAACCGAGTTAGCTGACGTGCTGTCTCGGGCCATAGCTTCCCATAACAAGCTGCCGTCGGCGTTCAGGACATAGATGCGTCCAGGATTATAACCAGGATTGGCAACCTGCACGGAAGCTACGATTTCCACCTCGCCGTCGCCATCCGTGTCTGCAATCGAGACCCCACCAGGAGTGCCGCTGGGGGTGGCGTATGACCACAGCAAGCTGCCACTGGCGTCCACCACGTGAATGTACCCGTTTGAAACGACGGCGATCTCTGGACCAGCGTCGCCGCCAGGCTGCAGGCCGTCAATATCGGCCACAGCCGGCGCGCCACGGCCCTCCAGCGTGGTGGTAAAGCTCAACTGCCAGGCCAGAGTGGGCGTGACGCCCTGCTCGTAATCGAAAAGGTAGAGCACATTGTTTTTGGCGGTTAGAATGTCCAGCGCGCCATCTCCGGTCAGGTCGGCCAGGATGGGCGGGCTGGAATTGAACAGGTTGTAGGTCCAGGCCAACTGACCGTCTGGCTCCACCACGTGCAGGCCAGTTGCGGCGGCCACGGCGATTTCCGGCAGATCGTCGCCGTCCAGGTTGCCGATGGCCGTTCCACCCCAATCGGGGCGAATGGCCGTGTTGTGCCACCACAAGGTGCCGCCAGCGCGGAAAGCGTACAAGCCGCCATTGCTCCCCACGACGATTTCCGCGCCGGGGATGCCGTCCAAATCGGCCAGGGCCGGCGCGTCGGGATCGGAACCGGTGATGACGTGCTGCCACAGCAGGGGCGAGCCGCTGCCGCTATCCATCCCATCGCCGCGGTAGACGTAGAGAACGCCACCGCTCGAAGAGGCTACGATTTCAACAATACCGTCGCCATCCAGGTCGCCCACGGCGGGCGTGGTGACCATGCCGTCCGTTCCGCCACCCGGGGCCGTGTCGTACCATTCAACCATGGGCATTCCGACAAAGCTGGTGGTCGGCGTTTCGAACGCATCGACACGGGCATTCGTGACACCGTGCAAGCGCAGCACGTGCGAGCCAGCGCCCAGGCCGGTATACTGGAAAGCCAGCGGTGAAAGCGCAAAGGGATAGGTGGCGGTGACCAGGCCATAGTCGACATTGTCTATGAACACTTGGGCGAGGCTAAGCGTGGGGCGAGAGATAGCAAAATAGTCGACCGAGTCGCCCGTAAACAAGAACCAGAGATTGGCCCCGTCCACCGTGTCCTCAACGTACACGCCGCCGCTGGCCGCCGCCAGGTTGTAGTGACCCCAGCCGTCGCTGAAGTAAACACGCCCCTCGCTGTCAGAGACTCGATCGGCCTCGATCCGCGCCGGAGCAAACTCGGTGCCGTCCCAAACGTCGATATAGTCCAGGTAGAACAGATTGTTTGACGAGCCAGGGTTATGGTCGTCCAGCACAGTGAGCGTGATGGTGTGAGTGCCGGCAGGTAGGCCAGGGTAAATGTAACTGGTGACATCCTCTAGAGCGCTGTAGGTATCGATGGAGCCATAGCTGATACCGTCGATAGAAACCAGCGCCATGCCGGCATTAGTGCCGGTGCGAACGCCGATGCTGGCCCACCTCCCCTCGAAAGTGAGGCTGATGGTATCGCTAGGTGTCTCGGACCTGGCTACATAAGCACCGCTGGCCTTGGCAACGCCAACCATCGCCCACGTGCCGACGGTTTGCCGGAAGGGAACGCCATTGTAGCGCAGGGCGGGGTCGTCCTCTTCGTAGCGAACGACGCCAGCCCGGATAGGCGGCTGCCAGTAAGGCGGCGCGCCGGGCACGCTAAAGGTATC
>JAFGFO010000108.1 GCA_016931085.1 Thermoflexales bacterium
ATCGGGCACGTCGCGCGGCCCCTGGGCGCAGCCGGCCAGGAAGACGCCGTCGGTGTTGGTCTCCACCGGGCGCAGCTTGGGGTGCGCTTCGGCGAACCAGCCGTCGGCGCTGCGGCTCAGGCCGAACAGCGCCGCCACCTCGTTGGCGTCGGCTGGCGCCTCAATGGCGGTGCTGAGCACGACCATGTCCACGTCGGCCACCACCAGCTTGCCCAGGTTGGCGTCTTCGCCCTTGACGCGCAGCTTGCCGTGCGGCGAGCCATCTGCCGCAGGCAGCACCTCCACCTCCGCGCCGCGCCCGCGCACCATGGTCACACCTTCTTCCTGGACCCGCTCGTAAAATTCCTCGTAAGCCTTGCCAAAGGCGCGCATGTCCATGTAGAACTCGTACACCTCGGCGCCGGTCTTGTCGCGCACCAGGTGGGCGTGCTTGAGCGAGTACATGCAGCAGATGCGCGAGCAGTATTCGTGCGCGTTGTGGTCGCGGGAGCCAACACAGTGGATGATGGCCACACGCTCGGGCTTGCGGCCATCGGCCAGCAAGATCTTGCCGCCGGTCGGCCCGCCGGCGTTCGACAAGCGTTCGAACTCGGCGGCCGTGATGATGTTGGGGGACCGGCCGTACGAGTATTGGGAGAGCTGGGTCGGGTCCCACATCTGGAAGCCGGTAGCGACGACGATGGCGCCCACGTCCAGTTCCACGTGCTCGTCTTGTTGGTTGAAATCAATCGCGCCAGCCTCGCACATGATCTGGCAGACGCCGCAGGCATCGGCGATCTGGCCGCCGGAGCGATCTTGTTGGCGGAAGCGGATGCACGAGTCTGTGTCGATCACCGGCACGCGTGGCACGGCCTGCAGCGACGGCACGTAGATGGCCGAGGTCGGCCCCAGCGGTTTTTCCTTGTACACGCCGGCCTTTTCCAGGACGATCTGGATCGCGCCGGTGGGGCAGACGATGGTGCACGCGCCGCAGCCGATGCACTCGCGGGTCTTTTCCAGGAAAGGCGGCCCAACCACCCGGTCCGTTCCCCGGTTGGAAAAGTTCAAGACGTGCGCCTTGACCATGTCATTGCACACACGCACGCACAGGCCGCACAGGATACAGTCCTCGTCCGGCGTATCGGTCGGGTAAGGCGGTTCCGCGATCCCGTACTCCAGCGCCAGGTCTTGAATCACCGGCACGTTGGGGCAGCGAGATAGCATCAGCTCCAAGATGACGCGGCGGGCTTCCATCACTTTCGGCGAGCGTGTCTTGACCTCCAGGCCGTCCCAGGCTGGATGGGTACAGGCCGTCTGCAGACTCGACCAGCCTCTGCGGACGACCTCGACCGTGCACAGCCGGCACGCGCCGTAAGGCTCCAAGGCCGGGTGAGAACACAAGGTCGGGATCTTGATGCCATTCTTGCGAGCCACCTCCAGGATGGTCTGGCCTTCTTCGGTTTGGATGGTTTGACCATCTAGGGTCAAAGTAATCTGACTCATGCTGTCATCTCCTGCACGGGCGAGGTTGCCTCGCTGACCGGGCGTGTCGCCTTCACGGCTGTCCGAGGCACGATCGTAATCGCGTCGAGGTTGCACACTTCGAAGCAAGCCCCGCACTGGATGCACTTGACTTGATCGATGTAATGCATCTCTTTCTTTTCGCCAGTGATAGCGCCCTGGGGGCAAGCCTTGAGGCACAAGCCGCAGCCCCTGCACTTGTCCCAAATCTCGAAGGCGATGATCTTGCGGCACACGCCGGCCGGGCAGAACTTGTCCGTGACGTGTTGCTCGTACTCTGCGCGAAAGTAGCGCAGCGTGCTCAGCACCGGGTTGGCCGCCGTCTTGCCCAGGCCGCACAACGACACCGATTGGACGACCCGGGCCAGCGTCTCTAGCCTATCCAGGTCGGCCAGGCTGCCTTCGCCCTGGGTGATGCGGGTCATGATTTCCAGCATACGCCGGATGCCCTCGCGGCAGCTCGTGCATTTGCCGCAGGACTCGTCGTGCAAAAAATCCAGAAAGTAGCGGGCCACGTCCACCACGCACGTGCGGTCGTCCATGACGACCACGCCGCCGGTGCCCATCATCGAGCCGGCTTCGGCCAGTGTTTCATAGTCCATCGGCATGTCCAGCAAACTGGCCGGCAGGCAGCCGCCCGAGGGGCCGCCGATCTGGATCGCTTTGAATTGACGTTTCTTGGGAACGCCGCCGCCCAGGCCAAAGACCAATTCGCGGATGGTGATCCCCATGGGGACTTCGACCAGCCCGGTCGTGTTGATCTTACCCGCCAACGAAAAGACTTGTGTTCCCTTGCTGGTAGCGGTGCCGATGCCGGCGAACCAGGCGCCGCCCCGATTGACGATCTCGGGCACAATGGACCAGGTCTTGACGTTGTTCAGGCAGCTGGGGCGATCCCACAAGCCCTTGTCGGTCGTGTGAACGTGCTTGGCGCGCGGCTCGCTGGCCTTGCCCTCGATGGCGTGCATGATGGCGGTCGATTCGCCGCCCACGAAGGAGCGCGCGCCCATGCGCAGCTCCACGTCAAAGTCAAAGCCGGAGCCTAGAATGTCGTTGCCCAGCAGCCCGTACTCCCGCGCTTGCGTGATGGCTGTCCGGAGGTTTTTGACCGCCAGGGTATACTCGTAGGGCAAGTAAATGAATCCCTGGCGTGCGCCGACCGTGTAAGCGCCGATGAGCATGCCTTCCAAAATCGCGTGGGGATCGGCTTCCATGAGGGCGCGATCCATGAAGCAGTTGGGATCGCCTTCGTCGCCATTGGCGATGACGTATTTCAGCTCGCCTTCAGCCTTGCGGGCGGATTCCCATTTGCGGCCGGTGGGGAAGCCGGCCCCACCGCGCCCGCGCAATCCCGAGGTCTTGAGTTCCTCGATGATGGCCTCGGGGCTCAGTTCGAGGGCTTTGCCCAAGGCTTGATAGCCGCCGATGGCGATGTACTCTTCAATGGACTCGGGGTTGATCAGCCCGCAGTGGCGCAGTGCGACGCGCATTTGCTTGCTGTGAAAAGGGATGTCCGAGTAGCGGGCGACGCGCTTGCGCGTGGCCGGGTCTTTGTACGTCAAGCGCTCGACGACGCGTCCCTTGACCAGCGTCTCTTCGATCAATTCCGGCACGTCGGCCGCTTGCACGCCCACGTAAAAAATGTCGTCAGGCTGCACCAGCAGCACCGGCCCCATATCGCAAAAGCCCCGGCAGCCGGCGGCGACGACCTTGACCTCTTGATCGAGGCCGCGCTGCTTCAACTCGGCCTCGAGGGCTGGGATCAATTCTGGCGCACGCTCGTGGAGGCAACTGACCAATATATCCGCTCGATGTTGTTTGTGACCTTCAGGTTGTATAGCCATATCTATTCTCCTAGGCCGTGGCCCGAGCGACAACCCACTCTTCGATCACGCGGTTATTCGCCAGATGTTCCTCGATGAGGCGCGGCACCATAGCCGGCGCGACGTTGCCGTAGGTAATGCGAGGACCGTCGCCGACCTGGACATCCACCAGCGGCTCTTTGGAGCACAAGCCGATGCAGCCGACGGTGGTCACGTGAACGTCCAGCTCGCGTTCCGCCAGCTTGTCCAGGATCGCTTGCATCACTTCGCGGGCGCCAGCGGCAATGCCACACGTGCCCATTCCCACAGTAATGGTTGCCTTGGCCTCGGTGCGAGTCTTGATGTCTTTTTGCACTTGCTGGCGCAACTGTTGTAGTTCTTCCAAATTTTTTATTTTAGGCATGATATCATCCCCTAGGGCCGCTTGCGCAAGTCTTGGACCACTTCGCCGGCGCGGACGGGCGTCATCTGGTTGAACGGCTCCTCGTTAACGCGCACGAAGGGTGCCTGGGCGCAAGCGCCCAGGCAGGCCGCCGCTTCCAGAGAAAACATGCCGTCCGGCGTGGTACTGCCAGCCTTGATGCCCAGTTGCCGCTCGAAGGCGTCCAGGATGTTTGGGCCGCCGTGAACGTGGCAGGCCGTGCCCAGGCACACGCAGACGCGGTGCTTGCCTTTCGGCTTGAGGCTGAAGGTGCGGTAAAAGGTGGCGAGTTGATAGATTTGCCCACGTGGGAGGCCCAGCCGTTGGGATACCATTTCCAACGCCTCGCGCGGCAAGTAATTGTACTCTTGCTGAATCTCTTGCAGCACAGCCAGGCTGCAGGCCTGGTCGGCCTGGTAGCTGTCAATGATCTCGTTCACCCGTTGCAGGTTCATCGTTCTCCTGGCCTCCTTTCGCCCACACTCATATCGCCCATCTTGATCAGCTTCAAGGGGGGGATACGCCTGGTGACACAGTACTGCCAGCACAGGCCGCAGCCCGTGCACTTGTCCTCGTCCACGTAGCGCGCTTTCTTGCGCACCTTGACCTTAAAGTTGCCGATGTAGCCCGAAACCCCTTCCACCTCAGCGTAAGAGAGCAGCTCAATGTTGGGATGCCGACCGGCATCCATCATTTTGGGGCCGAGAATTCAGGTGCTACAGTCAAGCGTGGGAAAGGTCTTATCCAGCTCGGCCATGTGCCCGCCGATGGATGGCTCGCGCTCCACCAGGTAGACCTGGTAGCCGGCGTCGGCGATGGTCAAAGCGGCCTGGATGCCGGCGATCCCGCCCCCCACGATCATCACAGCGGGGGTCACCGGCTCCTTGCGGGCGAAGAGCTCGTCTTGCAAGGCCACGCGCATCACCGCCGACCTGACCAGCCGCTTGGCCTTGGCCGTGGCTTGCTCGATATCCTTGGTGATCCACGAGACGTGCTCGCGGATGTTGGCCATGGCAAAGTAGTAGGGATTGAGGCCGGCCTCGGCCAACGCGTTCTGGAAGGTAGTTTCGTGCATGCGCGGCGTGCAAGAAGCCACCACCACCCGGTTAACACCCAATTGCTTGATGTCGTTCTTGATCATGTTCTGGCCGGGTTCCGAGCAGGTATATTTGTACTGGCGAGCGATGGTCACGTTTGGCAAGTGCTGTGCAAACTGGACCACCTCGCCGACGTTCACGGTGGCGGAAATGTTGACGCCGCACTCGCACACATAAACGCCAACTTTGGGTTGATCCATAAACTTACCTCCTTTTTCGATTGTGGATTTTGGATTTGCAATCCGCCATCCGCGGTTCGAGACTAGAAATACTCCGCTGTTACAACTTTTTCGCGTGCTGCGAGATCACGCATCAACTCCTCGACGACGATTTTACGCATAGGCACAACGCCAGCACCATCCGGCAGCTTGACGGTCTGGGCCGGATTGACGGCCAAGCCGACGAGCAGATGGATCTTGTCGACCGCCAACAATAGCCGCGCCAACCTCGTCGCGCCATCCTCCTGCCTGGGCAGGTCACGCGCGTTTTGGGCGTTGGCCATGCGCTCGCGCGCCTTGCTCAACGTCACCACCCCCTCCGTGACCAGGTCCACGCCCGCCAGGCGGGACACCGGCGGCACCTCGGCCCACCCCTCTTCTGGCGGGGGTTCCATCTCCACTTCGGCGCCCAAAAGCCGGGCGGCAATCTCAGCCGTCGTGTCACCGCAGATGATGCGCTTGCCCGACTCGGCCATGAATTTCTCCAGTACAGCCGGGTCGACCTGGCGGCTGAGCGGCGGGCCGCTCCACACTGTCGCCGTTCGCATGGGCCGGACGGCCATGGCCACAACGCTCACCGCCTTGGTCGGATCGCCTATGGCCAGGCGATAATACGAGCGGACGAGCGCCCCCAGCAGTTGTTCCGCGTCGCAGCGCGTATCGGTTAGCCGCTTGATAGACAAAGCCACGTCGCGCCAACCCCATACCCTATTCCAACCTTTGGCGCGGATGTAGCCCTCGCTCGCCATGGCCAGATAGTCGCCGTCTTGCAAAGTGAACTCACAATCGCGGACGAGCCGTCCGTGAGACTCTTCCTCCACGAGCGGCAGCAAGACCAATTGCCCGCCGCGCACGAGAAACAGGGGTGGGGCATCACATTCAAGCAGGCTGGCGCTCAAGTGCGCCGGCGGCGCGGCGGCTGGCCCACGACAGGCATGGAGAATAGCGAAAGGGCTGTGCACACCGCCAGGCAAAGACGCCAACACCATGTCCTTCACCCGCTCCAGCCGCGCTCCCTGCTTCAACGCAGAGGCCGCCTCGTCCGCCAGTCGCTCGCCTGGCGCGCCGCTCGCTGCGCTCGCCATAATGGCGACAAACTGTTCGTAAGTTTGAAAAGTGCGAATGGCATCGCCGCTCGCTGCGGCGTTGGCCTCGATCACGTTTTGATACGCGCTCTCAATCCACAGAGTCACTCTACGTCTCAACCCCCAACGAGCTGAAACCATCTACCCACACGCCTCGCTCCCCCACACCGGCCAGCGCCAGGGCTATTTCGGCAACTGTCACCTCGGCCATCTTGAACGTCGTGCGGCGGGCGATCTCTTTTAAACGATGCGCGTCGCCGTTGGCGACCAGGCTGTAGCGCTTCAATTGCGGAAAGCGCGCGCGGGCTTCTTGAGGCCCCAGCAGGTGCGAGATTTCCACGCCTCGGATGTCCAACTCCGGCGGGATAAAGCCCAGGTTGGCGATCAGGCTGTAAGCCGGGCGATCCACGTGAGCGGGGATACACAACCCGCCCAGCTCTCGCACCCGATTGACGACTTGTTCGACCGAAAAGGAGGTCGACGTCGCCAGCAATCGATCCAGCACGCCCACCGGCTCGCCGGCCACGTCGAGCACGACCTGGGTCCCAAACACGTTCTCTTTATTTTTTAAAGAAGGCAGGTGCGCGTAAACTTCAGCCTGCCAAAGCTGTGCTTGTTCCAAGCTGTCGAACAAGCAGATCATGTGCGCTTCTTCGCGCGTCTGCACTTCCATGCCAGGCAGCACCGTGATGCCTGTCCCGCCGGCGGCGTTGATCACAGCCGCCGCGTTTTCCGCCGAGTTGTGATCGGTGACGGCGATCAGGCTGACCCCCAAAGCTTGCGCCCGCCCGACGATCAGCTCGGGCAGCATTTCCGTCTCAGCGCACGCAGACAGGACCGTGTGAATGTGCAGGTCGGCGATAAAAAATCTCATCATCAGATAGAGATGGGAGATAGAGATTGAGATGGAGATAAAGAAATGTAGGCGAGCGGCGCCTCTATCTCCGGTCTCTATCTCTTCGGCTAGACGCCGTCTGGCGATCTGAGATCTCTATCTCTTTTTCTCCTTCGGCGATGAATCTTTGCAGCCACTGCTGCACGGGTGGATGCGTCAGCGGCACCCCATCCAGCTCAGTCCTGATGCTGGCCGTATCGAAATCGAATTCTTGGATCGCCCCTTCTCGTTTGATCCGGTGAACATAACGAATGTCGGCTGTTCCCCTCAGTATGGCCGCCATCAATGTGCTCTTAATGTCGCCCAAGGGCGCACGGTCGATGTGGCTGCGCTGAAAAGTCACCTGGACGGTCGTGCCCAGGCCAGCTTGGGACGTGATCGCAAGGCTCCCGTTGCAGCGCTCGGCGGCGGCCTTGAAAAGCGGGAGGCCCAAGCCAACGCGCCGCGTGGTGCGGGTGGTGTAAAATGGATCGAGAACGCGCGCCAGTTGTTCTTGGCTCATGCCGCGGCCATCGTCCTCGACGGTAATGGTCAAGCTGTCCGCTGCCAGATCCTCTTCAATTGTTAATTCGATCCAGGTGGCGCCTGCCGCAAGCGAGTTTTCCAGAATGTCCAGGATGTGCAAGCTCAGTTCGCGCATACAGGCCACCCAGTTTCCCAAATCCGGCGACTCGACGCTCCTGGACGCACATTTGCGCTCGTCCTCCGATAACTCGAGATTTGCCCCCGTCACCGTATGCCCAACTCGTACAAATGGCCGGCCACAGCGTACATGGGGAGCGCTGTGGTCAGGATGGGAAGGCCTTCTTGCTCGGCCTTTTCCAGTGTGGCCGGCTCTGGCGCTACCCCTTCGGCAATGATGATGCCCGCCAGGCCGATCAGGCTGGCCACGGCTACAATATTGGGATGAGCCTGGATCGTGATCCAGACGTTACCAGCTTGCGCCTGGGCCATGACCCAACTCAACAGGTCGGAAGCATATCCCCCTGTGACTGGGACGTCCAGATGGTCCTTTGCGGTTTGTACGTCCAACGAGAGCTGCCGGCAGATTTCTTCTAGCTTCATAGTCTTTCCTCAGGACAGTTCAAACTCCATTACTGGGCGATTTGGGCAAGCACTGGCGCCGCCGGCACGACAAGCCGCTTGAGCAATAACTGGTCGTCCGGCAGGCCGAACGCCAGCCCGATGAGCTGCGGCAGGAACAAGACCGGGATGCTCAAGTGCTTGCCGAGAACGTTGGAGGCCTTGTCCTGGTAGCTGTCCAGGTTCATGTGGCACATCGGGCAAACGGTGGCGATGCAATCGGCCGGGCTGGCGGCCTCTAAAATCGCTCCGGCGATTCCAAAGCCCACCTTGGGCTTGGTGGTCAGCAGTGCGGTGCCGCAGCAGATGGCCTCGTGCGAGTGGTGGCAGACGGTGACGCCCAAGGCCTCCAGGACGCCTACCATCGAGTCGGGGTGCTGCGAATCGTCGTAAGGGCTGTAGGGGCGGACGGTCTGACAGCCATAATAGGGCGCGACCTTCAAGCCGGTGAGGGGGCGTTTGACACGCTCGGCGATGGCCTGGGGGCCAACGTCATTGGCCAGCACATCCATGAGATGGCGCGTCCGGATCGTGCCCCGGTAGGTGACATTTTCCACTTCCAGGGCCTGGTTGATTTTGGCCAGCGTAGCCGGGTTTTGGGCGGCAATCGCCGTGCGCCTGAAATTGGTGTAGCACGCGCTGCAGCCTACCAGCAGCTCGCGACCATCGCCCACTTTCTCGGCCAGGGCCAGGTTACGGGCCGGCATGGCCAGGCCAAGCAAGTCGCTCACCACCGAAGCGACACTCGCGCCGCAGCACGTCCAATCGTCCAGTTCTTGGACCTCGGCGCCCACGTGCTTCAGTACAGCCAGCATGGAAGTCTGGTATTCGAGGGCGGCGCCGTGCATCGAGCAGCCAGGATAGAAGAGATATTTCATCGCTGCGCCTCCAATTCCGCTACGCGTTTGAACAACTTGTCCAGCCTTCCCTCGCCGCCCAGCTTGGGCGCCTCGGGCTTGAGCTTGCCTCGCCTCAGCATCGTCACGGCCATGCCCGTAAAGCCCAAGGCCGCGAAGGGATTGGTCATCAAAAAGTAGCGCGCCATAAATTCCACTTCGCGCATGCGGCCATAGATGCGCATCACGTCGCTAAAGGCCTGGTAGAAGCGGGTGCTTTCTTTGTATTTCTCAAAGCGCTTTTGGATCGCCAGGTTTTTGAGCCTGGTGATGGTTTCGGTGAGTGGGATGCCACGCGGGCAGCGGACTTGGCACTGGTAGCAAATCGTGCACAGCCAGATGGTTTTGCTGTTCAGTACCTCGTCTTCCAGCCCGAGATTGGCCATGCGCCACATTTGGCGTGGGGTGAGATCCATGTGGGCAGCCGAGGGACACGAGGCCGTGCAGGTACCGCATTGGATGCACGCACGCAACTTGTGGGTGGGAACGAGCTGATCTGGAAAGGCAATGTTGCGTTTCATTTCGGTTAGGTTGATAACTTGGGCTGTTTCTGCCAAGGTAGACCTCCTAATGGTTGTGCCTTTGAATATCCATTTTCACTGTAGTAGTATACCTTACATACAGTGCAAGCTCAATAGTCATAAAGCGCCATTTTGTAGCGTGGGTGGCGCCAAAAGCTCTACTCGATTATACCATGGGGGGCGTTCCGTGTCTAATTTCAGGTTTCAGGTGTTTCGGGTTTCAGGACTGGACACTTTTGCCAATACGCGGTAAGATTAGGTTTCCTGGGCAAGCACAGGGGCCTGCCCCTACACGGCGTTATAGGCAAAGGTGCATGTCATTTCTTAATGGCACGGGATTCAAAAGCTGGAAATTCTGGCTGGGCGTGGCGATCAGCCTGATCTGCCTGGCGCTCGTCCTGCCCAGCCTCAAGCTGGCCGAGGTCTGGAGCCACCTCAAGACGGCCGAGTACTGGTGGATCGTGCCGGGCGTGTGCGCCTACATGGTGGGCCTGTGGGGGCGTACCTGGCGCTGGCACTATTTGCTCCGCCCGCTCAAGCCTGTCCCCCTGCGCGCCTTGTTCCCCATCGTCACTATCGGCTACATGGGCAACAACATCTACCCGGCGCGTGCCGGCGAAGTCATCCGCGCCTACGTACTCAAGCAGCGCGAGGGAGTCAGTATATCGGCCAGCCTGGCGACGATCCTCGTCGAGCGCATCTTTGACGGATTGGTGATGCTGCTGTTCGTTTTTTTCACCTTGCCACAAATGAGCGTCCTGCCGGACCTGGTACGCTTTATCACGATCCTGGGCACAGTCGCCTTTGTCGGCGCGTTGATCGTCTTCCTGGTGCTGGCAGCTAGACCCAAACAGTTTGCCGCCATTTACACATGGTTTATCAAGCGCCTTGTGCCGGCCCGTTTTCAGTCACCCTTGACCGGCTTTATGGATCGCTTCACCGAGGGGCTGTCCAGCCTGCGCAGCGGGCGCGACATCCTGATGACCTTCGTCACCTCCCTTTTCGTGTGGCTGATGGAGACGGTCAAGTATTGGTTCGTCATGCACGCTTTCCATTTCGAGGTCAGCTTTTTCGCGCTGATGCTGATGAACGGCATTGTCAACTTGACCACGACACTCCCGGCCGGGCCGGGCTACATCGGCACCTTCGACACACCTGGCATCGCCGTGCTGGTGGCTTTCGGGGTCAACGAGAACGTCGCGGCGGCCTACACGCTGGTGCTGCACGCGGCATTGTGGTTCCCGGTCACGGCCCTTGGGGTATGGTATTTCGTGCGCGGGGGGCTGCATTGGAGCGACTTTAGCAAAGCGGAGCAGTTGAAGGATAGCAACTCGGCGCAAGGCGAATAATGCCTTACGTTTTACGTTTCACGTATCACCCATAACGAGTGACACCCATGAAAATAGCCATTATCGGTGCAGGGGCGGCCGGGCTGGCCGCCGCTTATGATCTGACACTAGCCCACCACGACGTGACGATTTACGAGGCGGGACCGAGCGCCGGCGGCCTGGCCGGCGGCTTCAAGGCGCCCGGCTGGGACTGGTCGATCGAGCGTTTTTACCACCACTGGTTCGAATCCGACCGCGAGGTTCTGGACCTGATCCGGCAGATCGGCCATGGCGACAAGATCCTCTTCCCCCGCCCCAAAACAGTCGCCTATCACGCCGGCAAGTTTTACCCGTTAGATGCCTCGCTGGGGGCGCTTTTTCCCTCCCTGCCGTGGCTAGACAAGGTTCCCGGCGCGGGACTCGCCGCGCGTGCGATCTTGACTTTGAGCTACCCGGGCCTGACCTGGCCTGACAGGCTTCGCAACGGCCTGGCCGGCTTGTACCTGGTCGCCAGTCCCTATTGGAAGCCGCTGGAGCGCGTCACGGCGCACGAGTGGTTGGTGCGCTGGATGGGGCCGCGCGCCTACCGCGCCCTGTGGGAGCCGATGCTCATCGGCAAGTTTGGCGAGGGGGTCTACCGGCAGGTCAACATGGCCTGGCTGTGGGCACGCCTGCACAAGCGCAGCCCGCGCCTGGGCACATTCGCCGGCGGATTCCAAGCCTTTTTCGATCTGCTGGCCGAGGCGGTGCGCAAGCAGGGAGGAAAGATTCGGTTCAATACAGCCGTGACGAAAATCTCATCGCAACCTGCAACTCAGTCGCAACCCCAACTGCTCGTTAGCACAGCCAGTGACGAGGCCGTCTATGACGCCGTGATTGTGACGACCTCGCCCCGTCTGTTGACCAGGCTCGCGCCGGAGCTGCCGGCGTCGTACGCCGGGCAACTGCTCGCGCTCAAGTCGATGGGGGCGGTGGTGTTGATCCTGGCACTCAAACACCAGTTGAGCGAACAAGGCTATTATTGGCACAACCTCCCCAAAGAGGCCGGCTTTCCGTTCCTGGCGATGGTCGAGCACACCAACTATGTTGGATCTGAGCATTTCGGCGGCGACCACATCGTCTACTGCGGGGATTATCTCGATCCCGAGCACGAATATTTTCGCCTGTCCAAAGAAGAGATGCTGGCGCGCTTTGTGCCGACGCTGGCGCGCTTCAACCTAAAGTTCGAACCAGGCTGGGTCAAGGGCAGTTGGCTGTTCAAAGAGGCCTATGCCCAGCCGGTGCCGCCGGTCAACCACTCGCGGAACATCCCCGATGTGCGCACGCCCATCCCCGGCCTTTATTTTGCCAGCATGAGCCAGGTCTACCCCTGGGATCGCGGTACGAATTACGCCGTGGAGCTAGGCCGGCGCGTGGCGCGGATGATCGGGTGACCAGCACCTCTCAGGCGCCGGTCACCTCTTGGCGATGCTGTCCCCAGTTATCAACGCGGATTTCGCCGCACAATCCCTTCCTTCCAGGCATAAACAGCAGCCTGGGTGCGGTCATCGAGGTGGAGTTTTGTCAGGATATTGCCGATGTGGGTTTTGACGGTGCTCTTACCAATGACCAGTATCTCGGCAATCTCGGCGTTGGATTTCCCGGCGGCAATCAGGCGCAGAACGTCAAATTCACGTTCAGAAAGCTCAACAAAAGGGTTGACCTCTTCTTTGCGGATGCCCTGCAATTCCTGAATGATACGCGCGGCAACCCGTGAATCCAGCACTGCTTCGCCTTGCGCGGCTTTGCGGATGGCAGCAGCCAGTTCATCGGGTTCGATATCTTTGAGCAGGTAAGAAATCGCTCCGGCACGCACGGCGGGAAAAATATATTCGTCCTGGTGGTGAGAGGTGACGACGATGACTTGCGTCTCCGGACGCAGCTTGCGAATCTGGCGCGTGGCAGCGATGCCATCCAGCTCGCCGGGCATTTCCAAATCCATCAGGACAACGTCGGGCTGGTATTGTTCGACAGCGGCGATGGCCTCTGGGCCCGAATCAGCTTCGGCAACGACTTGGATATCGGCCAGGGTATGCAGGTAGGCGCGCACACCCTGGCGCACGATTTTGTGGTCGTCAACGAGTAAGACTTGAATCGGCATAGAAAACCTTCCAGCTATTTTGGGGCTAATATTCTTATAGCAGCCATTCCGATAGCCCTTTTACTTCAGCCGTTACGGTTGTCCCAACCGCCAGCCTGGACTCGACCTTGAGCGTGCCGCCAACTTCGCCGAGGCGCTGCTTCATACCTGCCAATCCGAAAGAGCTAGGGGAGGTGGCGTTTGGCTCGAAGCCGCGCCCGTTATCGGCGACGATGAGCGTGACCAGATTGGGAGTCGTGCTCAGGCTGAGCTTGACCGAATCAGCTTCGGCGTGGCGGGCGATATTCGAGAGCGATTCCTGCAGAACGCGGTAAAGCGCCTGTTCCACATCCAATGGCAAGGAGCGTTCGCCGAGGCAGGCGACCTCGACTTTAATGCCGGTGTGTTCCTGCCAGCGGGCGGTGTATTCTTTCAGGGCTTGCGCCAATCCCTTGCCTTCGAGCGCGGCCGGGCGCAGTTCGTCTATGATCAATTTGAGTTCCTGCTGGGTTTCGCGGTTGAGTTGCAGGGCAGATTCGAGATGCTCGGCGGCGGTTTGGGGGTCGGTTTCGAGCAGGTTTTTTGCGGCCGAGAGCTGCATGCGGGCGGCGTAGGTCTGTTGTTTGACGGTGTCGTGCAGGTCGCGGGCAAGACGGTTGCGCTCCTCGACGCGGGCGAATTCGTCGCGGGCGTGCAAGAGGGTCTGCAATTGTCCAGCCATGTTGACCAGGTCACGGGTCAACTCACCGATTTCATCGGCCGATTTGTCGCGCGGTGTGAGGGAAAAGTCACCCTTGCTCCAGGCTTTGGCGGCGGTGGAGAGTGCACCAAGGCGTTTGCGCAGTCCGCGGGAAGCCAGCCAGCCAAAGATCGCGCCCAACGGCCATGTTACGGCAAACATGATGGCGGAGATGATCAGAAAAAACGTGGTGTAGATAGGCAGGTTGGGAGGAGTGGCAAATACAAGCGGCTTGAGCGTGTAAATGACAATCGCCACCACCGGCTCGGCGTCAGTCTTGCGCAGGGGGAAAGCGGCGACATAGTTGCCATCGGGCCGAGCAAAGCTCTGGGCGGTATAGTCTTTGTCGCCGCGCTGGGCAGCCTCGAGGATGGATTCAAAACCGCGGGCCTCGAAGGGCTGGCCGATGGCAGAGGGATCAGACAGCGGCGCGGCGGCCAGCAGGTCCAGGTCAGGGTCGAGGACGTAGATGGGCCGGGCGCCGGTCACGAGCATGTTGGCGCAATCCAGCGATTCACGCGCGGTGTAGGATTGAAAATCCGTCCAGGCAAAGCCCTGGGAGTGCACTCGTTCTACCCAGCGTTGCAGGGCGGCGCGGTCATCTACCAGGTAAGGGATGTTATCCTGGAAGGCGGTTTTTGACCAGTAGAAGCTGTCAAAGATGCGGTCGTGCTCCTGGCTTTCAGCCCAGAGGGTAATCCCCACAATGAGCGCGGCCAGCACGATAACCGTCCCAAAGGTGACGACGGCGTAGGAGAGAGTCAATTGCCACTGGAGGCGTTGGAATAATTTGAACATAGTTAGAGATCCGCGTTCAACAAGCCAAGTATACCATAATCCCATCACAATGCTAAAAAACGTGTAACTATGGACTTCGCAGCGGGTCGCCCAAGGGGGCAACCTCCCCTTTATCGTATCTTGGTCGGCAATTCTACAAACGACGGAAAACGGCCATTTGTCTGCAATTCAATCGTCGGAGTTACATCTTGGGGTATTCTTTCAAAGTTGGAAGCGTCATGCCCTGCGATAGCGATCCTCAAGCTATATCCTTTTTTTATGAGAACCGAGGTCGCAAACATGCCTATTCTTAATTCAACCTTCTCACCCGGAACCATTTCCTGCCCATCCACTCTTTCATAAGAATGCCTGGGGCCCAAGATAACCCGACCTAAATCTCTTGACGTCTCGTTTCTGTGCAGTGCTCTTAATTGTCCTTCCGTGATATAGATCACTTCCCCGTCAGGCGAAACAGCCTCGAGATACACGTAAAATGCGCCATCCGTGGCAGTCGACGAGAGATTGAGGGTCGCAATAGGGTTCCCGGTAATCTCGAGATCGTTTTTCAGTGGTTCACTGGTATACGTGAGCAGTTTTTGATCTTCTTCAGACCTATCAGGATATATGACAGGTGGGGCGCCTAGATTTGTACGCCATCGATTATTCTTTCCGCTTGTTGCCGAAAAATCAATCGTGTACTGGTTTGTCCCGCTTGTATCTTCAGGCATTGTCTCTTTCAGACTGCCGTCTGGATAGAAATAGAAAGGTGTCGTTGCAAAGCCCTTTACTGGCCAGGCCCTGGTCGTCTTCCATACACCTTCCCCCATTGTGTAGTACTTGATTTCTTTTCCTGAAAAGGCATCCTCGCCCTCCTTCAGGAATCCATCAAAAAAAGCAACTACTTCTTCAGCTTGTGCTTCCAGAGATGCCCTAGGCAAGTTTGTCTCAAGAAAAGGATCGTACACTTGGTGACCGCCATGGTTCCAGGGGCCGATAACAAGGTACTGGCTATTCTCATAAGTCAAAAACCTCTCAATGGCGCCATTCACCGTGCCGGCATCCAGCCACCCCACTCTAACGTAAAATGGGACGCCTGATTTCTGAATGTCATCTTTACTGTAAAAAGGTGCAAGAGACTGCGCTGTATACTGATCTGAGAGCCTGTCATCGAAATAGGTTATAGCCTTGAACGCCTGTGCCACATCTGCATTGTCCCGTTCTTGTAGCGCCTGATTAAGCAATTGCTCATCTTTATCCTCATCAACCGGGGCTGTGCCATCCAAAAAAAGTCCTTTCTCCATATTAGCGTCATGGAGTGCCTGCGCTTCAGCCCAATTTTCTATCAAGAAACGGTTAGGAATGCCGCCTGGCATGATGTTGTGGTCTAGCGGCTCGAAATCAGCGTAAAGAGGGGCGGCAGCGAAGAGCTTGGGATGATTCAATGCAACTGCCAGTTCGGCTGTATTTCCGCTGTAGGAAACTCCATATGTTCCTACTTTGCCATTTGACCAGGGCTGGTCAATAACCCAATCAATTACCTGTCCAATGTCGTCGATTTCCGCCTTTGACCACACCATGTCTCTTTTGCCAAAAGAAGCCCCTGAACCTCTTGCTTCAACCCTGACAAAAGCATATCCCTCCTCCATGAAAACGTGCCCACTGCCTAAATTCGCTTTTATGTCACCACCAACTTTTAACATGATATTGAGAAGAAACGTATGTTTTATGTCTGTTAGATAACAAGTGGTTTCTACAATGGCTGGAATCCGCTCCCTTTGCAAGTCCGGCGGAAGGGTGATTCTCACGGCAATTTTCGTTCCATCCTTCATAGGGACATAAACTGACTGAAATTGCTCAAGCCCCGAAGGGGTAGTGGGAATAGCCGGGGGCGTAACACCGGCGACAATCACTGTTGCGGTCAACCCTGTCACGATCAGGAACAAAACAGCCAATATACGACTTGTGACCTTGAATATTTTTCTTCTTTGCAGCTTAAACATGTCTATTTCTCCAACTGGACAATATCTCGCACCTCATCAGTCACCCAAAGTGGACAGAGGCTGCCAAGTGCGAAAAAAAGCATTGCAAGAACGACAATTGCAGTAATCATGACACCTTCTCCAGATTTAATGAGGCCGGCCCTACCCTGCAGAGGACAACTGGCCAATAGGTTGGTAAGATGTTTTGCGCCACACGATCTAGTTCCAAGTATAAGGCATGTGCGCATTTTGCGGCTCAACCGCAGGGATGATCTTGGGTCAGACTTGAGGGGGATTTTGCAACTTGCCAAATCAGCGGTCGCAGTAACTGCTGACTTTTAAATAGCGTAGGCTGGCATAGGGATGCCAGCCTACAGGCTTGTTTGATAGTGGATTAAGCTTGTGTCGTACTGACTTGAGAAGCCGGCTCGGCGCTCCCGCTTGCCTCAGGGCCCGCTGCCCCAGCGCCCGCTGTACTCAGCGGCCCTGGCCCCAGCCCCAGGCTCTCGGCCAGCGCCAGCAGCTTGGCCAGGAAGGCAGCCAGCGTGTCGAACGCGCCGTCGGACGGGCCGGTCTGCAACACCTTGAGCTCGTGCACCTCCGGCATGTGGGCCGCCAGCTCGGGCAGCTTTTCGATCAGCCGGTCCTTCAGGCTTAGCTCGTTGACGAGGTTCTCCACCTCTTGCTGCAAGCGGGCGATCCCGACCTGCTTTTCCTCCAGCTCCAGCTCGACGCGGTTGGTGGCCTCCTCCAGCTCGAGCTGCGCCAGGCGCTCCTGCCGCGTACGCGCCAACGTCGCCTCTTGCACCCGCTGGGCCAGCAAGGCGTCTTGCTCGTGGGCCAGCAGGGCCAGCTCGGCATCCAGTTTCTTAAAGGTGGTATCGCGCTCGATTCGCAGCCGCTCGGCCTCCAGCCTGTTTTCGGCCAGGCGGGTCTCTTCGGCCATTTCCTTGAGCGCCTGCTCGACCTCGAGCGCTTTGCGGCGGGCGCCGGCTTCGGCGTCGAGCCGGGCGTGCTCAACGGCCTCTTCCTGGACGCGGCGCAGCTCGGCCAACTTTCGCTCCTGCTCGGCGCGGGCCGCCTCGAGCACCAGGCGCTGCTCGGACTCTTGCCGGATGAGCGCCGTCTTTTCCTCCAGCCTGATCTTTTGTTGGGCCGATTCCTGCTCCTTGACCAGACGGTTGTACTCTTCGGCCAGCCGGACGCTCAGGGCCTCGGTCTGCGTGCTCTGCTTGGTCCGCTCGATCTCCAGCATGGCCTCGGCCTCGCCGGTCTCAGCCGACTTGCGGTTTTTCAGCTCCGCCTGGCGGATCTCGTCCTGGGTTTGGAGGCGGCTGACCTGGGCGTTCTTGTCCTGCAAGTTGCGGAACGGCGCTTGCAGGTTCTCCCACAGGCGCTGCGAGCTGACGTAGGCCTCCTTGAGCTGTACCGTGACGATCTTGATGCCCAGCCCTTCGCCGGCGGTCTGGCCGCCGCTGGTGCGCCCCTCGGCCACGGTCTTGAGCCGCGTGGTCAGCTCCTCAATGATCGGCTCCTTGTCGGTGAGCACCTCTTCGATGCTCATGGTGGCAATCTTGTCCTTGATGGCCGCCTCGGCCTGCTCGCGCAGTTGGGCGTTGACGATGCCCAGCGGGTCACGCAGGTCGGAAAAGTCGAGCTTGCGGTAGGC